>NZ_MUBM01000679.1 GCF_002154505.1 Streptomyces carpinensis | reverse complement strand
CCGAGCCGTTAACCAGCGGCGCCCCCGCCGCGCCGCACCGCGCCCCCCGGAGGGCACTCCGGCACCGGCGGAACTGGCCAGAATGGCGCGCTCCGGCCTGGCCGGGGCGGTCCGCGTCGCCCGCTGGGCCGACGCCGCCCTGGGACCCGGCCGGAACGGGGCGACCGCCGACGGCAAGGCCACCCTCTCCGACGCGACCGCCGAACAGGCGGCCGCCGAGCTTGGCCTGAGCGTCGCTCAGGTCCGCGCCGACTGGGACACCGCCCGCCTCGCCGGTCTGGTCGAGGTGCACGGCGACAACGCCCGCCCCGGCTGGCGGCTGCGCGCCTGGGACCGTGACGACAGCGCCGTGCTGCGCGGCTGGGTCGCCCTCTTCGACGCCTGGTCGCTCGCCTGCCCGGAGCCCGAGGGCCTCGAGGCCGCCGCCGTCGCCGAGGTCGTCTCGGCCATGCCGCAGGTGCTCTCCTTCCTCCAGCTCTCGGCCGGTCCCGTCCCGGTCGACCAGCTGCTCGACCTCCTCCAGCAGCGCGTCACCGAACTGCGCACCGAACGCTGCGAGATCCCCTACGCCGCCCACACCGCCCCGGGCACGGCCCCCGCTCCCATCGCCCCGGGCGTCCCGGTCCCCGCGGCCGGTGCCGTGGAGGACGGTGCGCCGGCGCCCCTGCTCGACTGGGCGCTGCGGGCGCTCGCCTCCGTCGGTGCGCTGACCTACGGCGACGGGCAGGCCACGCTCACCCCGCTGGGCAGCTGGGCGGTCTGGGTCAAGCTGGAGCAGATCTGCGTCGCCGCCCAGAGCCCCGCGGGGAACATCGAGCAGGCGGCCGAGGACATGCTCCGCGGCTGCGCCCAGCTGCGCCCGAACGCGGCCCGCGCCGAGTACCGCGCCTGGCTCGCCGCCCGTCCCGTCGGCAGCGCCGTCACCGAACTCCTCGGTGCCGCCCGCGGCGAGGACGCCCTGCTGCGCGGGCTCGCCTTCGAGGCGCTGCGGGTCGTCGGCGCCCCCGCCGAGCCCGACGTACGGGCCGTGCTCGACGAGCCCGCGCTGCGGCCGTACGCCCTGCTGTGGCTGGCGGAGCACGACGGCGTCGACCCGGAGGACGCCCACGAGGTCCTCACCCGCGAGGAGGCCACGTGGCTGTGGGTGGACACCGCAGCCGCCGTCGCCGACCACGGCGAGGCCCCGATGCTCGTACGGCACCTGGAGGCCGCGCTGCAGCCCACCGTCCCCGCGCTGCTCGACGAGGTGCGGGCCGTCGGCCATCCCCGCACCGTGCAGGTGCTGGTCGCGCTCGCCGCCGCACACCCCGACCCCGCCCTGGCCAAGGCCGTCCGCCGGGCCGCCTTCCAGGTGCACACCGGCGGCAGCTAGGGCCCGGGCTCAGCCCTCCACGCGCGGGACGTACGTGCCGAAGCTCCAGATGTTGCCCTCGACGTCCCGGGCCATGTAGTCCCGGGACCCGTAGTCCTGGTCCGTCGGGGGCATCAGGATCTCCACGCCGTGGTCCACCGCGCGCTGGTAGTGGCCGTCCACGTCGTCCACCACGACGTACACCCCCACGTGACCCGCGCCGCGCATCACCTCGTCGAAGCGGCCGCCGCGGCCCTTGGAGCCGAGCATCACCGCGCCGTTGCCCTGCACCAGCTCGGCGTGGAGCACGAGGCCGTCCTCGCCCTCGTACACCGTCAGCTCGGTGAAACCGAGGGCCTCGGTGAGTTGCTTGATCGCCGCCTTCGCGTCCGCGTACAGCAGCGTCGGGTAGACGCTCGGGCGCCCGCCGACCGTGTCCGCCATGCCGATCACTCCCTTGTGAGCCGGTGTTCGTGAGTCGGTACTCCTGAGTCGGTACTCACCGGAAAGTCCGGTTCGCCGCCCAGTGTGGCACCGGCCACCGACAACGCCCGGCCGCGAACACACGGGAAAACCGCTTGCACACGCCCGTTACACTTTTCCGCATGGCCATTCTCCTCGCGCATTAGACAGCGGGTACGTCCTCAGCCGCCCATCCCGCCCC
>NZ_MUBM01000678.1:385-683 GCF_002154505.1 Streptomyces carpinensis | reverse complement strand
GGCACCCCGGACCTGAACCCCGGGGTGGCCCGCCCAGATGGCAGATTCTGCCACACAGGCATAGCCTGCCGACGTGATCAGCTCCACCCCCGCTCCTCGCAGGCCCTCCTCCCTGACCGAGCGCCGTAAGGCCGCGACGCGCATGGAGATCGCCCGGGCGGCGGCCCGCCTCTTCGTGACCCAGGGCCTGCGTGCCACCCGCGCCGAGGACATCGCCCAGGCGGCCGGCATCGCCCCGCGCACCTTCTACCGCTACTTCGCCACCAAGGAGGAGGCCGTGGCCCCCCTCTACGCGGCG
>NZ_MUBM01000678.1:0-338 GCF_002154505.1 Streptomyces carpinensis | reverse complement strand
CTGCCAGGACTCGGAGCGGGCCCTGGCGCAGGTGCTGACGAGCCGGGCCGGCACCGAGGACAACGTTGCCGACGCCTCGGCCCATGACCGGGCGAGTGACGCGGCGACCCCCCTCACTCCCGAACTCCGTTTCACCGCCGCCGTGGCGAGCGCCGCCGTGCGCGTGGCCGTGGAGGCCTGGGCCACCGGAGAAGCAGCCGCCGACGGCCCGCAGGGCCCGGCCGCCCTGGCCCTGCGCAACCTCGCGGCACTGCGCGACTTCACCTGGGAGGCCGGTGGCCACCGCTCGTGACCCGCACGCCCGCGGCGACATCCGCCGCGCCCCGCACTCCCGTGCC
>NZ_MUBM01000677.1 GCF_002154505.1 Streptomyces carpinensis | reverse complement strand
GGGGAGCGAGGGCGTCGACCGTGATGCCGGTGAACGGACGGTCGGTGGCGGCGAGTTTGGCGGCCACCCGCTCGACTCCTTCGGTCACGGAGCGCCGGTAGTGCTCCGCGGTGAGGTCATTGAGCAGGTGCGAGCGCATGTGGGGGTCCTCCGGTAGGGGACGAGTTCCGTACGGAACGGGCGAGGGCGGAGTCGCGCGAGATCAACTTAGGTTAGCCTAATCTAACTTTGACTGGCGCGAGCTCCGCCCCTCCGGAGGCGTGACCGGCGTCACTCCTGTGCGCGCAACTCCTCCTCGCTCAGGCCTTCCCGCCAGTAGCCGACGAAGGTGACGCGCCGCCTGTCGATCCTGCGCTCGCCGACGAAGTGCCGGCGGAGCTCCTTCACGCACCCGGACTCGCCCGCGATCCAGACGTACGGGTGCTCGGCGGGCGGGAGTCGGACCTCGCGCAGGGCCCCGAGAGCCGTGGGAAGCGCCGGGGCCCGGCTGTCGTCGCGCACCATCCAGGTGACCTCGGCGTCGGCCTCGGTGGCCACGTCCTGGATGTCACCGGCATGGCGCACCTCCAGCCAGGCGCGCACCCTTGTGCCGGCCGGCAGGGACTCCAGGATCGCGGTCGCGGCCGGTACGGCGGTCTCGTCGCCCCACATCACCACCAGGTCGGTGTCCCCGGGTGGCCGGAAGCGGATCGCCCGGTTGTCCGCGACCGCCGGGCCGAGCAGCAGCACACGGTCGCCGGGTG
>NZ_MUBM01000676.1:441-2405 GCF_002154505.1 Streptomyces carpinensis | reverse complement strand
GAGCTTGCCCGCGGTCGTGTGAATGTCGATCCCTTGGATCTCTTGACGCTCTTCCGGCTCGGACATCGGGATGCGGCTCCCTGCCTGCTCAAAAGGGGGGACGGTTACTCAGGCGTAGCGTAGTGTCACGCCCACCGTTCGGCAGTGCGGCGTTGGCCACACCCAGGGCCTCTTGTTCGGATCATGCCGGGCTCGTGGAGCCTGGCACGCGTTCCCCTATTGCCTCAAGGGCGTGGGCGGTGCCCCCAGCGGCGTTGTCGCCGGTTGCCGACGCCCGCGTCTGCGCCCTCATCCGCCCCGCAGCTGCACGGACCAGACCGCCGCTCCCTGTCCGGCCTGATCCAGACGAGAGACCCTAGGGTGGCTTGCATGACGCCGCGAGATGCAGCAGACAACAGCCCCGAGAACCCCGGCGACTCCTCGGGAGGCGGCCGCTGGTCAGACCTCGACCGCCCGCCGCTGAACGCCGGCGCGCTGCGGCGCGGGCTGGTTCGCGAGGGCGGCCTGTGGTCCCAGGTGGACGTGGTGGAGCGCACCGGTTCCACCAACGCCGATCTGGTGGCCCGTGCCGAGTCCGGCGGTGCGGCCGAGGGCGCCGTCCTGATCGCCGAGGAACAGACGGCCGCGCGGGGCCGCCTGGACCGCCGGTGGACCGCACCGGCCCGCTCCGGTCTCTTCTTCTCGGTGCTGCTGCGGCCCACCGACGTGCCGGTCGCCCGCTGGGGCTGGCTGCCGCTGCTCACCGGGGTCGCGGTGGCGACCGGGCTGGCCCGGGCCGGCGGGGTCGACACGGCGCTGAAGTGGCCGAACGACCTGCTCGTGACGGTCGGCGGCGAGGAACGCAAGGCCGGCGGCATCCTGGTGGAGCGAGCCGGCGACGGTGGCGTGGTCATCGGCGTCGGTATCAACGTCACGCTCCGGAAGGACGAACTGCCCGTGCCGCAGGCCGGTTCGCTGGGCCTGGCCGGAGCGGTGAGCACGGACCGCGACCCCCTGCTGCGCGGCGTCCTGCGCTCGCTGGAGGACTGGTACGGGCGGTGGCGGGCCGCCGGGGGCGACCCGGTCGACAGCGGTCTGCAGGAGGCTTACGCGGCGGGCTGCGCGACCCTGGGCCGCCGGGTGCGCGCCGAGCTGCCGGGCGAGCGGTCGCTGGTCGGCGAGGCGGTAGCGGTGGACGGCGACGGCCGCCTGGTCCTCGCGACGGAGAAGGGCGTGCAGGAGCCGGTGGGGGCGGGCGACATCGTGCACTTGCGGCCCGCGTGAACCTGGGGTCGGGTTGCTTGTGGGGAGCCGGTGTCCTCGCGGTGGGTGCGCTCACCGCGTTCGTGTCCGCTCGCCGAGAAAACGCCGGTCAGGTCACCCCACGGCCCGACCTGACCGAGTGAGCTGGCGCACACCTGCCGTAGAGTTGAGGCCGGTCGAACCTGACCGTGGCAGATCGGAAGGGCAGCAGGCGTGACCGTCGACGACACGGGCTCCGGCGCGGACGGGGACGGCCGGGTGGACCCCCACGACGCCGACTCCGGCGAGCACCCGCTCGCGCTGCGTCTGGAGCATCTCATCCTGGGCGCGGAGCGGCGCTACACCCCCTTCCAGGCGGCCCGCAGCGCCGGCGTCTCCATGGAGTTGGCCTCCCGCTTCTGGCGGGCCATGGGCTTCGCCGACATCGGCCAGGCCAAGGCGCTGACGGAGGCCGACGTACTGGCCCTGCGGCGTCTCGCCGGTCTGGTCGAGGCCGGCCTGCTCAGCGAGGCCATGGCCGTGCAGGTGGCGCGGTCCACCGGGCAGACCACCGCCCGGTTGGCCGAATGGCAGATGGACTCCTTCCTGGAGGGACTGACCGAGCCGCCCGAGCCGGGCATGACGCGCACCGAGGTGACGTACCCGATCGTCGAGCTGCTGCTGCCCGAGCTGGAGGAGTTCCTGGTCTACGTCTGGCGCCGGCAGCTGGCCGCCTCGGCGGG
>NZ_MUBM01000676.1:0-376 GCF_002154505.1 Streptomyces carpinensis | reverse complement strand
CGGCCGCCGACATCGCGCTGCGTCTGGTCGAGACCATGGAGAACGACGAGACGATGCCCGAGCTGCGGGTCGGCATGGCGTTCGGCACGGTGACCACCCGTATGGGCGATGTCTTCGGTACGACCGTCAACCTCGCCTCCCGCCTCACCTCCATAGCCCCGCGCGACGCCGTGCTCGTCGACAGCGCGTTCGCCGAGGAACTGATCCGTACGGGCGACGCCCCGGCGTCCGAGGCGGAGGCGGCCGAGGCCGAGGCCGCCGCGGAGAAGGAGGGCAAGGAACCGCCGGTGTACCGCTTCGCCCTCCAGCCGATGTGGCAGCGCCCGGTGCGTGGCCTGGGCGTGGTCGAGCCCTGGCTGCTCACCCGGCGGGACGG
>NZ_MUBM01000675.1 GCF_002154505.1 Streptomyces carpinensis | reverse complement strand
CGCTGCCCGCTCACCCGGGTCAGCGCGTCCTGCACGCCGTACAGCAGCCCGGCGGCCACGGCCAGCAGGACCGGCCCCCAGCTGAGCCGGGAGCGCTTGGCATAGGTGGTCAGCAGCAGGGCCAGGCCCACCATGGTCCCGATGATCAGCCAGTGGCGCAGGGGGTTGGTGACCGCGCTGCCCGCCTGTGGCTGGCCCGCCAGGATGAACGCCGTCACGCCACCCGCCAGCAGCGCGAGCCCGAACCACCCCTGCCGGCCCAGTGGCTGCCGGGTCTGTCTGCGGGACAGCGCGAGCGCGAACAGCAGGTTCGTCGCCAGCAGCGGTTCCACCAGTGAGATCTCGCCCCGGCCCAGCGCCATCGCGCCCAGGACCATGCCGACGATCATCAGTCCGAGACCGCCGAGCCAGCGGGGCACCTTCACCAGGTCCAGCAGCAGCCGGGGGGAGAGGAAGTCACTGAGCGGCGCCTGTTGCGCCGCGTTCTGCTGGAGTACGAATCCGAAGCCCAGGCAGCAGGCGGCGCTCACGGCGAGAATCAGAACCAGAACCGACACGCTGCGTACCTCGATCATCCGGCCGGGCCACGGGGTGCGTAATGGCCGAGCGTAGCGTCCCGGGGCGCCGTCCGCTGCCGCGAGCACCCGGATTCTGGCAGTCGAGTCGGTCACCACGTCCTGGGCGTCGGGGCGATGGCACGGCCGTACGGTCATGGTGGGACGCCTGCCGGACCCGCGCCATGGCGTACGCCACACGGGTGAGGCGGGGCCCGGGATCTGACCCGGCGGCGGATCGCGTGACCGGCCGGACGGCGCGGACGCCGGAATATGTCACAACTGCTGCCTGGACTAGTCCAGTTGACGCGTGTAACACGCCGATCGCCCTTGACGCCGAGTAGGGGCTGAGGGTTTGCTTTTCCGTGATCAGTCGATGGCGAGCCGATGGCCGAAGGACAGGCCCTACCGCACCACACGGCCACGGCACAGCCACGGCATGAGCCCAGTCTGAACACAGCACAGATAAAGAGCGCGTGAGGAAGTCCCGCGGTGTCCCCACCCCCGCCACCCCTCGGTCGCGGCCGCAAGCGTGCGGCCCAGGCCTTCGACGCCGCTCTCGACGACGCCGAACTCGTCTCCGCCCGAGCGGCCTTGGCGCAGGGCCGGTGGCAGGCGGTCCNNCCGCCCCCTGGGTCCGCGACTGGCTGCTCGCCGAACCCGAGTCCGCGGACGCCTCCGTGCTGCTCGGCATGTGCCTGGTCCAGCGCGCCCTGCGCGGCAAGGAGAGACCCGAGCGCGCCCGCGAGGCCTGCCGGGCGGCGAGTGCGCTCGCCCCCGCCGACCCCACTCCGTGGCTCGGCCTGCTCCTGCTGGAGCGCACCCTGGGGGCCGAGGAGGACGTGGTCCGCCTCTTCGACGAGGTCCGCCTGCGCCACCCGGACCACCACCACGCCCACCATC
>NZ_MUBM01000674.1 GCF_002154505.1 Streptomyces carpinensis | reverse complement strand
GTGGGCGGCCCGGCGCCGGGCGGCGCACCGGCTCTGGCACACGGGCCGCTCGGCGCGTGCGCGCGTTCAGAAGGGGGAGGAGCCCCCCGCCCGGCCGGCAACCGTGTCTTCGGGTGGGGGGCCGTTCCCGGCCGGGGGGGGGACTACTGCCAGGCCGCCGCGACGGCGCTCTGTGCTCCGGTCACGTCGACCTCCGAGCCCCGGTCGGCGGCCAGCGCGGTGCCCAGGGCCGCCATGGTGGCCTCGACCACCTCGCGGGTCGCGTCCGGGCCGTAGTGGTTGACGCGGATCATCTCTTCCGCCAGGGGGCCGCCGCCCGCGGCCAGCGGCAGGGCGGGATTCGCCGCCAGGGCCCGGGCCACCAGACCGGAGGCGGAGACGCCGGAGGGAGCGCGCAGAGTGGTCGCGACCGGGGCGGCCTCGGCGGCCTGGTGCACGTAGGGCTCCAGGCCGCCGCCGAGGGCTCGCGCACCCGCCCGGGTCGCCGCGGCGGCGGCCCGGTGGCGGGCCATCACCGCGTCCAGGCCGGCCGCCTCGATGCGCTCGACGCACGCCTCCAGGGCGAGCATCTCCAACTGGGCCGGCGCGTGCAGCAGGGCCTTGCGGCCGCCGTCGATCCAGCGCTCCTTCCAGTCCAGGAGCGACAGGTAGGAGCGGCGAGGCGCCCGGGGGTTCGCCGCCATCCGGGTCCACGCACGCTCGCTCACCGACACCGCCGACACCCCGGCGGGACCGCCCATGGCCTTCTGCGCGCCGATCACGCACAGGTCCACGCCCCACTCGTCGGGCAGCACCGGCTCCGCGCCGACGGAGGCGACGGCGTCCAGGTAGAAGAGGGCGCCCTGCTCCCGCACCGCCTCGCCGATCTCCGCGACCGGGTTGGTGTTGCCGGTCGCCGCCTCCGCGTGCACCAGCGACACGAAGTCGATCTCCGGGTGCTCGGCGAAGGCCTCCCGGACCTGCGCGGCCGTGACCGCCGTGTGGTACGGCACCGACAGGTCGTACACCGTCGCGCCGCAGTCCCGCAGCCAGTTGCCGAACGTCTGCCCGTACGGCCCCGTGATCACGTTCAGGGCCGTCGTGCCGGGCCCGGCCGCCGCCCGGATCGCGCCCTCCAGCGGCAGCAGCGCCTCACCCTGCATGATCACCACGTCCTGCTCGGTGGCGAGCAGACGCGCCACCCGGTCCTCGATCGAGGCGAAGCGTGCGGCGCTCAGCGGGGGGAGGTCCAGGAACGGGTGCGTCACGGCGGTGCTCTCTTCTCGGTTCTCGATCGTCTCTCGATCGTCGCGGGGGCGACGCAGTCGAGCGTAACCGGCGGCCGCAACCCGCCTTCCACCGGTGACTTCGCGGCCCGGACCGCCCCGGCGGGCAGGACCCGAGGACCGGGTGGACGCGGCCCCGTGGCGGCTCATTAGGGTGCGGTGCATGAGCGATCGCGCGGTATTGCACGTGAAGGGGCGGGTGCTCGTCGGCCCGGACGAGGACCAGGTCCGGGACGAGCTGTGGGTGGTCGGCGGCCGCATCACGTACGAGCGCCCCCCGGGCGCCCGGGACGTGCGGACCGTCGAGGGCTGGGCGCTGCCCGGCCTGGTCGACGCGCACTGTCACGTGGGTCTCGACGCGCACGGTCCGGTCTGCGACGACGTCTCCGAGAAACAGGCGCTCACCGACCGTGAGGCCGGCACCCTGCTGATCCGCGACGCCGGCTCACCCTCCGACACCCGCTGGATCGACGAGCGCGACGACCTCCCGAAGATCATCCGGGCGGGCCGGCACATCGCCCGCACCCGCCGCTACATCCGCAACTACGCCCACGAGATCGAGCCCGAGGACCTGGTCGCCTACGTGGCCCGGGAGGCCCGGCGCGGCGACGGCTGGGTCAAGCTGGTCGGCGACTGGATCGACCGCGACCTCGGCGACCTGTCGGCATGCTGGCCCCGCGAGGCCGCCGAGGCGGCGATCGGGGAGGCGCACCGCCTGGGCGCCCGCGTCACCGCGCACTGCTTCGCCGAGGACTCGCTGCGCGACCTCGTGGAGGCGGGCATCGACTGCGTCGAACACGCCACGGGTCTGACGGAGGACCTGATCCCGCTGTTCGCCGAGCGCGGCGTCGCGATCGTCCCCACCCTCGTCAACATCGCCACCTTCCCCCATCTAGCCGCCGGTGGCGAGGCCAGGTACCCGCGCTGGGCGGCGCACATGCGCAGGCTCCACGAGCGCCGCTACGACACCGTCCGCGCGGCCCACGACGCGGGCATCCCGGTGTACGTCGGCACGGACGCCGGAGGCGCGCTGCCGCACGGACTGGTGGCCGGCGAGGTCGAGGAACTGGTCACGGCCGGCATCCCGCCGCTCACGGCCCTGTCCGCGGCGACCTGGGCGGCGCGGTCGTGGCTCGGCCGGCCCGGACTGGACGAGGGCGCGCCCGCCGACCTCGTGGTCTACGAGGCGGACCCGCGCTCGGACATACGGGTGCTCGCGAGCCCGCGCCGGGTGGTGCTGAACGGCCGGATCGTCGCCTAGGGCCTCTCGTTCGGATCACGCCGGGCTCGCGGGCCCTGGCGCGCCCCGTCTGCGGCGTTGTCGTCGGTGCCCACGCTCCGAGTCGACGCCCTCCTCCGCCTTGCGGCCGTACGCGCCAGACCCCGCTTCCTGATCCGGCCTGATCCGAACGAAAGACCCTGGCCGACCGGTCGACAGAAGGCGGCCGCGTCCCGGCTGGCCCGTTGCGCACCCCGTCGTGCGCGCCGGAAGGTCCGCCGCCGTGCCTCCCGAGGTAGCAGCGCGTGGGTGACGCGGGCGAACACGGATTCCAGAGAATCGAAAACCAGATCGCAAACCCCACGATGGGGTGAAGTGACGCTGGATAGCTGACCGTTCACTCTCGGTGGGTGATCCTTGGCGGGTCCCAAGCATTTCTCTCTGGGGGTCCCACACCGTGAACGGCCACACCTTCCGCCTGCCCGCACGCCGCTGCGTCACCGCGGCCGCGGCCACCGTCCTGGCCGCCGGCCCGCTGACGTTGGCCGGCTCGGGCTCCGCCCACGCGACCGCCGACCACGGCCGCGCGAGCGCCTTCGTCCTGCGTACCGGCCTGGACGTGTCCCTGCTCAACAAGACGGTGAACGTCCCGCTCGCCGTCTCCCTCAACGAGGTCCAGGCGCCACGGAGCGCCCGGCAGACCGCGCTGACCGCCCGTCTGGACGGCGTCGACGGCGGAAAGCCCTTCAGCGTGCTGCGCGCGGACGTGGCGAACGCGGACGCGACGGTCTCGGCGGCCAAGGCCGAGGGCGGCGTCGACCTCGCCCACGCCCGCGTCCACCTCCCCGGTCTGCCCCTGCTGTCCGTCATCGAGGTCGACCAGGTGACATCCAGGGCGACCTGCGAGGCCGGCAAGCCGCCGGTCGCGACCAGCAACGTCCTGGGCGCCGTGACGGTGCTCGGCAAGAGGGTGACACTCACCGCCGGCGGTACGACCGAGGTCCAGGTCCCCGGTGTCGGAGAGGTCCGCCTGGACCTCTCCCGACGCGAGACGACCTCCCGCACGGCCGCGGCGACGGCCCTCCAACTCAAGGTCTCCGTCAACCCGTTGAAGCTCAACGTCGCCGCGGCCGTGCGGGA
>NZ_MUBM01000673.1 GCF_002154505.1 Streptomyces carpinensis | reverse complement strand
GAGAACGCCACGGTGTTCTCCCCGCCGCACACGGCGGTGCAGGTCCTCGGCGAGCGTGTCGCCAACGGCTTCACCCTGGAGATCCACGACCGGGGCCTGGGCATGGCCGCCGAAACGCTGCTGGACGCCAACCTCCGGCTCGCCGAGACCCCGGAGTTCGAACTCTCCGACACCGACCGGCTCGGCCTGTTCGTCATCAGCCGGCTCGCCCAGCGGCAGAACGTCCGCGTCTCGCTCCAGCCGTCCCCGTACGGCGGCACCACCGCTGTCGTCCTCATTCCCGACACGCTGCTCACCGACGACGTCCCCGACACCAACGGCATCGGCTTCCGGCTCGACCGGGAACGGCCCGCCGGGAAGGCCGAGCGGGAGGAAGGCCGCAGGGCCGCCCTCTCCCAGGCACCCGTGCAGCTCCCGGGACTGCCGGTCTCGCTCCTGGACGGGCCGGTGGAGCTGGAGGCGCCCGTCGACCTCGACGCCATCGAGGAGCTCGCGGACGCCCTCGACGACGACGAGAGCGAACGCGGCGGACTGTTCCGCCCCCGCCGCTCCCAGCCCGGTGAGACGGCGCCCCGCCACCCCGGCCGGCCCGTCC
>NZ_MUBM01000672.1 GCF_002154505.1 Streptomyces carpinensis | reverse complement strand
CCACCCGCCCCCAAGGGTCTCGCCAAGGGACTGGCGAAGCTCCAGAAGGCCGGCCAGGTCACCTCGAGCTTCTTCGTCTGGTCGAAGCCGATCACGCAGAACGTAAGAGTCACCGCCACTCCGCAGATCTCCCTGACCGCCAAGGGAGAGGGCAACGTCATGCTCAAGCTGTACGACGTCGCCCCGGACGGCAGCGCCGTGATGTTCGACGAGCAGGTCTCCCTGCTCACCTCGGGACGAATGAGCGTCGATCTCAAGGCGACCGACTGGACCCTGGCCGCCGGGCACGTCCTGGCCGTGGAGATCGGTTCCATACAGACCGGCTCGTGGCGCGACACGCCCTCCGGCCAGACCATCGACGTCAAGGGCGCGACGCTCAGGCTGGCCCTGGACGACCCGTCCGACGACGTGGCCACGCCCGGCGCCCGGTCACCGTTCCTGGACACCTACCTGCGCCAGTACACGGTGGACCTGCCGGCCGGTCCGGCGACGTTCACGGTCACCCCGGGCGGTCACTTCTGACACCCGGGCCGGCGC
>NZ_MUBM01000671.1:458-666 GCF_002154505.1 Streptomyces carpinensis | reverse complement strand
GCCCAGCAGCGGGGCGCAGCTCGCCCACACCGGCAGCGACGTGCCGATGGGCCTCGCCCTCCCGGTCGGCGCGGGCGCGCTGCTGGCGGGCGCCGTGCTGTACCGCAAGGCGCGGGCCTCGGTCTGATCCGGTGACGGACCCCGGCCGGCGAGGACCGGGTGCCCGACGGCCGGGTGCATGACAAAGCGGGCCCCGCGTGAGCGGGGC
>NZ_MUBM01000671.1:0-361 GCF_002154505.1 Streptomyces carpinensis | reverse complement strand
ACACGTCGACAAATTCGTATTCCGGCATCGCATCTATTGTGCGGGCTGGGGCCCGGTACGGATAGCGTCTGTATTATGTCTGATGCTGCGCAGCCCACCGCTGCCGAGGTACGCGCCGCCGCCGAGGCGGTCAAGACCGCGCTCGACCGCCATCTCGCCGCGGTCGAACGCAGGTCGGGGGAGGACGACCCGGCCGTCTACGAGGCGTTCAACCAGCTGGCCGCGGCCGCAGAGGTGTACGACGAGCTGCTCTACGACCGCTACGACGAGGTCACACCCTTCGAGATCCCCGGCGACGACACGCTGCCCCCGTACACGGGCCCGGAGGAGCCGAACGCGATCAGCGTGCTGATCCGCCGTG
>NZ_MUBM01000670.1 GCF_002154505.1 Streptomyces carpinensis | reverse complement strand
CGCCTCGGCGGCCTCGGCGGCCGAAGCGGCGGTCTCGGTGGCGGCACCGCGGGCGGCGGCGGTGGCGCGAGTGAGCCCATCCGTGCGCAGGCGGACCAGTTCATGACCGATCTTCGCGAGCTCCAGGAGACCCGCGAGAACGCCGCAGCCGCCCAGGGTGAGGTGCGGGTTCGCTGGGCGTACGAGATCGCGGGTCCGGCACTGGCCGGTGCGGTGGTCCTGGCGATCCTGCTGGCGGTGGGCTGAGGGCCGCCGTCGCCTGAGGGGCGTGGGTGGAGGAATCGGGCCACTGCCGCTCGTCGCGCCCCGGGGTTTTCCGGCCCCGGGGCGGCCCAGATCCTCCACTCCCGTCAGATGCCCGCCGCCTTCGCCAGGTCCTGCTTGAGCGTGCTCAGGAGGTCCGTCGCCCGTGCTCGGGCTGCCGGGAGGTCCGCGTGGCCGCCGACCGGGACGACGACCTCCAGGTAGCACTTCAGCTTGGGCTCCGTGCCGGACGGGCGGACGATCACCCGGGCGCCCTCGAGGGTGTAGCGCAGGCCGTCGGTCGGGGGCAGCGTCCGCGTACCCCGCGTCAGGTCCTCGGACCGGGTGATGGCCAGGCCCGCCAGCTCGGTCGGAGGCTGCTCGCGCAGGCGGCGCATCGCGTCGGCGATCAACGAGAGGTCCTGGACGCGGACCGAGAGCTGGTCCGTCGCGTGCAGACCGTGCTCCACGGCCAGGTCGTCCAGCAGGTCGAGGAGCGTACGGTTCTGCTCCTTGAGCCGCGAGGCCAGTTCCGTGATCAGCAGGGCCGCGGTGATGCCGTCCTTGTCGCGTACGCCGTCCGGGTCCACGCAGTAGCCGAGGGCCTCCTCGTAGCCGTAGCGCAGGCCCTCCACGCGGGCGATCCACTTGAAGCCGGTGAGGGTCTCGGCGTAGGGCAGGCCGGCCTTCTCGGCGATACGGCCGAGGAGGGAGGAGGAGACGATCGACTCCGCGAAGGTGCCCTGCGCTCCCCGGGTGACCAGGTGGGCGGCGAGGAGGGCACCCACCTCGTCGCCGCGGAGCATGCGCCAGTCCGCTCCGTCCTTCACGGCCACTGCGCAACGGTCCGCGTCCGGGTCGTTGGCGATGATCAGGTCCGGGTCGGTCTCGCGGGCCCTGGCGAAGGCCAGGTCCATCGCCCCCGGCTCCTCCGGGTTGGGGAAGGCGACCGTCGGGAAGTCCGGGTCAGGGTCGGCCTGCTCGGTGACCAGGGCGGGGGCGGGGAAGCCCGCGCGGGCGAAGGCCGCGAGGAGGGTGTCCTTGCCGACGCCGTGCATCGCCGTGTAGACGGTGCGGGCCGTGCGCGGGGAGTCCGGGGCGAGGACGGCGTCCGTACGGGCCAGGTAGGCGTCGTGGACGGAGTCGTCGAGCGTCTCCCAGCCGGTCTCCGGGCGGGGGACGGCGGTGAGCGTGGTGATCGCGTCGATCTCGGCGGCGATGTCGGCGTCGGCGGGCGGGACGATCTGGGAGCCGTCGCCCAGGTACACCTTGTAGCCGTTGTCGCGGGGCGGGTTGTGGCTGGCGGTGACCTCCACGCCCGCGACCGCGCCGAGGTGCCGGATGGCGAAGGCGAGGACCGGGGTGGGGAG
>NZ_MUBM01000067.1 GCF_002154505.1 Streptomyces carpinensis | reverse complement strand
GCTCCCGTGCGGCGCCCGCGCCCCGGACGGCGGCCATCGCGCAATCGCGTGGCCGCGGACGTCAACGGCCCGATCGACATGATCGGCGCCGGACCAGCGCGGCGCCCGGGAGCCTGACGGGAGATACGCCCGCATGCTCGGACCGAACGAGCCCACCCAGGGTTCCGAAGAACTGAACACCCCCAGCGACACCCTGCCGCCGCGTCGCCGGCGCCGTGCCGCGTCCCGCCCGGCGGGCGGGCCCGCCGGGCGGGACGCGGCACGGCGCCGGCGACGCGGCGGCAGGGTGTCGCTGGGGGTGTTCAGTTCTTCGGAACCCTGGGTGGGCTCGTTCGGTCCGAGCATGCGGGCGTATCTCCCGTCAGGCTCCCGGGCGCCGCGCTGGTCCGGCGCCGATCATGTCGATCGGGCCGTTGACGTCCGCGGCCACGCGATTGCGCGATGGCCGCCGTCCGGGGCGCGGGCGCCGCACGGGAGCTCTCTGTGTCCTGTCTCGCCGGTTCCGTACGCCTTGTCGCGCACGGCCTGGCGAAAGTCTTCTGGTCGGTGCGCTGCCCGACCCAGGTGGCTCCCGAGTACGAGGGCGGCGCTTCGACGTCCGTCCCTACGGAACCTTCCCTAAGCCGACGCCGTCGCGGCGGCAGCGTCGGCGGCCCCTACTGAAGCGGCCGGGGCGGCCGGGTCTGCCTCGCGGTCGGGCGCGAGCGGGTCGGTCACCGTGCCGGTCTCTTCATCGAGCAGCCCCTGCGCCAGCCTGGTCACCGCTGCGGGGACCGGCGGCGCCAGGTCGGCCACGGCGCGGAGACCGGACAGGACGTCGTCGGGTCGTACGGCAGGCGTCACGTGCCGAACAACCAGCCGCAGTATCGCACAGGGCTGGCCGGTCGGCCTATCAGCCGCCGAAGGGTGCGTTTCCGCGTTCTCCAGGCTCACGACCGCGGGGCGGGCGTCGAAGGTGCGCATGCCGTTCTTGGTCAGGCGCTGTACTTCGACACTCCCGGCGCCGGTGAAGGCCGCGACCGCGCGCTCGGCCTCGGCCGGGTCCACGCCGTCCAGCCGCAGCTCCCACACGGAAGCCGTCAGCCGGTCGGCCAGTCCCGACGTACGGGCCTCGACCGCCTCGACGACGTCGAGCCCGGAGGGCATCGACTCGTCGAGGAGGACACGCAGCCGCTCCGGGTCGCGGGACTCGGTGAGCGCGATCTCCAGGTACTCCGCCTCACTGCCCGTGCCGGTGGGTGCGGCATTGGCGTAGGACACCTTCGGGTGCGGCGTGAACCCCGCCGAGTACGCCATCGGCACCTCGGCACGGCGCAGCGCACGCTCGAAGGCGCGCTGGAAGTCACGGTGGCTGGTGAACCGGAGGCGGCCGCGCTTGGTGTAGCGCAGTCGGATGCGCTGCACCGCGGGTGCGGGCGGCGGGCCTTCGGGCTGTCGCTTGCCCAGTGTCGTTCAGTCCTTCGTGAGAGCGGTCCTACTGCTATCAAGAGTACGTGCCCGAGGCCCCGGAGGTTCCCGCCGGCCCACGGCACCCGCCCGCCGGACGTGGCGGAGCCCACCGCCGGCGGCAGCAGCGGGCTGCCGTCGGCCGCGGGCTCCGTGGCTCGTCCGGCGGGGCTCAGTGCGCGTGACCGCTGCCCGCCGGCTGCTTCACGGTCAGCGGCAGCAGCTTCTTGCCCGTGGGGCCGATCTGGATGCTCGTGTCCATCGCCGGGCACACGCCGCAGTCGAAGCAGGGCGTCCAGCGGCAGTCCTCGACCTCGGTCTCGTCGAGGGCGTCCTGCCAGTCCTCCCAGAGCCAGTCCTTGTCCAGGCCCGAGTCCAGGTGGTCCCAGGGCAGGACCTCCTCGTAGGAGCGCTCGCGGGTGGTGTACCAGTCGACGTCGACGCCGTAGGGGGCCAGCGCCTTGTCGGCGCAGCTCATCCAGCGGTCGTAGGAGAAGTGCTCGCGCCAGCCGTCGAAGCGGCCGCCGTCCTCGTAGACCGCGCGGATGACCGCACCGATGCGGCGGTCGCCGCGCGAGAGCAGGCCCTCGACGATGCCGGGCTTGCCGTCGTGGTAGCGGAAGCCGATGGAGCGGCCGTACTTCTTGTCGCCGCGGATCTTGTCCCGGAGCTTCTCCAGGCGGGCGTCCGTCTCCTCGGCGGAGAGCTGGGGCGCCCACTGGAAAGGCGTGTGGGGCTTGGGGACGAAACCGCCGATCGAGACCGTGCAGCGGATGTCGTTGGAGCCGGAGACCTCGCGGCCCTTCTGGATGACGTGGGTCGCCATGTCGGCGATCTGCAGCACGTCGTCGTCCGTCTCCGTCGGCAGGCCGCACATGAAGTACAGCTTCACCTGGCGCCAGCCGTTGCCGTACGCCGTGGCGACGGTACGGATCAGGTCGTCCTCCGAGACCATCTTGTTGATGACCTTGCGGATGCGCTCCGAGCCGCCCTCCGGGGCGAAGGTCAGACCCGAGCGGCGGCCGTTGCGGGTCAGCTCGTTCGCCAGGTCGATGTTGAAGGCGTCCACCCGGGTGGAGGGGAGGGACAGGCCGATCTTGTCGTCCTCGTAGCGGTCGGCGAGGCCCTTGGCGATGTCGCCGATCTCCGAGTGGTCCGCGGAGGACAGCGACAGCAGGCCGACCTCCTCGAAGCCCGTCGCCTTCAGGCCCTTGTCGACCATGTCGCCGATGCCCGTGATGGAGCGCTCGCGCACCGGACGGGTGATCATGCCGGCCTGGCAGAAGCGGCAACCACGCGTGCAGCCGCGGAAGATCTCCACCGACATGCGCTCGTGGACCGTCTCCGCGAGCGGCACCAGCGGCTGCTTGGGGTACGGCCACTCGTCCAGGTCCATCACCGTGTGCTTCGACACGCGCCACGGGACGCCCGACTTGTTGGGGACGACCCGGCCGATGCGGCCGTCGGGGAGGTACTCGACGTCGTAGAAGCCGGGGACGTACACCCCGCCCGTGCGCGCCAGGCGGAAGAGGAGCTCCTCCCGGCCGCCGGGGCGGCCCTCGGCCTTCCAGGCGCGGACGATCTCGGTGACCTCGAGCACCGCCTGCTCGCCGTCGCCGATGACCGCGCAGTCGATGAAGTCGGCGATCGGCTCCGGGTTGAAGGCCGCGTGGCCGCCGGCCATCACGATCGGATCGTCGAGCGTGCGGTCCTTGGCCTGGAGCGGAATGCCCGCGAGGTCCAGCGCCGTGAGCATGTTGGTGTAGCCCAGCTCCGTGGAGAAGGACAGACCGAACACGTCGAAGGCCTTGACCGGGCGGTGGCTGTCCACCGTGAACTGCGGGACGCCGTGCTCCCGCATCAGCGCCTCCAGGTCGGGCCACACGCTGTAGGTGCGCTCGGCGAGGACGCCCTCCCGCTCGTTGAGCACCTCGTAGAGGATCATGACGCCCTGGTTGGGCAGGCCGACCTCGTACGCGTCCGGGTACATGAGCGCCCAGCGGACGTCACAGCTGTCCCAGGGTTTGACGGTGGAGTTGAGCTCGCCGCCCACGTACTGGATCGGCTTCTGCACATGCGGGAGCAGAGCTTCGAGCTGTGGGAAGACCGACTCGACAGACATCGCGGGGATTACCTTCGTGAGCTGACTGGGGGTCCCCCCGGCCGAGGGCTGGGGGAGCGTGACCATCAAGCCTAACCCGGGCGCAGGACTGTCCCGCACGGCCGCAGGTCCGCCCACACGCCCGGCAGCTCCGCCTCCAGGTCGGCCGCCCGCCGCTCCTCCCGCCCGTACAGCACCCCGTACGTGAACGAGCTCTCCCGTGCCTTGTGCGCCTGCCCGGCGAGCTCGCGCAGGGTCTCGCGGGTCATGACGCTGTCCTGGTGGTCGCCGAGCAGGCTCTGGAGGGTCCTGGCCGCCCGCGCCGCACCGGTCGCCGGGTCGCCGAGGGCGGGCGCGGCGGCCTCGGCCACGTAACGGGTCCGCTTGGCCTGCTTGCGGGCCTGGTGCAGGGCGAGGTCCCGGTCGGTGCCGGGCGGCAGGGCGAGGGCCTGCCCGAGCCCGGTGGAGAGCTTCGCGAAATCCTTCCGCACGGCCCGGGCGAGCACCTCGGCCGGATCGCCCGCGGCTGCCGGGCGCAGTGGCGGGTCGGCCAGCAGGGCGTCCAGGGCGTCGAGCAGTCGCAGGTACCTGTGGCCGTCGAGGACGGCGAGGAGCCGGCGGCGCGAGCCGGTGCGGCGCTCCCGGGACCAGGTCCGCAGCCGGGCACGGACGGGTCCGGTCACCAGTTCGGCGGGCAGGGCGTCGAGGTCGGCGGTGAGACGTTCGGTGAGGACCTCCTGGTCGCGGTCGAGACCGAGCTCGCCGCCGAGCCACTTCAGTTCCGCGCCGAGCGGATCGGTGACGGTCCGGTCCAGGACCTTGCCGTAGCTGCGCAGGGCGCCGCGCAGCCGGCGGGTGGTGACGCGCATGCGGTGCACGGAGTCCTCGGCGTCCCGGCGTACGGCCGGGTCGAGGGCGACCAGGGCGTCCCGCTGGGCGCGCAGATGGGCCAGGACGTGGTCGCCGGCTGTGACGGGTGCCGGTTCGCCGCCCGCCCGGGGGCGGCCCGGCGGGGCGGTCTCGGCCAGGGCGCGGGACAGTTTCGAGGGGGCCGCCGAGCGTCGCAGGCCGGCCTTGCGGAGCCGTTTCTCCACCTTGTCCAGGAGCGCGGGGTCGCCGCCGTCGGCCAGTTCGACCTCGATCTCGGTCCACCGGGCGGTGCCGCCGACGCCGGTCAGCCGTTCGGCCCGTACGGCGTCCACGCTCACCTCGGCCAGCAGCGTGCCGCCGGCGTCGAGGAGGTGGCTGACGGTGCGCTCGGAGCGGAGGCGGACCAGGGGCCGCAGCTCCCTGTCGCGGACGCGGGAGCGCACGAGCCCGGCGAGGTCGGGCGGCACGGTGTCGGAGAGCGGGGCCTGGATCTCGTCGCGGACGTCGGGGGCGACCGGGAGTTTCAGGTGCCAGCCCGCGTCGGTGCCACCGGTGCGCCGGCGCAGGGTGAGTCCGGCGCCGGAGAGGCGTTCGTCGGGGGTGTCGTAGTAGACGGCGTCCAGTACGGCGACGCCCTCGGCGACGACGGCCGCGACCGGGCCGGCGCCGGTCAGGTCGGGCAGCAGGCCCGCGTCCGGCCGGTCCGGCTCGTTCGGCTTCTCCGGCTCGTACTTCCGCTCGATCTCTCGCTTGGTGGCCGCCATGAACCGAATGTAGGCGCCATCGCGGCCCGAAGCGCCTTCCGATCCGGCCCCGTCCTGCGGGCTCTCACGCCGACATGGGGCGTTGCACCCGGATCGACTGCAACAGGCCGACCGCCACCCAGACCGCGAACATCGACGAGCCGCCGTAGGACACGAACGGCAGGGGCAGGCCGGTGACCGGCATGATGCCCAGGGTCATGCCGATGTTCTCGAAGGCCTGGAAGGCGAACCAGGCGACGATCCCGGCGGCGACGACGGTGCCGTACAGCTCGCTGGTCTCGCGTGCGATGCGGCAGGCCCGCCACAGGACGACGCCCAGGAGCACGATGATCAGGCCCGCGCCGAGGAAGCCCAGCTCCTCCCCCGCCACCGTGAACACGAAGTCCGTCTGCTGTTCAGGGACGAACTGGCCCGTGGTCTGGGAGCCGTGGAAGAGGCCCGCGCCGGTCAGGCCGCCGGAGCCGATGGCGATCCGGGCCTGGTTGGTGTTGTAGCCGACGCCGGCCGGGTCGAGGCTGGGGTTGGCGAAGGCCGCGAACCGGTTGATCTGGTACTCGTCGAGGATGTGCAGCTGCCAGATGGCGATGCAGCCGACGACGCCCGCGACGAGCAGGCCGAAGACCCAGCGGTTGGAGGCACCGGAGGCGAGCAGCACCCCGAGGATGATGGTCACCAGGACCAGGACCGTGCCGAGGTCGGGCATGAGCAGCACGATCAGGATGGGTACGGCGGCCAGCCCCAGGGACTGCAGGACGGTGCGGTGGTCGGGGTACTTCTTGTCGCCGGCGTCGACCCGGGCCGCGAGCATCATGGCCATCCCCAGGATGATCGTGATCTTCACGAACTCCGAGGGCTGCAGCGAGAAACCACCGCCGAGCACGATCCAGTTGCGGCTGCCGTTGATGGTGGCGCCGAGCGGGGTGAGCACCAGCAGGATGCCGAAGACCGAGGCGCCGTAGAGGATCGGCACGGCGTTGCGCAGTGCGCGGTGGCCGAGCCAGACGGTGCCGACCATCAGGGCGAGCCCGATGCCGGTGTTCATCAGGTGCCGGACCAGGAAGTAGTACGGGTCGCCCTGGTTGATCTCGGTGCGGTTGCGGGTGGCCGAGAAGACCAGGGCGGAGCCGATCGCGGACAGCGCGAGCGCGGCCAGCAGCATCGGCCAGTCCAGGCGGCGGGTCACCGAGTCGCGGGCGAACAGGCGGGTCCAGCCGGCCCGCTGCGGTCCGTATCCGGGGACGGAGAAGCTGTTCGCGCCGGTCATGCGGTCTTCCTCCGGCCTCTCCTGCCGCGCGGGCGCCTGCGGGTGTTGCTGTTGTTCGTCGGGGACGGTGTGGTCGCCGCCGTCTGGTCGTCCGGGTTGGCGGTGCCGCCCTGCTGGGCGACCTCCGTGGCGACCTTCTCCTGGTCCTTGGCCGGGTCACCGGGGATCTTCGGGGCGTTGATCGTGCCGTCCGGCTGGATCTTGGGCAGGCTCTTCTCCGGGGTGGGCAGCAGAGCCTTCTTGTTGTCGATGGAGCCGTCGGC
Source organism: Streptomyces carpinensis (assembly GCF_002154505.1). Lineage (GTDB taxonomy): Bacteria > Actinomycetota > Actinomycetes > Streptomycetales > Streptomycetaceae > Streptomyces > Streptomyces carpinensis. The sequence goes on along the minus strand of NZ_MUBM01000067.1, from coordinate 18,146 downwards.
CTGCACGCCGTACATGGCGCTGTAGATGTTGCGCACCGCCTCACCGGAGGCGCCGGAACCGGTACCGGCCTGGGAGATGGTCATGATGACCGAGTAGTCCTTGGTGTAGGTCGCCAGCCAGGACGTGGTCTGCTTGCCGTAGACCTCGGCCGTACCGGTCTTGGCGTGCAGCGGGATCTTGTCCTGCGGCCAGCCACTGAACTTCCAGGCGGCGGTACCGCGGGTGGCGACGCCGGCGAGGGCCTGGTCCATCATGTCGCGGGTGGCCTTGGTGATGGGCAGCTTGCCGTGCGACTGGGGCTTGATCTCGGTGACGTGCTTGCCGTCGGGGCTGACGATCGCCTTGCCGATGGTCGGGGTGTACATGGTGCCGCCGTTGGAGATGGCGCCGTAGATGACGGCCTCCTGGATCGGGGTGAGAAGGGTGTCACCCTGCCCGATGGAGTAGTTGATCTCGTCACCCTCGCGCATCTTGTTGCCCTCGAGGCAGTTCTCGTAATAGATCTTCTCGACGTAGCTGCCGTCCTTCTTGCCGGTCTTGCACCAGGCGTCCTTGTTGGCCTTCCAGTAGTCCAGCTTCCACTGGCGGTCGGGGACGCGGCCTTTGACCTCGTTGGGCAGGTCGATGCCGGTCTTCTTGCCGAGGCCGAACTGGTGGGCGGTCTTGAAGAACCAGTCCTTGGGCTGGCCGGCCTTGGGGTTGATGCCGCCGTCCTTCTTCCACTCGCTGTCCGCGAGTCCGTAGAAGACGGTGTCGCAGGAGACCTCCAGGGCCCGGCCGAGGGAGATGGGGCCGAAGTTCTCGCCCTCGAAGTTCTTGAAGACCTGGCCGCCGACGGAGTAGGAGCTGGTGCAGGGGTAGTTGCCGTTGAAGTCGTAACCGGCCTGCACCGCGGCGGCGGTGGAGACCACCTTGAAGGTCGAACCGGGCGCGGACTGCCCCTGGATGGCGCGGTTCAGCAGCGGGTAGTCGGAGTTCTTGCCGGTGAGCGCCTTGTAGTCCTTGGCGGAGATGCCGCCGACCCAGACGTTCGGGTCGTAGGTCGGCGCGGACGCCATGGCCACGACCCGGCCGGTCTTGGCCTCCATCACGACGACGGCACCGGAGTCCGCCTTGTAGTTCTCGCCGGTGATCTTGTCGTACTGCTGACGGGCGGCCTTCATCGCCTTGTCCAGCTCGTACTCGGCGACCCGCTGCACCCGGGCGTCGATGCTGGTGACGAGGTTCGAACCGGGCTCGGCTGCATCCGCCTTGGCCTTGCCGATGACCCGGCCGAGGTTGTCGACCTCGTAGCGGGTCACGCCGGCCTTGCCGCGCAGCGCCTGGTCGTACTGCCGCTCCAGGCCGGAGCGGCCGACCATGTCGGAGCGCAGATAGGGCGAGGCCGTGTCCTTGGCCTGCTGGACCTCCTCGTCGGTGACCGGCGAGAGGTAGCCGAGCACCTGCGCGGTGTTGGACTTGCCGGGGCCCGGATAGCTGCGCACGGCTTCGGGTTCGGCGGTGATACCGGGGAAGTCCTCGGAGCGCTCCCGGATCTCCAGGGCCTGCTTGGGGGTGGCCTCGTCGGTGATCGGGATGGGCTGGTAGGGCGAACCGTTCCAGCAGGGCTGCGGCGTCTTGGCGTCGCACAGCCGGACCTTCTGCATGACCTCCTGCGCGGACATGCCGAGCACGCCGGCGAGCTTGGTGAGGACCGCCTTGCCGTCGTCCTTCTGCTTGAGCAGGTCGGTGCGGGAGGCGGAGACCACCAGCCGGGCCTCGTTGTCGGCGAGCGGCACACCGCGCGCGTCCAGGATGGAGCCGCGCACGGCGGGCTGGACCACCTGCTGGACGTGGTTGCCGGACGCCTCCTTCTGGTACTGGGCGCCCTCACGGATCTGCAGGTACCACAGCCGGCCGCCGAGGGTGCCGAGCAGGGAGAGGACGAGGATCTGGATGACGACGAGCCGGATCTGGACCCGTGGGGTCCGGCCGGTCTCGGGGATGTTGGTCACTGGTGCTGCCTCCCCCTCTCAGTGTGTGAACGAGCCGTGCCGGTACGCCTGGTGCGGGCACGAGAGACGCCGGTACGGCCGGTAGGAGTGGTATCCGACGAAGCTGTGAACGCCGGGGACGGTCGACTGCCGTGCTGTCACAGCCGCTTGACCCCCTTGATGCGGCCGACCCGGGTGGTGCGGTTGCGGGCCTTGGTCTTCAGACCGCCGAGCGTGCCGCGCTGGCCGCCGATGCGCAGCCCGGTGCCCGAGGAGAGCCAGCCGGAGGAGATGTCGGTCGCCTGTTTGGAGGCGGCGGCGGTCTCCGAGAACGGGTCGTGCTCCGAGCGCCGGGCCAGCGCCATGATGCCGGGGACGACGAACGGGGCGAGCAGCAGGTCGTAGACGGCCGCGCTGATCAGCAGGCCGGCCAGGCCGACATGGCGGGCGGCGGTGTCGCCGACGAGGGCGCCGACACCCGCGTACAGCAGCGTCGAGCCGAGGGCGGCGGCGACCACCACGGCCATCGGCCCGGTGGCCGACTTGACCTGGCCGGTCTCGGGTTTGATGAGACCGGCGAGATAGCCGATGACGCACAGCACGAGGGCGTAGCGGCCGGCGGCGTGGTCGGCGGGCGGGGCGAGGTCGGCGAGCAGTCCGGCGCCGAAGCCGACGAGGGCGCCGCCCACGTGCCCGTAGACCATGGCCAGGGCGAGGACGGTGAGCAGCAGCAGGTCGGGGACGGCGCCCGGCAGGTGCAGCCGGGACAGGACGCTCACCTGGACCACCAGGGCGACGACGACCAACGCGGTGGAGAGCAGGATCCGGTTGAGACGCATGGGTACTTCTCGCTCCTACTGCTGCTGGCCGTCGGTGGACTGCGCGTCGGGCCCGCCGCCCGCGTCCGCGGAGGCGGACGGGGTGACCGTCACGGTCACCGTGGGCGTCGGTGTCGGCTTGGGCTTGGGCGGCAGGACCTCGTCGCGCGGATCCTTCTTCGGCCCCTGGACCACGACGCCGACGACGTCGAGCTTGCTGAAGCCGGCGTACGGCGTGACGTAGATGGTGCGGGTCAGGTCACCGCCGGCGGGGTCGACACGGGAGACGACACCGACCGGGACGCCCGGCACGAAGGGCTTGTCGCCCTGCGAGCCGAAGGTGACCAGGCGGTCGCCCTTCTTCACGTCCGCCTTGCCGTTGAGGAGTTGGACGCGCAGCGGGCGGTCGCCCTGGCCGGAGGCGAAGCCGAGTTCGTCACTGCCCTCCATTCGGGTGCCGACGGTGAAGTCGGGGTCGTTGGCGAGCAGCACGGTGGAGGAGTCCGGGCCGACGGTGGTGACCCGGCCGACGAGGCCGTCGGCGTTGAGCACGGTCATGTCGCGCTTGATGCCGTCGTTGGCACCGGCGTCGATGGTGATGGTCCAGGAGAAGCCCTGCGCGGCTCCTATGGCGATGACCTCGGCGCCCTTGATGCCGTACTGGCCCTGGCCGGCCAGCTTCAGCATCCGGTTCAGCTGGTCGAGGCGGCTGCGGTTGCGGTCGTTGCTGCCGAGCTTGGCCTTGAGGGCGGCGTTCTCCTTTTCCAGCGCGGCGAGCCGGTCGTGACGCTCGCCCGAGTCACGGACCGCGGAGACGGCGTCGCCGACCGGATTGACCGCGCCCGACACACCGTTCTCGATCGGGCCGAAGACGGCGGCGGCGGCCTGCCGGGCACCGTCCACCGGGGAGTTCTCCCCACCGCGGATGTCCACCGTGATCAGCGCGAACGCGATGGCGATCAGCAGCACCAGCAGCAGCCGGCTCTCTTTCGTGTCCCTCACGTGCGGCGGCCGTGCCCTTCCTGGTCGGAAATTGGGTGGCCCCCGAGAAGCGCTGACCCTGAGCGCACTCTCAAGGGGCCCATTTGTGGGAGCTTATGCCTCTATATCAACGATCCGCCGCACGAGCGGAGACCATCTCGTACGGCGGAATCGAAGAGTTGTGTCATCTGCGCGGCTGGGCGTCCAGGACCTGCTGGAGCGCCTCGAACTCCTCCACGCATTTGCCGGAGCCGAGCGCCACGCTGTCCAGCGGGTCCTCCGCGATGTGGATGGGCATGCCGGTCTCCCGGCGCAGCCGCTCGTCCAGACCGCGCAGCAGCGCCCCGCCACCGGTCAGCACGATGCCCCGGTCCATGATGTCACCGGACAGCTCCGGCGGACACTTGTCGAGGGTCGTCTTGACGGCGTCGACGATCGCGTTGACCGGTTCCTCGATCGCCTTGCGGACCTCGGCGGCCGAGATGACGACGGTCTTCGGCAGCCCGGAGACGAGGTCCCGGCCGCGGATTTCGGTGTGCTCGTCGGAGTCCAGGTCGTACGCCGAACCGATCGTGATCTTGATCTGCTCGGCCGTGCGCTCACCCAGAAGAAGGCTGTACTCCTTCTTGACGTGCTGGATGATCGCGTTGTCCAGTTCGTCGCCCGCCACGCGGATGGACTGGGCGGTGACGATGCCGCCGAGCGAGATGACCGCGACCTCCGTGGTGCCGCCGCCGATGTCCACCACCATGTTGCCCGTGGCCTCGTGGACCGGCAGGCCGGAGCCGATGGCCGCGGCCATGGGCTCCTCGATGATGTGCACCTGGCGGGCGCCGGCCTGGGAGGAGGCCTCGATGACCGCGCGGCGCTCGACGCCGGTGATGCCGGAGGGCACGCAGACCACGACACGCGGACGAGCCAGATACCGCCGCTTGTGGATCTTCAGGATGAAGTAGCGGAGCATCCGCTCGGTGATCTCGAAGTCCGCGATGACGCCGTCCTTGAGCGGGCGCACGGCCACGATGTTGCCGGGCGTGCGCCCGATCATCTTCTTCGCCTCGGCGCCGACCGCGAGGATTCCACCGGTGTTCGTGTTGATCGCGACGACGGACGGCTCGTTGAGTACGATCCCGCGACCCCTGACGTACACCAGCGTGTTGGCGGTCCCGAGGTCGACAGCCATGTCACGGCCGATGAACGACATTGAGTTCCCCATCAGGATTCGTCTGGCCTTCCCTGGGAGCTTTTGAGGGCATTTCAGGTACGGCGAGGTGGGTGCTGTGACGTGAAGGCTTCCATCGTAGACGCGCCTGCACGAACACTGCGCGAGGGTCTCCGCCATTGTCAGCAGATGGCGTACCGCCTCGCTTGTGGAGACGGTCCATCGGGGGCACGCGTTCCCCCGATCGGCATCGCATATGCCGCAGGGCGGCCGTTTTCCACGGCCGCCCAGGTCAGACACACTGACGAGCTGACGATGCGTCAGAAAAAGCGGGGATCAGACCCGGCCGGGAAAGAAGATCTTCACCTCGCGCTCGGCGGACTCCTCGGAATCGGAGGCGTGGATCAGGTTCTCCCGGACGATCACGCCGTAGTCCCCGCGGATGGAGCCGGGAGCGGCGGCGATCGGGTCGGTAGGACCGGCCAGGGCGCGCACCCCCTCGATGACCCGCTCACCCTCGACGATCATGGCCACGACCGGACCGGAGGACATGAACGCCACCAGCGGCTCGTAGAACGGCTTGCCCTTGTGCTCGCCGTAGTGCTGCTCCAGCGTGTCGGTGTCCAGGGTGCGCAGCTCCAGCGCGGTGATCTGCCAGCCGGCCTTGCGCTCGATACGGCTGATGATCTCGCCGGTCAGGCCACGACGGACGGCGTCGGGCTTGAGGAGGACGAGGGTGCGCTGGGTCACTGGGGACTCCTTCTCCTGACAGATGTGCGGTGGGACGAGATTACAGTGCGTGTCCCCGGCGCCGTCACGCAGCGTCAGCCGGAGCGGATCCGGCCTCGGCGGACTGCGCCGCGAATCTCGCCTTCGCCGCGTCGATCTTCCGCCCGAAGTGGACCGAGGCCCACCACAGCCCGGCGAACACCACGCCCAGGAAGTACATCGTCGGGACGACGACACCGGAGGCGATCAGCGCGATCTGCAGCGCCCAGCCGAGCACCACTCCGGCGGGCCGGGTCACCACGCCGCACAGCAGCACGCACAGCGCCATCGCTATGCCGCTGACCGTCCACACGCTCGCCATCGAAAGACCCGGGTCCTTCATCGCGACCAGCGCGGCGAACCCGATGACGAAGAACTCACCGATCAGGGTCGAGGAACACAGCGTACGCATGTCGGATCAGCCCTTCCCGAGAAGCAGCCGGGCCTCACCGACGGTGATCACGGAGCCGGTGACCAGCACACCGCCACCGGCGAACTCGCCCTCCTCCTCGGCGAGCGTGATCGCGGCCTCCAGCGCGTCCGGCAGCCGCGGCTCGACCTGGACCCGCTCGTCGCCGAACACCTCGACGGCGATCGCGGCCAGCTCGTCCGCGTCCATCGCGCGGTGGCTGGAGTTCTGGGTGATCACGACCTCCGCGAAGATCGGCTCGAAGGCCTCCAGCAGACCGCGCACGTTCTTGTCGCCGCTGGCTCCGACCACGCCGATCAGCCGGCTGAAGTCGAACGCCTCCCGGACGGCCTCCGCGGTGACCTGGGCGCCCGCCGGATTGTGCGCGGCGTCCAGCACGACGGTCGGCGAGCGGCGCACCACCTCCAGCCGGCCCGGCGAGGAGACGGACGCGAACGCCCTGCGGACCGTCTCGACGTCCAGCGGCTCCGCGCGCTGAGCGCCCACCCCGAAGAACGCCTCGACGGCGGCGAGCGCCACGGCCGCGTTGTGCGCCTGGTGCGCGCCGTGCAGCGGCAGGTACACCACGGTGTACTCGCCGCCCAGGCCGCGCAGGGTCAGCAGCTGCCCGCCCACGGCCACCTGCCGGGCGACCACGCCGAACTCCAGGCCCTCGCGGGCCACCGTGGCGTTGACCTCCACGGCCTTCTTCAGCAGCACCTGCGCCGCGTCCACCGGCTGCTGCGCCATGATCACGGTGGCGTCCTGCTTGATGACGCCGGCCTTCTCCCCCGCGATCTCGGCCGGGGTGGTGCCCAGCCGGTCGGTGTGGTCGAGCGCGATGGGGGTGATCACGGCCACGTCGGCGTCGATCACGTTGGTGGCGTCCCAGGTGCCGCCCATGCCCACCTCGACGACGGCGACGTCCACCGGAGCGTCCGCGAAGGCCGCGTAGGCCATGCCGGTCAGCACCTCGAAGAACGACAGCCGGTACTCCTGCGCGGCGTCGACCATCTCCACGTACGGCTTGATGTCCTGGTACGTCTCGATGAACCGCTCGGCGGAGATCGGCGCGCCGTCCAGGCTGATCCGCTCGGTGATCGACTGCACGTGCGGCGAGGTGTACCGGCCGGTGCGCAGCTCGAAGGCGCCGAGCAGGGCCTCGATCATGCGGGCGGTGGAGGTCTTGCCGTTGGTGCCCGTGATGTGGATGGACGGGTACGACCGCTGCGGCTCGCCCAGCACGTCCATCAGCGCGGCGATCCTGCTGACCGAGGGCTCCAGCTTGGTCTCGCCCCAGCGGGTCGCGAGCTCCGCCTCGACCTCGCGCAGTGCCTTGTCGACCTCGGGGTCCTCGGGACGGGCGGGCGCCTCGGCGCCCGGCGCACCGCCCTGGGTGCGCAGGGTGCGGCTACCGGCCTCGATCACCGCGAGATCGGGGTCGCGGTCCGTCTCGGCCGCGATGATCTCGTCGAACGACTCGAGGGGATCGGGCTGGCCACTGCTGTCCGGGGGGAGCTCACTCACGGGGCCAGTGTACGTACCCGGGTGCGGCCGGTCGTGCCGCCGGGGCGGCACGGGCGGGCGCGGCGGCACGCTGTCGTCCTGCGGGCAGTCGTGCCGCCGGGGCGGCCGAAGGCCCCGGAGCCGTGACGACTCCGGGGCCTTCGGCGGCCTAGCGACGTCAGGCCTGCGGCAGCCGCTCCAGCTGCGCGGCGATCCGCGCGATGTCCTCCTCGGCCTTCGCCAGCCGCGTGCGGATCTTCTCCACCACGTGGTCCGGCGCCTTGGCGAGGAACGCCTCGTTGCCGAGCTTCGCCGTCGCCTGGGCCTTCTCCTTCTCGGCCGCGGCCAGGTCCTTCGCGAGGCGCTTGCGCTCCGCCGCCACGTCGATGGTGCCGGAGAGGTCGAGGGCGACCTCGGCGCCGGCGACCGGGAGGGTGGCCGTGGCCGTGAAGGAGTCGCCCTCCGGCTGCAGGCGCAGCAGCTGGCGGATGGCGGCCTCGTGCGGCGCGAGCGCCGTACCGTCCAGGGTGAGACGGGCCGGGACGCGCTGGCCGGGCTGGAGGCCCTGGTCGGCGCGGAAGCGGCGGACCTCGGTGATGACGGACTGGAGGGTCTCGATCTCCCGCTCGGCGTCGGCGTCGCGGAAGCCACCCGGTGCGTCGGCACCAGGCACGGACACGGCCTTCGGCCATTCGGCGATGACGATCGACTCGCCGCCGGTCAGCGTCGTCCACAGGGTCTCCGTGACGAAGGGGACGACCGGGTGGAGCAGCTTGAGCGTGACGTCCAGGACCTCGCCCAGGACCCGCTTGCTGACCTCCGCCGGCTCCCCGCCCGCCTGGAAGACCGTCTTGGACAGCTCGACGTACCAGTCGAAGACCTCGTCCCACGCGAAGTGGAACAGCGCGTCGGAGAGCTTGGCGAACTGGAAGTCGTCGTAGTACGCGTCGACTTCGGCGACGACGGCGTTCAGCCGGGACAGGATCCAGCGGTCGGTGGCCGACATCCTCGAGGCGTCGGGCAGCGGACCGTCCACCGTCGCGCCGTTCATCAGCGCGAAGCGCGTGGCGTTCCAGATCTTGTTGGCGAAGTTGCGCGAGCCCTGGACCCAGTCCTCGCCGATCGGGACGTCCACACCCGGGTTGGCGCCGCGGGCGAGCGTGAACCGCAGGGCGTCGGAGCCGTACTTGTCCATCCAGTCCAGCGGGTTGACCGCGTTGCCGAAGGACTTCGACATCTTCTTGCCGAACTGGTCGCGGACCATGCCGTGCAGGGCGATGGTGTGGAACGGCGGGGTGCCGTCCATCGCGTACAGGCCGAACATCATCATCCGGGCGACCCAGAAGAAGAGGATGTCGTAGCCGGTGACCAGGACGGAGTTCGGGTAGAACTTCGCGAGCGACTCGGTCTGTTCGGGCCAGCCCAGGGTGGAGAAGGGCCACAGGCCGGAGGAGAACCAGGTGTCGAGGACGTCGCTGTCCTGGTGCCAGCCCTCGCCGCTCGGCGGTTCCTCGTCGGGCCCGACGCAGACGACCTCGCCGTTCGGCCCGTACCACACCGGAATCCGGTGGCCCCACCACAACTGCCGCGAGATGCACCAGTCGTGGAGGTTGTCGACCCAGTCGAAGTAGCGCTTCTCCATCTCCTGCGGATGGATCTTGACCTTGCCCTCGCGGACCGCGTCACCGGCGGCCTTCGCGAGCGGGCCGACCTTGACCCACCACTGCATGGACAGGCGCGGCTCGATGGTGGTCTTGCAGCGCGAGCAGTGCCCGACGGAGTGGACGTAGGGCCGCTTCTCGGCGACGATCCGGCCCTCGGCGCGCAGCGCGGCGACGATGGCGGAGCGGGCCTCCAGGCGGTCCAGGCCCTGGAAGGGGCCGTGCGCGGTGATGACGGCGTGCTCGTCCATGACGGTGAGCGAGGGCAGGTTGTGCCGCTGGCCGATCTCGAAGTCGTTCGGGTCGTGGGCCGGGGTGACCTTGACGGCGCCCGTGCCGAACTCCGGGTCGACGTGCTCGTCCGCGACGACCGGGATGGAGCGGTCGGTCAGCGGCAGCTTGATGAGCTTGCCGACCAGGTGCCGGTAGCGCTCGTCGTCGGGGTGAACGGCGACGGCGGTGTCACCGAGCATGGTCTCGGCACGGGTGGTGGCGACGACGATGGTGTCGTCCCCCTCGCCGTACTTCATCGAGACGAGCTCACCGTCGTCGTCCTGGTACTCCACCTCGATGTCCGAGATGGCCGTAAGGCACCGGGGGCACCAGTTGATGATGCGCTCGGCGCGGTAGATCAGCTCGTCGTCGTAGAGCCGCTTGAAGATGGTCTGGACGGCCTGCGAGAGGCCCTCGTCCATGGTGAAGCGCTCACGGGACCAGGCCACGCCGTCGCCGAGGCGGCGCATCTGCCCGGAGATCTGCCCGCCGGACTCGCCCTTCCACTGCCAGACGCGCTCGACGAAGGCCTCGCGGCCGAGGTCGTGCCGGGACTTGCCCTCCTTGCCCAGCTCCCGCTCGACGACGTTCTGCGTGGCGATGCCGGCGTGGTCCATGCCGGGCTGCCACAGCGTCTCGTGTCCCTGCATGCGCTTGCGGCGCGTGAGGGCGTCGATGAGGGTGTGCTCGAAGGCGTGCCCCAGGTGCAGCGAGCCGGTGACGTTCGGCGGCGGGATGACGATGGTGTACGGCGGCTTGTCGCTCTTCTCGTCCGCCTCGAAGTAACCCCGCTCTACCCAGCGCTCGTACAGCGGCCCCTCTACGTCGGCCGGCGCGTACTGGGTCGGCAGTTCGGTGTCGGGCGCTGGTGGCTGCTGCTGAGCGTTCTCGGTCACGGGGTCAGTTTAGAGGGGTCACGGCGCGGTCCCGAACCGCATTTGTTCTGTAACGGTCGCCACCCCGACGCCCTGCGTCCCCCGGGCCTGCGCCAGGATGTCAGGAACACATAAGCATCTGGAGGGGAACCCAGTAATGAGCTACAACCAGCCGGGCCCGTACGGCGGGCAGCCTCAGCAGCCCGGACCGTACGGCCAGCCGGGCCCCTACGGCCAGCAGCCGCCGCAGGCGCCGCCCGCGCAGCCCGGCTATGGCTACCCCCAGCAGCCGCCGGCCCCGCAGCCGGGCTACGGCTACCCTCAGCAGGCCCCGCAGGGCGTCCCGCCCCAGCCGAACCCGTACGGTCAGCAGCCCCAGTACGGCCAGCAGCCCCAGTACGGCCAGCAGCCGCCCTACGGCGCCGTCCCGCAGCCCCCGGCCTCCAACGGCGGCAAGAAGAAGACCGGTCTGATCATCGGCGCGGTGGCGGTCGTGGCCGCGATCGCGGTGGGCGCGTACTTCCTGATCGGCGGTGGTGGCGGCAGCTCGGTGGCCGACGACGGCCCGCACAAGCTGACGACGCCGGAGACGGTGCTGACCGAGTACAAGAAGTCCAAGAGCGACAGCGGCACCATGTCGAAGGACGACATGAAGGACGCCGAGAAGTGGGGCGTGCACAACCCCAAGGACGTCAGCGCGGCGTACCAGTCCGGGGACGAGAGCAACCCGCTGGCCATGAAGCAGATCCAGTTCAGCGGCGTCTACGGCACCATCGACGACCCCGAGAAGACCGTCGACGCGATGTTCGCCCACATGAAGGACGAGACCAAGAAGGGTGGCGACGACGAGGACGTCACCCTGGTCGGCGATCCGAAGGCGTACTCGCCGTCCGCGCTCGACGGGGCGGTTCTCAAGTGCCAGCAGGCCAAGATCGACAACTCCGGCGGCAAGCAGGGCGAGCCGAAGTCGATGAACATGACGGTCTGCATCTGGGGCGACCACAGCACGCTCGGCTTCGTCATCCCGATGGAGATGGCCGGCATGCTGGCGGGCAAGACCACCGACCCGGCAACCGCCGCCGACATCACCGCCAAGCTCCGCAAGGAGGTCCGCGTCAAGGCCTGACGCCGGGCACGCGGTACGGCGAGAACACGAAAGGGGCCCCGGTCGCGCGACCGGGGCCCCTTTCGTGTCCGTCGGCCGGACGGCGCTCACGCCGCCGGCCGGGACGGCGTCACGCCGTCTTCTGTTCGCCCGTTCCGCGGCCGCGGGCGTCCCTCGGGATCAGGGTCGGGTTGACGTTGGAGTGGACGACGTCCGCCGTGATGACGACCCTCGCCACGTCCTTGCGGGAGGGCACCTCGTACATCACCGACATGAGGACCTCCTCCATGATGGCGCGCAGGCCCCGCGCGCCGGTCTGGCGGAGGATGGCCTGGTCGGCGATCGCCTCCAGGGCCTCGCGCTCGAAGTCGAGTTCCACGCCGTCCAGTTCGAACAGGCGCTGGTACTGCTTCACCAGGGCGTTGCGCGGCTCGACCAGGATCTTCAGCAGCGCCTCGCGGTCCAGGTTGTGGACGCTGGTGATCACCGGCAGACGGCCGATGAACTCCGGGATCATGCCGAACTTGACCAGGTCCTCGGGCATGACGTCCTCGAACTGGTCCTTGGCCTCCAGCTCCCGCTTGGAGCGGATCGTCGCGCCGAAGCCGATGCCCTTGGCGCCCGCCCGGCCCTCGATGATCTTCTCCAGGCCGGCGAACGCGCCGCCCACGATGAACAGGACGTTCGTCGTGTCGATCTGGATGAACTCCTGGTGCGGGTGCTTGCGGCCGCCCTGGGGCGGGACCGAGGCCGTGGTCCCCTCCAGGATCTTCAGCAGAGCCTGCTGGACGCCCTCGCCGGAGACGTCGCGGGTGATCGACGGGTTTTCGCTCTTACGGGCGACCTTGTCGATCTCGTCGATGTAGATGATCCCGGTCTCGGCCTTCTTGACGTCGTAGTCGGCCGCCTGGATCAGTTTGAGCAGGATGTTCTCGACGTCCTCGCCGACGTAGCCCGCCTCGGTCAGCGCCGTGGCGTCGGCGATGGCGAACGGGACGTTCAGCATCCGGGCCAGGGTCTGGGCCAAAAGGGTCTTGCCGGAGCCCGTGGGCCCGAGCAGCAGGATGTTGGACTTGGCGAGCTCGATGGCGTCCTCGCGGCCCTGGCCGCCGCCGTTCTCCCCGGCCTGGACGCGCTTGTAGTGGTTGTACACCGCGACGGACAGGGCCTTCTTGGCCGCCTCCTGGCCGACGACGTAGCCGTCCAGGAACTCGTAGATCTCGCGGGGCTTGGGCAGTTCCTCCCAGCGCACCTCGCTGGTCTCCGCGAGCTCCTCCTCGATGATCTCGTTGCAGAGATCGATGCACTCGTCGCAGATGTACACACCGGGCCCTGCGATGAGCTTCTTGACCTGCTTCTGGCTCTTGCCGCAGAACGAGCACTTGAGCAGATCGCCGCCGTCACCGATGCGTGCCACGGTGTGCTTCCCCTTCGCCTGGGAGACGCCTGGACACATTGGGTCCAGCGGCTCCTGGTGCTGCCTTATGTCGACGGTACCTTGCCGGGCCCCCCGTTCGGGCCCCCCTTGGCACGGTTCACTTCGACGTGACCGTGCCAAGGAGCGACGGGCGGGTGTGTTGTCCGCGTCAGCGGACGGTGGCGTTGTTCATCTTCCGGGTGGAAATGATCTGGTCGATCAGCCCGTACGACAGCGCCTCCTCGGCCGTGAGGATCTTGTCGCGCTCGATGTCCTCACGGATCTTCTCGATCGGCGTGTTGGAGTGCTTGGCCAGCATCTCCTCCAGCTGCGAGCGCATCCGCAGGATCTCGTTGGCGGCGATCTCCAGGTCGGAGACCTGACCGCGGCCGGTCTCGCTGTAGGGCTGGTGGATCAGCACTCGCGCGTTCGGCAGGGCCATGCGCTTGCCCGGCGTGCCGGCGGCCAGCAGCACCGCGGCGGCGGAGGCCGCCTGGCCCATGCACACCGTCTGGATGTCGGGCTTGACGAACTGCATCGTGTCGTAGATGGCCGTCAGTGCGGTGAAGGAGCCGCCGGGGCTGTTGATGTAGACCGAGATGTCACGGTCGGGGTCCATCGACTCAAGGCACAGCAGCTGCGCCATCACGTCGTTGGCGGAGGCGTCGTCGATCTGGACGCCGAGGAAGATCACGCGCTCCTCGAAGAGCTTCGCGTACGGGTCGTACTCGCGGATGCCCTGGGAGGTGCGCTCCACGAAGCGCGGGATGACGTAGCGGGACTCGGCCGTGGGGCCGGTGTACTCGGCACGCGTACGGTCGTAGAGGCCGCTGCCGGGGAAGTCGTTCACGATGTCTCCTGGAAGGGGGCTGGGCGGTCGGCTGAGGGGCTGGCTGGGCTGCGCGGAGGTCCGGGAGCCGTGCAGGCCTTCGGGCCCGTCACGGAAGGTTCGGCGCCTCCGAGGAAGCGGCTCAGGGGGCCTGTGGGGCCCCCGGGTGAGTGGCTCAGGCCCCGGTGCCGCCGCCGCCCGGCATGCCGGCGGCGTGCGTGATGACGTCGTCGATGAGGCCGTACTCCTTGGCCTCGTGGGCGTCGAACCAGCGGTCGCGGTCCGAGTCGCGGGTGATCTGCTCGACCGTCTGGCCGGTGTGCTGCGAGGTGAGCTCGGCCATCCGCTTCTTGGTGTGCAGCAGCCGCTCGGCGTGGATCTTGATGTCCGAGGCCGAACCGGCCAGGCCGGCGGACGGCTGGTGGATCAGGATCTCGGCGTTCGGCAGCGCGAAGCGCTTGCCGGGGGTGCCCGCGCTGAGCAGGAACTGGCCCATCGAGGCCGCCAGGCCCATGGCGATGGTCACCACGTCGTTCTTGATGTACTGCATGGTGTCGTAGATCGCCATGCCGGCCGTGATCGAGCCGCCGGGGCTGTTGATGTACAGGTAGATGTCCTTGTCCGGGTCGGCGGCAAGGAGCAGCAGCTGTGCGGTGATCTTGTTCGCGATGTCGTCGTCGACCGGCTGGCCGAGGAAGATGATCCGCTCGTTGAGCAGCCGGTTGTAGACCTGGTCGCCGAGGCCACCACCGATGGAAGGCTCGCCGGCGGCGGAGGGCATCAGATTCGTCACGTATCCACCTGCTCGTCTTACGACGGCGCCGGGCCGTCTCACGTGTTCTGCCGGGGCGTGGGGCCGTCCGGCCGGTTTCGGGGACTCCCCTGCCCTCGTATTCATGGACCCTAACGCGCGGCTCCCTTCGGGGAATCCCGGTAACGGGAGTGTTCGCCGGGGGCGTAGCGCCGGGGCCTTCGGTTAGCGGTGGCCGGTCACGACAACGGGCCCTGGGGAGCAGTTCCCCAGGGCCCATCGTACGTACGGCGTCGCGGACGACGCGCGCGGATCAAGCCGCGGATCAGGCCTCGGCCTTGTCCTCGCCCTCACCCTCGGCGGAGGCTTCGGCGGTCTCGGCCTCGGTGGCCTCGTCCTCGTCCTCGTCGTCCAGGTCGACGATCTCGCCGTTGGTGTCCTTCACGGTCGCGGCCTCGACGACGACGGCCAGGGCCTTGCCGCGTGCGACCTCGCCGACCAGCAGCGGAACCTGGTTCTGCTGCACGACGGCCTGGGCGAACTGGTCGGGCGACATGCCGGAGGAGGCAGCGCGCCGCATGAGGTGCTCGGTGAGCTCCTCCTGGTTGACGTTGAGCTTCTCCTTGTTGACGAGCTCGTCGAGCACGAACTGGGTCTTGATGCCCTTGATCGCGGCTTCGCGGGTCTCGGTCTCGAACTCCTCGGCGGTCTTGCCCTGGAGCTCCAGGTACTTGTCGAGGGTGAGGCCCATCTGGGCGAGCTGGTGGTGCTCGAGGTTGTGCTTACGGGTGTTGATCTCGTCCTCGAGGAGCTTCTCGGGGACGGGCACCTCGACCAGCTCCAGCAGCTTGTCCAGGACGCGCTCCTGGGCCTGCGTGGCCTGGTCGTACTGCTTCATGTTCTCCAGGCGCGTGCGGCTGTCGGCCTTCAGCTCCTCGAGGGTGTCGAACTCGGAGGCGAGCTGAGCGAAGTCGTCGTCCAGCTCCGGCAGTTCGCGGGCGGCGACCTCGGTGACCTTGACGGTGACCTCGGCCTCCCGGCCGGCCGCCGAGCCGCCCTTGAGCTCGGAGGTGAAGGTGGCCTCGCCACCGGCCTCCAGGCCCTTCACGGCGTCGTCGATCCCGTCCAGCAGCTCGCCGGAGCCGATGGTGTAGGAGACGCCGTTGGCGATGCCGTCCTCGAGGACCTCGCCGTCGACCTTGGCCTCCAGGTCGATGGTGACGACGTCGCCGTCCTCGGCGGCGCGCTCGACCGGGGAGGTGGAGGCGAAGCGCTCGCGCAGCTGCTCGACGGCCTTCTCCACGTCCTCGTCGGTCACCTCGACGGCGTCGACCTCGACCTCGATGCCGGAGTAGTCCGGGATCTCGATGGTCGGACGGACGTCGACCTCGGCGGTGAAGTTCAGCGTCTCGCCGTCCTTCAGCTCGGTGATGTCGACCTCGGGCTGGCCCAGGGGGTTGAGCTCGGCCTCGTTGACCGCGTCGGTGTAGAACCTCGGAAGCGCGTCGTTGACGGCCTCCTCCAGAACCGCACCGCGGCCGAACCGCTGGTCGATGACCCGGGCCGGGATCTTGCCCTTGCGGAAGCCCTTCACCGTGACCTGCTGGTTGATCTTCTTGTACGCCGCGTCGAGGCTGTCCTTGAGCTCCTCGAAGGGCACCTCGACAGTGAGCCGAACCCGGGTCGGGTTCAGGGTCTCCACGGCGCTCTTCACGGTTCGGTCTCCTTGTGGCTGACTTCTCGGGTTTCGCCGGGGCCAGAGAGCGGTCCGGCGGATTCGCCGCCCGGAGGAGTTCGTAGGCCCAGGAGGCCGGACACACGGGCGCGCAGTTTGCATAGTAGCCGCAGCCGCTCGACGTCCCAAAAGGCGATCGCCAAGGGGATCACGCGCGTCATGCGAGGTGGCGCCGACCGGCGGTCGGCGGGTGGTCGGGGTGGCGGGATTTGAACCCACGGCCTTCCGCTCCCAAAGCGGACGCGCTACCAAGCTGCGCCACACCCCGTCTGGTGCGACACGTAGGGTACATGCCCGCAGGCAGTACGACCGCAGCATTTCCCGATGGCCCCGCCACCGCGACTCCACTCCCCCTCCGCGACAGGCCGTGAGCGCCCCCAGCGCAAACCCACTCCGCTCACGCGTGCCCCCACACGAATGGCGCAGTAACGCCGGTGACGGAGGGGTCTGGGTGCTGTGAGGGGGCTGCCGGGTGGCAGGGGTGTGGGGATTGGCCCCGCCGGGACGGCGCCCCGGGAGGGACGGCATCCGGGAGGGGCGCTGCGGGCTGGTGGGTGGCTGCTGAGCGGGCCACCGCGCGGGGCGCGTGGGCTGCTGCGGCGCCTGGGCGCGGAACTGGCACAGGATGGCGGGCCCGGGCCGGCACCCTGCGCAGGACGCAGGACACAGGGGCAGGACGGGGACGCGGCCGGGTCCGGGGACATCGGCCTGGGCTCCGGTGGACGCCGGCCGGGCACCGGGGCACCGGCCGCCGAGGCTGGCCGGCAGGACCACGGACGACAGGCCGGGTGCCCGGCGCCGGTGAGCTCCCGACAGAACGAGATGCCCGCGGTCGGCCGATCCCGACGGAACCTGGGATGCCCGTGCACACGGATGGCACCGACGGAACCGGGGAGGCCCGTGCGGACCGACGCCGCGAGGCCGCACCGGCGAGCGCCGGAGCGTGGTTCGAGGCATGAGCGGAAGGGCGACCCGGGTGCCGCGCGGGGTGTCGGCCGGCGAGGCCGGGACGGCCACGAGGCGCCTACCCGGGCCACGCGGTTCTGCGTGCCGCCGAGAGCAGGTCGCGCCGAGCGAGGCCGGACGACCGCGAGGCACATGCCGCTGTGCCGCGCAGGCCTGCGGGCCGAGAGAGCGGGCCGGACGCCGCGCGGGCGGCCACTCCCCGCGACACCGGGACGACCACGAGGCGGAGCCCCCGGACCGCGCAGGTGACGGACCACACGAGAGCGGGTCGGGCACTGCGCGGACCGCCGCGCCCGGCGAGGCCCAGACGACCGCGAGACGCATGCCCCCAGGGCCGCGCGCAACTGCGGGCCGCCAAGAGCGGCTCGGGTGCCACGCGACCGATCACTCCCCGCAAGACCGGAACGACCACGAAGCGGCTCCAGGACCGCGCAGGTCACGGACCGACGAAAGCGAGTCAGGCACTGCACGGACGGCCGCGCCCGGCGAGGCCCAGACGACCGCGAGACGCATGCCCCAGGGCCGGGCGCAACTGCGGGCCGCCAAGAGCTGCTCGGGTGCCACACGACCGGTCCCTCCCTGCAAGACCGGGACGACCACGAAGCGGAGCCCCCGGACCGCGCAGGTCACGGGCCCACGAGAGCGGGTCGGGCACTGCGCGCACGCCGCGCCCGGCGAGGCCCAGACGGCTGCGAGGCGGAATCTCCCGGCCGCAGGGGTCACGGCCGACGAAAGCCGGTCCGGTGCCGTGCGGACGGGCACGTCCGGCGGAGTCGGGTGCGTGGCGGGGCGGTGGGGTGAGGTTGCAAGGAGCGGGCCGGGAGCTCGGCGCGGGTCTGGCAGACCGGGCGCCCCGATTGCTCGCGTCTTCTTGCGATACGCGTGCGATATGCGAGCACCCGTGCGGCAGGGGCGT
>NZ_MUBM01000669.1 GCF_002154505.1 Streptomyces carpinensis | reverse complement strand
CCCGGGCCGCGTCCACGCACTGGATCTGCGCGAGCACGACCAGCAGTCCCCACACCAGCGTCGTCACCACCAGCACCAGCACGGGCAGGACCATGGCGGCCTCCGCGGTGACGAACCCCTGGTCGGCTCCCCGTTCACGCCGGCGCTCACATCCGGGCACTGAGCGCTCGTTTCACGATGTTCTGCAGCTCCGTCTTGACCTGCCCGCTCGTCACCACCTCGTACAGCAGTACGGCGAACGCCACCGCCGCGATGATGCCCATCGCGTACTCGGACGTGACCATTCCCGCGTCCCTGCGCATCCGGCTCATCAGGGCACGCAGCCGTGCCCGGGGCCTTCCGTACATCTCAACCCCCGTAAGGTCTGGGTCTGTTGCTCGTTTCCTCGACGTTCACCCGCCACGGCACGTGTTCTGCGCCATGCGATCCGCGTCGTGCGGTGCGCGTCATGCGTTCTGCGTCATGCGTCCCTGTCCAGCGCCCCGTCAGCCGCCACCCCCTCTCAGCACTCCTCCCGCGAGGCCGATCACCACGGGAAGGACTCCGACCGCG
>NZ_MUBM01000668.1 GCF_002154505.1 Streptomyces carpinensis | reverse complement strand
CGCACCTCCGTCGCCGCCGTCCTGCTCGGTGCCGCCGCGGCCGCCGCTTCCGCTGGGCTGCACGGGGCCGACGTGCGCCGGGGGCCGGTGCCCGCTCTGGCCCGGCAGTACGCCACGGTGACCGCCGAGGTGGAGCTGACCTCGGATCCCCGGCTCACCCGGCCCCGGGTCAGCGGCGACCACATGGCGCCGGTCTCGGTGCTGATCGACGCCGAGGTGCGACAAGTGGAGCGGGTGAGCGGCGCGGGGACCATGGGGGCCGCACGAACCCGAGCACCCGTGCTGATCCTGGTCGACACCGGCGGGCAGGGGCACGACGCCGGCGCTCGGCGCTCGCCCTGGCTGGGTCTGCTGCCGTCCACGCGACTGAGCGTGACCGCGCGGCTGGCGCCTCCGCTGAGCGGTGGCGGCAGAGTCGCGGCGGTGCTGCGGGTCCGGGGCCGGGCGGCACCCGAGGTGATCGGGGGACCGTCGGGGCCGCAAAGGCTGGCGGGCCGGCTGCGGGCCGGGCTGCGGACGGCGACCGACGGGCTGCCGCAGGACGCCCGCGCACTGCTGCCGGGACTGGTCGTGGGAGACACGACCCGGGTCACGCCGGACCTGGACGAGGCGTTCAAGGAGACCGACCTCGCGCACACACTGGCCGTCTCCGGGAGCAACCTCACGATCCTGCTCGCCCTGCTCGTCGGACCGCTCGGCCTGGCCCAGCACGTCGAGCGTCGTGGCCTCGTACCGAGACTCGGTCTGTCGCTGCGGGCCACCGCACTGCTGTGCGCAGTGCTCACCCTCGGATTCGTCGTCGTGTGCCGGCCGGACCCGAGCGTGCTGCGCGCCGCGGCATGCGGAGCCGTCGCGCTGCTCGCCCTCGCGACCGGGCGCCGCAGATCGCTGATCCCGGCCCTGGCGACGGCCGTGGTGCTGCTGGTGCTGTACGACCCGTGGCTGGCCCGTAGTTACGGTTTCCTGCTGTCGGTGCTGGCCACCGGTGCCCTGCTCACGCTGGCGCCTCGCTGGAGCGCGGCGCTGCGCCGGCGTCGGGTTCCCGCCCGCCTGGCCGAGGCACTGGCCGCGGCGGCAGCGGCGCAGGCGCTGTGCGCCCCGGTGGTCGCGGTGCTGTCGGCGCGGGTGAGTCTGGTGGCGGTGCCGTGCAATCTGCTCGCGGAGGTCGCGGTCGCGCCCGCCACGGTGCTGGGCTTCGCGGCCCTGGTGACCGCGCCGGCGGCGATGCCGGTGGCCAAGGCGCTCGCGTGGTGCGCTGGTTGGCCCACGGGGTGGATCGCCGGCGTGGCCAGGACCGGGGCGGCGCTGCCCGGTGGGGGAGTGGACTGGCCGGGCAGCTGGACCGGGGCGCTGCTGCTGGGCCTGGTCACGGTGGCGGTCGTGGTGGTCGGCCGGCGGCTGCTGGGACACCCGTGGCTGTGCGGTCTGTGCGGGGTGCTGCTGGTGCTGGTGCTGGTGCAGCCGCCGCCGCTGACCCGGGTGATCACGGGCTGGCCGCCGCCGGGCTGGCGGTTCGCGATGTGCGACGTGGGGCAGGGCGACGCGACGGTGCTCGCGGCCGGACCGGGCGCCGGTGTGGTGGTGGACGCCGGACCCGATCCCAAGCCGGTGGACCACTGTCTGCGCGCGCTCGGCATCACCAGGGTCCCGCTGGTCGTGCTGACCCACTTCCACGCCGACCATGTGACCGGACTGCCCGGCGTCCTGAGAGGGCGCTCGGTGGGCGCCATCGAGACGACCGGGTACGAGGAACCCGCGGAACAGGCCGAGTTCGTACGGAGGGAGGCTGCGCGGCGGGGCATCCCGCTCACCCACGCCGCCGCCGGGGAGGAGCGCCGCGTCGGCGGGCTGACCTGGCAGGTGCTGTGGCCCCCGCCACGCCCGTCGCCGGATCCGGACGGGCCCAACGACGCCAGTGTGACGCTGTTCGTCCGGTCCGGCGGGCTGCGGCTGTTGCTGCTGGGAGACCTCGAACCCCCGGCACAGCAGCAGTTGGTGCGATCACCGGCCCTCGCACAGTTGGTCGGCGTGGACGTGCTCAAGGTCGCCCACCACGGCTCGGCCCACCAGGACCCGGACCTGATACGGGTCGTGGCCCCCCGGCTGGCGCTGATCTCCTGCGGTGCGGGGAACATGTACGGGCACCCGGCTCCGAGCACTGTCGCGGCGCTGCGCGCGGAGGGCGCGAGGGTGCTGCGGACGGACCGCGACGGGGCGCTCGCGGTCACCGGCGAAGGGGCGGGGTTGCGCGTGGCGCGAGACTGAGGGCATGAACGCCGCACAGGTCGACGCCTATCTCCGCCGTATCGGGGCCGAGTTCCCGGCCGCGCCCACCGCCGCCGCCCTGCGGGAGCTGCATGTGCGGCACCTGCGCACCGTGCCCTTCGAGAACCTGTCCGTCCACCTCGGCGAGGAGATCGTGCTGGAGGAGAGGAGGCTGCTGGACAAGGTGGTGGGCTCACGCCGGGGCGGGTTCTGCTACGAACTGAACGGTGCGTTCGGGGCGCTGCTCACGGCGCTGGGTTTCGAGGTCACGCTGCTGGCGGCCCGGGTGTACGGGGAGGAGGGGCGGCTCGGGATCCCGCACGACCATCTCGCGCTGCGGGTGCGGACGGCGGACGGGGGCGACTGGCTGGCCGACGTGGGGTTCGGCGCGCACAGCCACTTCCCGCTGGCCTTCGGGGAGCGCGGGGAGCAGACCGATCCGGGCGGCACGTTCGGGATGGCGGAGGCGGCCGACGCCGCGGCCGGCGACCTTGACGTGGTCCGCGACGGCAGGCCCCAGTACCGGCTGGAGGTGCGGCCCCGGGTCCTCGGGGACTTCGTGGCCGGGGCCTGGTGGCACAGCACCTCGCCCGCCTCGCACTTCGTGCGATCGCTGGTGTGCTCCCGGCTCACCGGCGACGGAGGGCGGATCACGCTCGGCGGCCGCACGCTGACCACGACGGAGGCCGACGGGACGCGCTGGGTTCGGGGTCTGGACTCGGACGAGGAGGTGCTGTCGGTGTACCGGGACCGGTTCGGCATCCACCTGGACTCTGTGCCGACTGCGTGAAACCGGACGCGAGCTGCGAATTCGTGTCACAGGGGCCACTCGTGCGCAGAGCCAGCACATGTGCCGGTTTCCCGCGATGTGATCCCGTGTTGCCTCGAAAGCCGCATCGGTGATCGAATGCATCTTCGGCAACAGGTGTTTTCACGTCGTGCAGAGGGTGTCGTAGATGATCGGCCGCTTGCTGGGAAGCCGGGCGAAACGAGTGCAACGGACGAATCCCCTGGCGGCGGTGCAGACTCCACCGAGCGCGGGAGTGCTGAGCTGCCGCGTGCTGGACCCGGTCAACCAGCCGGTGCCGCAGGCGGCGTTGGCGGTCACCGACACCACGGGGCGCAAGGTGGTGGAGGGCGGGACGGACCCGTTCGGGTCGTTCATGGCGGCCGTGCCGGCGGGGGAGTACAGGCTGGCGGTGTCAGCCGAGGGCTACGCGCCCTACCGGGCCGCCGCGACGGTCACGGAGGACTCCCTCACCTCGCTCGGCGATGTGACATTGCAGATCGCCCGTCCGCCGGAGCTGCCCACGCCGGGCGACTGGGAGATCGAGCCGACGCACTCCTCGATCGGTTTCACCGCGCGGCACATCGGGCTGGCCCGGATCCACGGCCGGTTCAACTCCTTCGCCGGAGTGGTGCGGATCGCCGAGCAGATGGACCGGTCGGCGATGCATGTGGTGATCGACGCGGCCTCCATCGACACCAACGTCCGGATGCGCGACGACCATCTGCGGTCGGGGGACTTCCTGGATGTGGCGCGCTTCCCGACGCTCGAGTTCTACAGCGACCGGTTCGCGCATCGCGGCGGCAACCGGTGGGCCGTCACCGGAGCCCTGTCCCTGCACGGTGTGACGCGCACCGTCACGCTGGACACGGAGTACCTCGGGCTGGGCAACGGCATGGAGGGCGAGGCGCGGGCCGCCTGCCGGGCCACCACCGAGCTGCACCGTGACGACTACACCGTGAGCTGGCAGACGATGCTGGCGCGCGGTATCGCCGTGGTCGGCCCCACCATCAAGGTCGGTCTCGACATACAGATCGTGCCCAGGGGCTGAGCGGGCCCCTGCTCGCGGGCCGGGGAGCGGCTGCGTCGCCGCGCCCCCGGGTGCCGGACAATGGCCTGCGTGAGTGACGTGAGACATGTGCTGGTGCTGCCCGACCGCGACGCAGCGGAGGAGGCGGCGGAGGCGCTGGGGGAGCGGTTCGGGCTTCGGGAGGAGCCGAGGCTCGTGCGGGACGCGCTCGCCGGCGAGGACGACGCCGAGGACGCCCAGTGGCTCCTCGCCCTGCGGGACGAGGAGGGCCGGCTCGACCCGGCCGAGCTGGACGCGTTCGCGGGGGAGTGGGACGGCTGGCGCGAGGAGCCGTGACGAGGGCCGCGGACCGGCGGGCCGGTCCGAGGCCCCGCGTT
>NZ_MUBM01000667.1 GCF_002154505.1 Streptomyces carpinensis | reverse complement strand
ATCGAGGCGCCAGGCGGCGAGGTGGTCGGCGTTGGTGTCGACCCCGACCATCCCTCTCGCGCGGGCGGCGGCCAGGGGGACGGTGGCGACCGGGGTGATGGTCCAGGAGGCGGTGAGGTACCAGCGGTCGCGCAGTACGTCGTGGTGGATGCGGTAGGCGACGGCCCGGTTGGTGGTGATGCGGTCGCGCCACTGCTCGCCCCGGTGCGCGAACGCCACCCGCGCGGCAAGTACGTACCTTCCGTGCGGGGCGTTGGCCAGATACGCCAGCGGGGCGGGGAGTTTGATCGAGACCTCGCCGCCCGGGGTGACGCGGATGGTCTCGTTGCCGTACCGCTTACCGGATTCGCCGTCCGCTGCGAGGAACCGGCGCCCGGCCTGCCAACGGGCCCGCCACTCGGCTTCGGTGAGGTGGGCCGCTGGAAGGTGGTGGCGGGTGTTCAGCAGCTGCCCCCTCCGAAACACCCAACCCCACCACCAAGCCCAACGACCACCACCCGAAGAGGTCACGCATTCGATACAAGAACTCTCGTTCCCTACGCCCTCACCCCCACCCCCACCCGGACACTCACTCGTCCACGCCAGAACACACTCCTACGCCGACCCGCGGCAGCAGTTCACAGCCCCGCTGACAGGGGCCAGCCCTCCCATCGCTCGGCTATCCGCGCGGCTAGCGGTGGTCCCTGTCCGGTGACAGGGAAGGTTGATCAGTTGCCGTCGACCATTGACGATCAGTAGGTTCGGGCCATCGGAGTTCGAGCGGCACGGCGTTCTGGCGGCAGGGGGCAGGGGGACTCGCGGATGCGCACGCGAATATGGATCTCGGGACGCTTGGCTTGGGCTTTCGGTAAGTGGGCGGACAGGTTCGGCGGTCGCTCGCGACGTGCTGCGGTGTCCGCCGCTCTGGGTCGCCGCGCTGCCGCGGGCCTGCTCGCGGTCGCCGTCGTGGTGCCCGCGGGCGCCGGGTGCGATGTCATCGGGGGCTCGGGCTCGGGTCCCTCGGCGTCGGCGGGGGGCGGCGGGGCGACCCGCCGCGCCGAGGCGAAGGCGACGAACCCGCCACCGGGGGTGCCCGCGGCCTTCACCGCCGGTCAGCGGCTCGACTGGTCGGCCTGCCCGGCCCCGTACGCGGCCCAGGATGACGGTGCCGCCCCGGGCGACGGATGGGAGTGCGCCACGATGAAGGCGCCGTTGGACTACCGGCGGCCCGGCCGCGGCACGATCGACGTCGCCATGATCCGGAAAAGGGCTACCGGACCGGAGCAGAAACGGATCGGGTCGCTCCTCTTCAACTTCGGAGGCCCCGGCCAGTCCGGCGTCGAGGGGCTCCCCCGGTACGCAGGCGACTACGCCTCGCTGGGCGAGCGCTACGACCTGGTCAGCTTCGATCCGCGAGGTGTCGGCAGGACCGCCCCGGTCAGCTGCGGGGAGAAGGAGTTCGAGGGAAGCGACGCCTGCGAGAAGCACTCCGGTGGGCTCCTGCCGTACGTCGGCACCTCACAGACGGCACGCGACCTGGATCTGATGCGCTATCTCCTCGGTGACGAGAAGCTGAACTACTTCGGCGTCTCCTACGGCACCGAACTGGGCGGCGCCTACGCCCATCTCTTCCCGAAGAACGTGGGCAGACTCGTGCTCGAAGCCCCCGTGGACCCGACGCAGGATCGGCTCCAGGGCGACCTCAGCCAGGTCAAAGCCGTCCAACTCGCCTTCGACCGCTTCGCGCGGCACTGCGCGGACACCTATGACGACTGCCCCACCGGCAGCGACCCGGAGCAGGCCGACCAGCGCGTCGTCGAGCTGCTGGACAAGCTCAGGAAAAAGCCCGCCCCCACCGACGGCACCGAAAAACTCGACGGAGATCTCGCCGCTCACGCCATAGGCAACTACCTGGACGTTGGCAAGGAAGGCTGGGGTCCCCTGGTGAAGGCGCTCAGCGAAGTCATGGAGCGGGGCACGGGCAGCAAGTTGCTGCAGAAGGCGTACGACCACGCCCCAGGAGCCCGGGTCCGGCCCCGGCTCGGCCTCGGTGCCCGCAGCCAGACCTCGGGCGACAACGCCGTGTCCGCCTTTGTCGCGATCACCTGCGCCGACTCCAACCTGCGCCCCGGATTCACCGAGGCAGAGGAGATGATCAAGCGGATCGAGGCGGCATCCCCCGTCTTCGGCGAGGCCTGGTCCTCGAGCGTCTACCTCTGCTACGACTGGCCGTTCAAAGGCGAGCGCGCCACCCCCGAGGTCAGCGCGGACGGAGCTCCCCCGATCCTGGTCGTCGCCAACACCGGCGACCCGACGACGCCGTACGCGGGCGCCAAGCACATGGTGGATGAGCTGGGCGAGGACGTCGGCGTCCTGCTGACAGTGCGGGCCGAGGGGCACGGGTCCTACCCCTGCACCCGCTGCGCGACCAGGGCCGTCAACACGTACCTCCTCGACGGCACGGCCCCTGGGCACGGCACGACGTGCTCGTGATACGCCTTCCGGGGCACGGGCGCTGCCCGATTCCTCTCCGGGCATGCCTCGGTGCCATGCTTCCCCTCGCGCAAGAACCCACCCGGGCCGGCTCGGAGGGTTTTCGATCCCGGGGTACTAGAAACCCAGGTCGCTGAGCCCCGGGTGGTCGTCGGGACGACGGCCGAGGGGCCAGTGGTACTTGCGTTCCTCTTCCTTGATGGGGAGGTCGTTGATACATGCCAGGCGGACGCGCATCAGGCCCTCGTCGTCGAACTCCCAGTTCTCGTTTCCGTAGGAGCGGAACCAGTTGCCCGAGTCGTCGTGGCACTCGTAGGCGAAGCGTACGGCGATGCGGTTCCCGTCGAACGCCCAAAGCTCCTTGATGAGCCGGTAGTCCAGCTCCCTGGTCCACTTCCTGGTGAGGAAGGCGACGATCTCCTCGCGTCCGTTGATGAACTCCGCGCGGTTGCGCCAGCGGCTGTCGACCGTGTAGGCGAGGGACACACGCTCAGGGTCCCGGGTGTTCCATGCGTCCTCGGCGAGGCGGACCTTCTCGATCGCGCTCTCCCGGGTGAACGGGGGAACAGGGGGCTTCGAGGCCATGCATTCTCCCAGGGCGTCACGGTTTCAGGATCGCCTGCCCTCCTCCGGCTGTACGCCGGGCAGGCAGGCCGTCGGTCAGGGGCGCGCGGTGCACCGGCCCCCGATCGCAACCACTCGCGAGAGGACCGTCTTCTGCGTCGGCCGTAGCGGCGATGGCGGACGTGAGCCCGGTCCGGCCGCCGGACGCCGCCATGCCGACTCGGTTCGTTCCGCCGATCATTCCATACCGATCACCCGAGCGATCGCAACAGCGCGCCTGAGATCGTCAGTTCGACCGCGGCCCGGCCCGATCCGCTGCCCGGTCCGCGACTGCATCGGCCTTCGGGCCCTGCTCACCCGCCGCCTTGATGCCTACCGGGTGAAGCGGCCAAGCGCGAAGGGTGTGAGGTCGAGGGTGGTGGCGCCGTCCGTGACCAGCTCGGCGAGCGCCTCGCCGATCGCCGCGGAGTGCTTGAAGCCGTGGCCGGAGCAGGGGGAGGCGACCACGACGCGCTCACGGCCGGGCAGACGGTCGATGACGAACGCCTCGTCCGGCGTGACGGTGTACATGCACACCTGCGAGCGCGTGGCGCGAGCGGACACCTGCGGCAGCCGACCGCTGATCATGGCCTGGTGGAAGCCGGCCGCCTCCTCCGGGGCGACGGTGCGATCGAGCATGTCCGGATCTGGGGTGCGGTGGTCGAGCTGTCCGGTGGCCACCTTGACCGTCGCGCCGTCGACGGAGGGGAAGCCGTAGAAGTACTCGTCCGCCCGGCTCACCCCCTCCCAGATGAAGGCGGGGAAACGCCCTGGGGTGAAGTCCTGCGCGGAACCCTCGGCCTCGAACCAGTGCAGGACCTGGCGGTATACGCCGAAGAGCCGGGCGAGGCCGGGGTCGTCGAGCAGGCCCGCGAGCCAGCCCCCCGCGCACAGCACGACCTGGTCGGCCGTGTACGTGGCCACGTCGGTGCGAACGGTGACGGCCGACGCGGCGGCGTCGACCGCGAGGACCCGTTCCCCGCGGTGCAGCCGCGCGCCGTACCGCTCTGCCAGCTCCAGTTGGGCGCTGATCGCGGCCTCGGGGCGGACGAAGCCGCCGCTGGGCTCCAGCAGGCCCATGCGGGTGTCCTCCACGCGGAACTGCGGGAACCGGTCCCGCAGCGCGGTGGCGTCCAGCAGCTCGTAGTCGATGCCGTGGGCGGCCGCCGCCCTCTCCCGGACGGCGAACGCCTCCGGGTCGGCGGCATGGTCGGCCAGGTTCAGTACGCCGCACGCGGTGAACACCGAGGCACCGGTCTCCGCCTCGATGCGTCGCCACCACTCGTGGGAGCGGACCGCCAGCGGCGCGTACTCGGTGCCCTCCAGGGTCAGTCGGCGGGTGATCCGTGTCTCGCCGTGGCTGGAGCCGAAGGTGTGCGGCGGGCTGTGGCGGTCGATGCCCAGCACGTCGACGCCGCGCCGTGCGAGTTGGTGGACCGCGGCGCTGCCCATCGCCCCGAGGCCGACCACGATCACGTCCATGCCTGCCGCTACCCCTGCCCCGACGCCCGCTTCCCTGCCTGGTCCTCACCCTACACATCCAGGTCAGGCGGGCGATCGGCGGCTGAGGGTGATCGACTCGGGGGGCTTCGGACCGATGCGGACCGCGATGCGGGAGTACTGCCGCTGGGCCCTGGCGGAGGTATCACCGTTCTTCACAGTCCTGCCCCATCGCCGGCAGCCGGACGACGAGCCGGGCGCCGGGCCGGTTGTCCTCGATGCGGGTGCTGCCGTGGTGAGCCGTGACGGTGTCACGGACGATGGCGAGGCCGAGACCGCTGCCCCCGGTGTCCCGGGCCCGGGCGTCGTCGAGCCGGGTGAAGCGCCCGAAGACGCGCTCACGGTCGGCCTCGGGGATGCCGGGCCCGTCGTCGGCGACGATCAGTTCCGCGGTGTCGCCGAGTGTGCGTAGGCCGACGTCGACCCGGGAGCTGGCATGGCGCAGCGCGTTGTCCAGCAGGTTGCGTACGACACGGGCGAGGGCGTCCTCGTCGCCCGTCACACGGGCCGCGCCGACGGCGTGCTGGTCGACGGCGAGCCGGGTACGCCGCCGGGCTTCGCGCACCTCGGTGAAGACGATCTCGTCCAGGTCGACGGGGCGGGTCCGCAGCCGCGGCCGGGCGTCGAGCCGTGCGAGCTGGAGCAGGTCGTCGACGAGCCGGGTGAGCCGATCGGTCTGCGGGAGGAGTCCGGTGGCGAGGGCCTGTCCGTCGGCCAGGCCGGGGTGCCGGGCCGCGACGGAAAGGCGCGTGTGCAGGATGCTCAGCGGGTTGCGCAGTTCGTGGGCCGCGTCCGCGACGAACAGCCGCTGGCGCCGGGTCGATGTGTCCAGACGGGCCAGCAGGTCGTTGAGGGTCGTGGCCAGCCGGCCGAGCGCGTCGTCGGCTGCCGGCACGTCGAGGCGGCGGTTCAGGTCGGAGGCGGTGATCTCGGCGGTCTGCGCGCGCAGGCCGTCGACGGGGCGCAGCGCGCGCCCGGTGAGCAGCCACGCGACTCCGGTGAGGAGGGCGACGACCGCCGGCACTCCGGTGGCCAGGCCGACGGTGAGCTGGCCCAGACCGTGGTCGACTCCCTCGGTGGGTACGGCCACGTAGACGGTCACCGGGTCACGGTGGGGGCCCGCGGGGATGCCGACGGCACGCCATGTCCCGCCCGCCGCCCCGATGGGAATGTCGTCGACGGTGTGGGCGTGCGGCCTGTCGGCGCGGCTCGCCGGGAAGGCGAAGACGCGCGGCCGGCCACGCAGGTTGACCGAGTTGGCAAGCACGTTCCCCTTCCCGTCGACCACCTGTACGACGGCCTCCCCGTGGTCGGTGACGGGCACTTCCGCCGCGATCCGGCTGGTGTCCTCGTCCGCCGCCACGACCTGGGCTCGTTGCAGGGCGGTCTGGTCGAGCCCACTGATCAGGCTGGCGTGCAGCCAGACGACGAGCAGCACGGCCGCTCCGGCCAGTCCGGCAGTGATGACCGCGGCCGCGG
>NZ_MUBM01000666.1 GCF_002154505.1 Streptomyces carpinensis | reverse complement strand
CGCCTCGGCCGAGGCGGAGCGGCACCGCGTGTGGTGCGTCCGCTCCGACGACGCCGACGCGGCGACCGCCTGGACCCCGGCCACCGGCCACAGCGAGGGCGTCACCGTCGCGGTGCTCACCACGAGCGCGCGCGGCCGGGACCCCCGGCACACCGCCGCCATCCGCGACGCGGTCGTGGAGGGTCTGCGCGACGGAACACTGGTCGCCCCGCACCACCGCACCCGTAGCCCCGGTGTCGCCCTCGTCGGCGGCGGCCCCGGCGACCCCGACCTGATCACCGTGCGCGGCCGCCGGCTGCTCGCCGAGGCCGACGTCGTCATCGCCGACCGACTCGGCCCGCGCGACCTGCTGGCCGAACTCCCGCCGCACGTCGAGGTGATCGACGCGGCGAAGATCCCCTACGGCCGTTACATGGCCCAGGAGGCCATCAACCAAGCGCTCATCGAGCACGCCAAGCAGGGCAAGTCGGTGGTCCGCCTCAAGGGCGGCGACCCCTTCGTCTTCGGCCGGGGCATGGAGGAGGTCCAGGCGCTCGCCGAGGCCGGCATCCCCTGCACGGTGGTCCCCGGCATCTCCAGCTCCATCTCGGTGCCGGGCGCGGCCGGCATCCCGGTCACCCACCGAGGGGTGGCGCACGAGTTCACCGTGGTCAGCGGTCATGTGGCCCCCGGCGACGAGCGTTCCCTGGTCGACTGGCCCAGCCTGGCGCAGCTGACCGGCACGCTGGTGATCCTCATGGGCGTCGACAAGATCGGGAAGATCGCCGAGACGCTCGTGGCCCACGGCAAGTCCCCCGACACCCCGGTCGCCCTGGTCCAGGAGGGCACGACCGCGGCCCAGCGCCGCGTCGACGCCACCCTCGCGTCGGTGGCCGAGACCGTACGCGCCCAGGACGTGAAGCCGCCCGCGGTCATCGTCATCGGCGCGGTCGTCGCCGTGGGCCCGCCCGCCTCCGAGTAGCCCCCGGGGAACTCCCCTTCCGAGCCGCCCGCACCGCAGACAGGACAAGGCAGTATCACGCTGTGGCCGATCTCATCACCGTTCAGGATCCCGATGACCCCCGTCTTCACGACTACACGGGCCTGACCGACGTCGAGCTGCGCCGCAGACGCGAGCCGGCCGAGGGGCTGTTCATCGCCGAGGGCGAGAAGGTCATCCGCCGGGCCGGGGACGCCGGTTACGAGATGCGCTCGATGCTGCTGTCCGCCAAGTGGGTCGACGCCATGCGGGACGTCATCGACGAGGTCCCCGCCCCGGTCTACGTGGTCAGCCCCGAACTCGCCGAACAGGTGACCGGCTACCACGTGCACCGCGGCGCGCTCGCCTCCATGCAGCGCAAGCCGCTGCCCACGGCCGCCGACCTGCTGCGCACGGCCCGCCGGGTCGCGGTCATGGAGTCGGTCAACGACCACACCAACATCGGCGCGATCTTCCGGTCGGCCGCCGCCCTCGGCATGGACGCCGTGCTGCTCTCCCCGGACTGCGCCGACCCGCTGTACCGGCGCAGCGTGAAGGTCTCGATGGGCGCCGTCTTCTCCGTGCCGTACGCCCGTCTGGACACCTGGCCCAGGGGCCTGGACGCGGTCCGTGAGGCCGGCTTCACCCTGCTCGCCCTGACTCCCGACGAAAAGGCCAAGGCGCTGGACGACGTCGCCCCGCACCGGATGGAACGGGTCGCCCTGATGCTCGGCGCGGAGGGCGAGGGCCTGTCCACGAAGGCTCTCGTGGCCGCCGACGAGTGGGTCCGCATCCCCATGTCCCACGGCGTCGACTCCCTCAACGTCGGCGCCGCCGCCGCCGTGGCCTTCTACGCGGTGGCGACGGGCCGCCCCGAGACCTAGGGTCTTTCGTTCGGATCAGGCCGGATCAGGGAGCGGGGTCCGGTGCTGGGGGTACCTCTTCACGCCGTTCGGGCAGTGGGGGAGGAGCGCAAGGCGGAGGAGGGCGTCATGGCGGAGCCATGGCAACCGACGACAACGCGGCGAGACGCGGCGCCAGACCGCGCGAGCCCGGCGTGATCCGAACGAGAGGCCCTGGGAGCCCGGTCCCGCCGGTGGTCTACGACTGCTCGTCCGGCCGGTCGGTCGTGGCCGTCGGTGCCTGCCCCTGCCCCGTCCGTACGCCGCCGTCGCCGCCGAGCCCGCGCGCGGGCCCCTGGCAGCCCTGCGCCGCCGCGATGCCGAGCGCGACCAGCAGCGTGACCACCACGAACACGAACAGGCGCTGCCGCAGCAGCCTCGGATTGGCGGGCCGCAGACCGGTCGACGTGCTGCGCGCGCCCGGCCGCCGGGCGCTGGCGCGCGGGGCGGGACGGCCGCCGCCGACCGGGCGGCCGCCGTTGCGGGGCGGCGGCGTGGAGCGCCCGCCGCCGGAACGGGAGGGCGCGCCGGTCCCGCGCGGCGGACCGGAGTCGCGCAGCGGACCGCCCGTGCGGGACGGCGTGCCGCCGCGCGAGGGCGGGACGGTGCCGCGCGGAGGGGGCGTACCGGGGGAGGAGCCCTGCGGGCGCCGCCGGCCACGCTGCTCGGCGTAACCGGTGCGCTGCTGCTCGGGGTAGGTGGCGCGCAGGTCGTCCGGGTAGGTGTCCGCGAGCCGGCCGGTGGGCCGGTCGGCCTCGGCGGTGCGCGGAGCGGGCGGACGCAGATCGCCCAGGCCCTGCGCCTCGCGCGCGGCGATCTCCTTCAGCCGGAGCGACAACTGCAGTGTGCTGGGCCGTTCCTCGGGGTCCTTCGCGAGGCAGGCCCGCACCAGCGGAGCCAGCGCGTCGGGTACGCCGTGCAGCTGGGGCTCCTCGTGCACCACGCGGTAGAGCATCACCTCGGAGCTGCCGTGACCGAACGGCGAGTCGCCCGTCGAGGCGTACGCCAGCGTCGCCCCCAGGGAGAACACGTCGGTGGCCGGGGTGACGGCGGCGCCGCGCACCTGCTCCGGGGCGAGGAAGCCGGGGGAGCCGACCGCGGTGCCGACGTGGGTGAGCGTCGAGGCGCCGGTCGCCCAGGCGATACCGAAGTCGATGATCCGCGGCCCCTTGGGGGACAGCAGGATGTTGGAGGGCTTCAGGTCCCGGTGCACCACACCGGCCTCGTGCACGGCGACCAGCCCTTCGGACAGGGCGGCCCCGATCGCCGCGGCCTCCGCCGCGCTCAGCGCGCCCTCGTCGGCCACCTTGTCGTGCAGGGAGGGCCCGGGCACGTACTGCGTGGCGAACCACGGCCGGTCCGCCTCCAGGTCGGCCGCCACCAGCCGGGCCGTGCAGCCGCCCCGGATCCGCCGGGCCGCCGAGACCTCGCGGGCGAACCGCGAGCGGAACTCCTGGTCCTCCGCCAGATCCGGCCGGATGACCTTCAGCGCGACCCGCTGACCCTTCCGGTCGGAGCCGAGATAGACCACACCCATCCCGCCCGCGCCGAGCCGTCGGTGAAGCCTGAACGAGCCGACGACGCGCGGGTCCTCGCGCCTCAGGCGCATCATCGCCATGTTCATCCCCGCTGCCCGGTCCCTGTGACGAGCCACAGCTTACGTTTCCGGGGCCGCTCGCGCGCAGAGGCCGCGCCCTCTCTACCCGATCGATTGTCGGTACGGGACAGCGCAATTGAAGGTCGGTCAGCATATTGGAGGGCCCGGCGGCCCGGCACCGACCATGATCCCAACCGCCTGCCGGCGAAAGGCGATTGGACGCCTGAATGACGATCGGACAGCAGGGGAGGCGGACGCCGCCGACCCCCCGCCCGGCTGGGAGGGGGCGGCGAGCCGGATGGGGTGCCGGGCGGGGAGCCGCAGGCCACGGGCCGTGCGGAAAGTGAGCGAAGTCACCACAAGAGGACCGGAAAAGCCGGGGCACTCCGGACGGCCCCTCCGGGAAGACCCCGAGAGCCGGGACCGCGTCTCCACCCAGGGGAGTACTCCCCGGTTGAAGGCTCATCCTCCGGGAGGCCCGGCAATCGGTACGAGGGCATGACGTCCGGTGGTCGCCGCGCGCCTACATTTGAGGTCAAGCGGCGGGTGCAGCACTCGTCCCCCGAGGTCAGACACCCGCCGCTGCCAACGACAACCGAAACGGTCAGGAGAGGGACCATGGCCCACACGGCACCGCGGACACTGCTCCGTACACGCCCCCGCCGTACGGGCCGCCGCCACCCCGCGGTGGCGACGTTGATGGCCCTTCCCCTGGCGGCCCTGCTCCTGCTGGTCTTCGACGGCTGGAACACAGTGGCCACACAGGCGTCGTCCGTGGGTGTGATGCTGGGGCGCTGAGCGGCGACCCCAGGCCCGGAAGAGCGGTCCGGGCGGGGACATCCATCCATGAAACCCCGTGGGGACGGGGGTGCGGCGGACGGCAAAATGCCGGCGCAGCTGGGGAGCTGCGCCGGCATTGTTTTCGGCGGCGATCGTTTTCGGCGGTCGTCAGGGCCGTGGGCAGCCAGCCGGGCTCCGCCTGGCGTCGGCCCCTGCTCGAAGAGCCCCGGGGAGCCGCCTCGCGAGCGCGGGCGAGCAGCCCCGCCCCCCGACCCCGTCCGCGGCCACCCCGTACACCCGCGTGCAGCTCGTCCACGTAAGCTCACGGTCGCCGTCGCACCCCAGGGAGTCCCGTGACAGCCGCCGCCCTCCTGCCCGAGGTGACCGCGCAGGTCACAAAGGCGGCCCACGCCGACGGCAGGGACTGCTCGTGCGAAGCGACCGTCCTGGCCGACCGCCCCGACGCCACGGTCGTCCGCCACGCCGGCACCGTCGCGAAGGCCCACGCCCCGGGCACCGACGCCGCCGAGCTCGCCCTCCGCCTGGCCGCGGCCGCCCGCCTCCCCGGCATCCTGCTGCCC
>NZ_MUBM01000665.1 GCF_002154505.1 Streptomyces carpinensis | reverse complement strand
CCCTGGCACGTACGCGTCGGGCCCGAGCGCGACGGCGACGGACAGCCAATCCGCCTGTACGTCGAGCGAGCCGCCGGCGCGCACGTCGCCGACTCCGACGCAGAGTGGGTTCAGACGCGGATCAACTGATCTTGAGCCGGGGTGAACGAACTGCGGACCCTGGGGCAGGGTGGTCGCGATCAGCACCGCACGAACGGAGCCGCCCATGCCCCAGCCCACCACCACACACAGCGCCGCCTGGCATGCCGCCGAGGACGCCCAGGAACGTGCCTGGCTCGACGACTGGATGCGCGGCCGTATCTGCCCCACCACCCTGACGCCCCTGCCGACCGCCGGCCCGGCCCCGGCGCCGGCTCCCGTCGGGAGGATCTGATGGCCACCGCCATACCGCCGAAGCCGACGTACCCGCGGCCGCCGATCCAACACGAGGACCTGTTCCGCGAGCCGGTCTACACAGACGGGCAGCCCTACACCGCGGACGAGGAAGACGAGGAGGCGTCAGCAGCTATCACGGCGTGATAGTCCAGCTCGAGGCCTGCCGCGTATACCGCGGTATACGCCTAGAGGTGTCCGTGACCGCGTCACGCGCGGGAGCGACGGCCGGAAGACGGGGAGCGTATACCGCGGTATACGCCCTTCAAGGTGAGACACCCGCCCAATCACCGAGCCCACGTCACCGATCTGAGAAGCTATGCCCCGTCCGAGTACCGGCACCCGCCGGGAAGCATACGGAAACGGAGCACCATGCTTTCCTCAGTTCTCGTCGTGTCCACCGACCCCCAAGGATCCACGATCTGGTGGGCCGACCGCGTCGGCGACAACCTGCCCTTCGACTTCGCCACCGCCCACGAAGACCCCGACAGCCTCGCCGACCTGAAGAACCTGGGCGCGCAGATCCACGTCATCGCCAATCAGAAGGGCGGCGTCGGGAAGACCACCACCACCGTCAACCTTGCAGCCGTCGCCCATGACGTCCTCGGTGACAACGA
>NZ_MUBM01000664.1 GCF_002154505.1 Streptomyces carpinensis | reverse complement strand
TGCCCGGCTGGCATATGCCAGGCGGCTCGGGCGGACGCGCGCGAGGGGGGCGTGGGCCGGGGTGTGCCGGGGTGCGTGACGATGTGCGCCGGAGCGGGGGGTCAGACGGGGTCGGCCGGATTGGCGTGCAGGCCCTCGGCCCCGCGCAGCAGGTCCCGCCCGAACTCGACCATCTTCCTGGCGTAGTCCTCGGTCCACTCCGCCCGCTCGGCGATGTCCGCCGGGCTCAGCCGGTCGAACCGCTTCGGGTCGGCGAGCTGCGCCGCCGCGATCGCCTGGAACTCCACGGCACGGTCGGCCGCCGCGCGGAACGCCAGCGTCAGCTCGGTCGCCCGCGACAGCAGCGCCCGCGGGTCCTCGATCGACTCCAGGTCGAAGAAGTGCTCGGGGTCGGCGGCGGCCTCGGCGGGCTCGAAGAGCAGAGGCGCGGGGCGTAGCCGCGGTTCGTTCCGACGCGGCGTGGGCTCCGCCATGTCTTGTCCTCCTCGTACGGTTCGGATGGCGCCGCCCTGTGCGGGGCCACCCTCCATTGTCCCGCGCCCGCGCAAGGTGCGGCCGGACTCGGCGCCCGCCCGACCGAAGGATCACGCGATTCCCGACGGACCGGCCAGAGGCAGGTCCTACCCACCCCCGGAGGGTCTCAAGGCGCCCAGCCCACCCGATGTTCCCGCAGCCGGGCCAGCACCGCGTGATTCGCCTCCCAGCCGTCGGGGAACTTCACCGTGACGCCGAGCTGGACCGGTTCCGTGGAGGGGTGGTCGTCCAGGAGTTCGCTCACTCCCGCGCGGCACACCACGATGCAGGCGTGCCGGTGGCGGGAGGCGAGCACGCACAGGCGGCCGGTCTCCAGGTGGAAGGCGGTGGCGTCGGGCCGGCCGGAGAGCGGGTGCAGGACCACCGTGACGTCGAACTCCCGGCCCTGGAGCCGGTTCGCCGTGTCCACCGTGACGTCCGTGACGCCGAGGTCCGCGAGCACCGCCCGTACGGCCGCCGCCTGGTCGCGGTGCGCCGTGCCGACGGCGATCCGGTCGGCGGTCAGCGGGGCGGGGTCCGGTGACCGCTCCGAGACGGCCGCGCCGCCCCGCTCCAGCAGCCGCGCCACGACCGACGCCACCGCCCGCACCGCCTCCGGGTCGGTGCGGGCGGTGGCGTCGG
>NZ_MUBM01000663.1:912-1126 GCF_002154505.1 Streptomyces carpinensis | reverse complement strand
CTCGGCGAGGACGGACCGGAGGTGGGCGTCCAGGGCCTCGGCTGCATGGGCATGAGCTTCGCCTACGGCCCCACGGACACCGAGGCGTCCCGCGCCACGCTGGAGCGGGCCCTCGAGCTGGGCGTGACGCTCTACGACACGGCGGACGCCTACGGGGCGGGGGAGAACGAGCGGTTCCTCTCGCCGTTCTTCCGGGCGCACCGGGACGAGGTCG
>NZ_MUBM01000663.1:233-844 GCF_002154505.1 Streptomyces carpinensis | reverse complement strand
CGTCGACGTGATCGACCTTTACTACATGCACCGGCGGGACGTGAACGTTCCGATCGAGGAGACCGTCGGGACCATGGCCGAGCTGGTGCGCGAGGGCAAGGTCAAGCACCTGGGCCTGAGCGAGGTCACCGCCGATGAGCTGCGGACCGCGCAGGCCGTGCACCCGATCGCCGCCGTGCAGTCGGAGTGGTCGCTGTTCAGCCGGGACATCGAGGCGAGGGTGGTGCCGGCGGCCCACGAGCTGGGCGTGGCGCTGGTGCCGTACTCGCCGCTCGGCCGGGGCTTCCTCACCGGAAGCTTCGTGCAGGCCGAGAAGGACCTGACGGACGACGACTTCCGCCGCACGATGCCCCGCTTCCAGGGGGAGAACGCCACGGCGAACGCCACCCTGCTGGAGCCGATCCGTGCGGTCGCCAAGGCGCACGACGCCTCGCTCGCGCAGATCGCGCTGGCCTGGGTGCAGCAGCGGGCCGCGGTCCACGGCCTCCCGATCGTGCCCATCCCGGGTACGCGCAAGCCCAGCCGGGTGGAGGAGAACCTGGCGGCGACGCGGATCGTGCTGACGGAGGACGAGCTGGCACTGCTGGAGCCGATCGCCGGGCAGGTGGCGG
>NZ_MUBM01000663.1:0-206 GCF_002154505.1 Streptomyces carpinensis | reverse complement strand
GGGCTGCGCGCAGCCCCGGCCGCGCTCCTACAGCTCCGCCAGGAGCTCCGCCTTCTTCACCGAGAACTCCTCGTCCGTCACCAGCCCCGCCTGGTGGAGTTCCCCGAGGTGGCGGATCCGGTCCGCGATGTCGGCGGGGTCGCGGCGCGGGACCGGCACCGGCACCGGTGTGGCCGGCCCCGCCGCCCGCACCGCGGCCAGCACCG
>NZ_MUBM01000662.1 GCF_002154505.1 Streptomyces carpinensis | reverse complement strand
GCGCGCACGAAAGGCAATGGACAGGGGGCGCTGGCCAGAACTTTCGACGCAAGGGGTGCTACCACGAGATGGAAACCACCGATCCACCCGCCTCCCTGGTCTGCCGGGAGGTGCGTGACCGCAGGGGCCGTGTGTACCGGGTCGGCGAGAGCGACGTCGATCTCCTGGGCCGCCGCCGGATCTGGATGGTCGTCCTGCCCTGGCTGGGCATGACGGGTGTCGGTTGTGCCGCGTACGCGTTCTTCGCGGCGCAGAACGGTCTTCGTGAGGCCCACGCCTGGGGCGGAGACCTCTGGGGAGAAAGCCTCTTCGGGCCGACGGTGCTCTGGGTGTCGACCCAGGTGGCCGTGGCCCTCCCGGCCGGGCGGCTGCGGGAGAGCGGCCGGCTCTCCGCCCGCGCGGCCATGACGGGCGGGGCGTTCGGCATCCTCGTCGGGTGCCTCGCGCTCGCCTTCGCGCCGGACCTCGTGGTCGCCTGCCTGGTCTTCGGCGTGGTCGGCGGCGCCGGTGCCGGGCTGGTGCACGCGACATGCCTGACGCTGCCCGGCAAGTGGTATCCGGAGCGACGGGGCGGCCCGACGGGGTTCGTCGCCAGCGGCTGCGCCTTCGGCGCCGTGCCGTTCCTGCTCACCGCTCTGCCCGGTCCCGGCTCCCTGCTCGAACGGGCCGACCGGCCGGCCGTGCTCACCCTGACGGGTGCGGCGGTGTGCCTGGCGGTGGCGGCGGCCGGGTGGCCGCTGCGGGAACCGCCGAAGAACTGGTGGCCGCCGCACCCCGACCCGCTCGTCGTGCCGGCCGATCCCGTCGCCCGGCGCGTACGTGAGAAGAACCCACCCGCCGTACGCCACTACGCCCCCGAAGAGGCGGCCCGCACCCCGGTGCTGTGGCTGATGTGGCTCTGTCTGCTGGGCGCGGCCGGTGTCACCGTGCTCGACGTCTGCCTGCTGGCACCGCTGGCCCGGGAGGCCGGGCTCGGCGACTCGATCGCCCACTCCGCGACCACGCCGGCCGTCGTCGCGGGCGGCGCCGGGCTGGGGGCGGTCGGGGCGCTCTCCGACCGCCTGGGGCGCCGCACGACCCTGACCGCGGCCTGTCTGGTGCTGGGCACCGCGCAGTTCGGCGTGCTGCTCACGGGCCGGGCGGGCGGCCTTCCGCTCCTCGTGTGCTGCGCGGCGGCCGCCGGGCTCGCCGGCGGGGCGGTCCTCGTACTGGTCACCGCGATGGCGGCGGACCACTTCGGTGAGAACCACAGCGCGAGCGCCTACGGGCTGCTCGCCGGCGCCTGGCTCCTCCCGGTTCTCGTCGGCAGCGGCACGACAGCCGCCGCGGCCGGCGTCCGGGACCCCCACGGCGCCTTCCTCCTGGCGGGCTGCACCGGGCTCGCCTGCGCCGTACTGGCGCTGTTCCTCAAGGCTCCGGGCAGGCCCGACGCCCGGCGCATCGTCCCCAATCCCCACCCCCTCGGCGAGGAGATGGCCTGACATGACGGCTGATCCGATGGCAACAAGGAACACGCCGGCCGATCCCGGCACGGCAGAAGGTTCGTACCGCGAAGTCACCGACTCCCGGGGGCGGGTCTACCGCATCGGTGAGACGGACCGGGACATACTCGGCCATTCACGCAAGTTCATGGTGTATCTCCCGTGGATATCCATGATGGCCATCAGCGTCTCCGAGTACGCCTACGGCTCGGCGGAGGACACCCTGTCCAAGGCGCACGGCTGGACGCAGAGCAACACCTTCTGGATCCTCAGCGTCTGGGTCTTCTTCCAGGCCGGTATCGCCTTCCCGGCGGGCTGGCTGCGTGAGCGGGGCATCCTCACCGCACGCCGCGCGATGTACGTGGGCGCGGCGATGTGTCTCCTGGGCTTCCTGGCCCTGTCCCACCTCGACAACGTGATGCTGGCCATCATCGGCTTCGGTGTGGTCGGCGGTGTGGGCTCGGGCCTGATCTACGCCACCTGCATCAACATGGTCGGCAAGTGGTTCCCGGAGCGGCGGGGCGCGAAGACCGGCTTCGTCAACGGCGGTTTCGCCTACGGCTCGCTGCCCTTCATCTTCATCTTCAACTACGCCTTCGACACCGGCAACTACAACGAGGTGCTGGACCTGATCGGTGTGTACGTGCTGATCGTGGTGGCCGTCTGCGCCTTCTTCTTCAAGGACCCGCCGAAGAACTGGTGGCCCGCGGACATCGACCCGCTGTCGTACTCCGGCAACAGCAAGAGCGCGGCCAGCCTGGTCAAGAACCCTCCCGCGGTACGGCAGTTCACGCCGAAGGAGGCCATCAGGACCGGAATGCTGCCGCTGATGTGGATCACCGTCGTGATGACCGCCGGTGTATCGATCTTCGGGATCTCCTTCCAGGTCGACTTCGCCAAGGAGGTCGGCTTCGGTCCGCTGGTGGCGGCCTCCTCGATGGGCGTCATGGCCGTCATCAACGGCATCGGCCGGGCCGTGGTCGGCTGGCTGTCCGACCTGTGGGGACGCAAGTCGACGCTGGTGTTCGTCATCGTGGTCCTCGGGCTCGCCCAGTTCGGCGTCATCTGGGCCGGTGACATCAAGAACGAGTGGCTGTTCCTGTTCTTCGCCTTCCTCTCCGGCTTCGGTGGCGGCGCGTTCTACCCGATGTTCGCCGCGCTGACCCCGGACTACTTCGGCGAGAACTACAACGCCACCAACTACGGGCTGGTGTACAGCGGCAAGCTGGTCAGCGGTCTGTTCGGCGGCGGGCTCGGCTCCATGGTGGTGGGCGCCTGGGGCTACAACGGCGCCTACGCGCTGGCCGGTGGTGTGTCGATGGTGGCGGCGGCGATCGCGCTGCTGCTGCGGCAGCCCGGGCGGGGCGGACCGGACGTCCCGCCGGCCACCGCGACTGCCGAGCCACGGACCGCCGGCTGAGAGTGCCCGGCGTGTGGGGGCCTTCCCGCGGGCTGCGGGAAGGCCCCCACACACATGCCGGCGCGGGCGTGACTCCGGACGGATGGGAGCAGGCGTCTCACACGAGGCGGTGCGGGGCCCCGCAGGGTGCCGGGCCGGTCGTCGCGTACGGCCGACGGTGCTTCACGCCGGGTGCGCGGTGGCGCAGGGTGCCGTCCCGGCGGTCTCCCACGGCCGACCCTGCTTTCACGCGCGATGCACGGCGCCGCAGGCTACCGTCCCGGCGATCCCCCCCACGGCCAACCGCGCTTCACACCCGATACGCGGCGCCGCAGACTGCCGTCCCGGCGGTCTCATACGACCGACCGTGCTTAACGCGCGATGCGCGAGCACCGCAGGCTACCGTCCCGGCGATGTCCTGCCGCCGCCGGCCATGCTTCAGGCGGGTGAGAACAGGTGGTCGCTGATGAGCCGGGCCGCGCCGGTCACTCCGGCCTTGGGGCCCAACTCGCCGAGGACGATGGGCAGGTTGCCTGTGGCCAGCGGCAGCGACTGACGGTAGACCTGGGTGCGGATCGCGGCGAGCAGGGTGTGGCCGAGGCCGGTGACCCCGCCGCCGATCACCACCAGGCCGGGGTTGAAGAAGGAGACGAGCCCGGCGATGACCTGACCCGTGCGGGTGCCGCCCTCCCTGATGAGGTCGAGCGAGGTGGCGTCGCCCGCGGCGGCAGCGGCGGCGACGTCGACCGAGGTGAGCGTGCCGTTCGCCGCCAGCCGTGAGGCGAGTTCCACCGACAGTCCCTGCCCGGCCGCCTCCTGTGCGTCACGGGCGAGGGCCGCGCCGCTGAAGTGGGCTTCCAGGCAGCCCCGGTTGCCGCAGGCGCAGGGGCGGCCGTCGGG
The DNA here is from genome assembly GCF_002154505.1 of Streptomyces carpinensis. Classification (GTDB taxonomy): domain Bacteria; phylum Actinomycetota; class Actinomycetes; order Streptomycetales; family Streptomycetaceae; genus Streptomyces; species Streptomyces carpinensis. Next base: position 539 of record NZ_MUBM01000662.1, on the reverse strand, counting down.
CACGACCTGGATGTGCCCGATGTCGCCCGCGCTGCCCGTCACACCGCGGTGGACCTCGCCGCCGACGACGATGCCGCAGCCGATGCCGGTGCCGATCTTGACACAGAGGAAGTCGCCCACGGACCGGGCGACGCCCGCGTGCTGCTCCCCCATCGCCATCAGGTTCACGTCGTTGTCGACCATGACCGGGCAGCCGAGTTCCTGGCTGAGCGCCTCCCGTACCGGGAAACCGTCCCAGCCCGGCATGATCGGGGGCGCCACGGGGACGCCCTCGGGGAAGCGGACGGGCCCGGGAACACCGATGCCCGCGCCGTCGAAACCGTCCGCCAGCCCCGTCTCCCGCAGCTTGGCGGCCATGGCGAGGACCTGCTCGAAGACCGCGACGGGTCCCTCGCGCACGTCCATCGGCTGGTTGAGGTGTCCCAGCACCTCCAGTTCGGCGTTGGTGACCGCGACGTCGACGGAGGTGGCGCCGATGTCGACGCCCAGGAAGCGCAGGGTGGGCGCGAGCCGGACGTTGTGGGAGCGGCGGCCGCCGC
>NZ_MUBM01000661.1 GCF_002154505.1 Streptomyces carpinensis | reverse complement strand
CGCCGAACAGCTCCAGAGTCCGGGCAGTATCGTGGTACTGGTCGACGAGGAGCGCCGAGACCAGCCGCCGGGCCGGGCCTTCGGACAGCCCCTCCATACCGTCGGTGAGGAAGCCGGCGACATCCAGCCACTCTCCGTCGGGCAGCCCGTACGCCGTGATCAGCATCAGGAACACCAGCGGCGGGGCTTCCTCGGCCAGCTCCCGCAACGGCTGCAGCCCGCCCAGCAACTCGTCCAACGCGGGGAAAGAGAGGGAGAGCTCGACCGCCGCGCCCACCACCGCTTCCTGCCAGGCAGCCAGGAGTGCCGCGTCGTCGTCCTGGTCCGGCAGTTCGTCGCCGGCGTACGCCCGGTTGCCCTCCACCTCGACGAAGCCACAGTTCAGCGCCCAGTCCCAGGGTAGAGCCAGCGGCTCCATGTCAGCCGCGCTGCGGACCTTCGCCAGCCTCGCGGCCCGCTCCCCGGCATCACCCCACTCGTCGGGGTCAACGCGCCACAGCTCGGCCTCCTCCACGGCCTGCCGGGCAAGCTTCGGCCGCAGCACCTCCTTCGGGGTCAGTTCCCGACCATCGCCGCACCAGTGACCGAGCCGTACCGCCGCCATGAAGGCGGGCACCTCGCGCACCGAGCGAGCCAACTCCACCTCGCCGGGCAGCCGCACGGCCGGCAACCGCAGGCCCACGGCATCCAGGACATCGGACAGCGACACCTCGTCGTCCGGCCCGTCGTCCTCGGCAAGCGGCCCCGCACCGCCGGGCAGCGGG
>NZ_MUBM01000660.1 GCF_002154505.1 Streptomyces carpinensis | reverse complement strand
GCCGAGCGCGTCGAAGCGGATGCGCTGCTTGCGACGGACCATGTCCAGGAACAGGTTGGTGGTGATGCGGTGCAGCCAGCCCTCGAACGTGCCCGGCGTGTACGTCGACAGGGAACGGAACACGCGGACGAAGACCTCCTGGGTGAGGTCCTCGGCGTCGTGCTGGTTGCCGGTGAGGCGGTAGGCCAGGCGGTAGACGCGGCCGCTGTGGGTGCTGACGATCTCCTCCCAGGTGGGCGGAGTCCACGCCTGCCCGTCCGCGTCGGTGGAGAAGGTCGCGGTCTGGGCGAAGCCGTCGGCGCGGCTCGGGTCAGCAGCGGTGTCGGTCACGGATTTCGGCTTGCCCGCCGATCCGAGAAAGCGCCGCAGCACTCCTCCGCGATCCACAGGCGCAGCCGCACCTCCCCTGTCGGCTCTGGTGGTGTCCAGTGGAGCCCCTACCATAGCCACCTCGCCCGTTAGCTCCGGATAAGCGGTTTTACGAGAATTTGACACCCACTGCCACGGCTCATCCGGCTGCGTCAGCACTTGCTCGGCGTCCCGTTCCATCCCATACCCCCCGTCGCACCCCCGGACCCGTCCCGCGGTACTTCCTCACCCCTTCAAACGACCGGTCCCATCTGCGGGTTCCCGCCCCCAACGGATACAGTCACGCCCAGGCAACCACGGGACAGGAGAGGGTCATTACCGGCAACCGGCAGACGAACTGGGCGTTCGCCGACGCCTATGTCGCCGAGGACGACGCGCTGCGCTGGGCCCGCGA
>NZ_MUBM01000066.1 GCF_002154505.1 Streptomyces carpinensis | reverse complement strand
GCTCGCCGGCGAGCTGGCCGGGCGGGGCGTGCACGGAGTCGTCCTGGCCTACGTCGACACCGCCGGGATCGGCAGGGTCAAGACGGTCCCGGTGGCGAAGCTGCCCGCGGCGGCGGCCTGGGGCGTCGGCATGTCGCCGGTGTTCGACACCTTCCTGGCCGACGACTCGATCGTCACCACCGACGTCCTCGGCTCCCCGGACGGCGACCTGCGGCTCTACCCGGACCTCGGCCGCCTCGCGGTCCTGTCCGGGCAGCCCGGCTGGGCCTGGGCGCCGGTGGACCGGATCACACAGGAGGGGGAGCGGCACCCCGGCTGCGGCCGTACCTTCCTGCGCCGGATCGTCGCGGACGCCGAACAGCACCACGGCCTGACCTTCAAGGCGGCCGTCGAGATCGAGTGGGCCGTCGGCCGGGCGAGCGCGCCGGAAGGCGAGTTCGAGCCCGCGGTGTCGGGGCCGGCGTACGGGGCGACCCGTCAGGTGGAGCTGAGCGACTTCACCGCCGACCTGCTGGCGGCCTGCGCGGCGCAGGGCCTCGACGTCGACCAGCTCCATCCCGAGTACGCCGCGGGGCAGTTCGAGATCTCGGTCGGCGCCCTGGATCCGGTGGCGGCGGCCGACCGGAGCCTGCTGGTGCGGCAGACCGTCCGGGCGGTGGCCGGGCGGCACGGGCTGAGGGTCTCGTTCGCCCCGGCCGTCCTCGCCGAGGGCGTCGGCAACGGCGGGCACGTCCACCTGTCCGCATGGCGCGAAGGGACCAACCTGCACACCGGCGGCGAGGGCCGGTACGGCATGACGGCCGAGGCGGAGTCCTTCACCGCCGGCCTGCTGGCCCGACTGCCCGCGCTCACGGCGGTGACCGCGCCGAGCCCGGCGAGTTACCTGCGTCTGAGACCCTCCCAGTGGGCCGGGGTGTTCACCGCGTGGGGCCGGGAGACCCGCGAGACCGCGCTGCGGGTCGTCACCGGAACGTTGGGCCTGCGCGACCGGGCCGCCAACCTGGAGGTCAAACCGGTCGACCTCGCGGCCAACCCCTACCTGGCGCTCGGCTGTCTGATCGCCGCCGGTCTGGACGGAATCGCGTCGTCGGCGCCGCTGCCCGAGGAGACCACCGGTGACCCGGCGCGGCTCGACGAGGCGGAGGCTTCGGCCCGTGGCGTACGGCGGCTGCCGACCTCCCTGGCGGAGGCCGTCACCGCGTTCCGCGGGGACGAACTGCTGCGCGCCGCCCTCGGACCGGTGCTCGCCGACGCGGTGATCGCCGTACGCGAAGGGGAGATCGCGGCCGTCGCCGGACTCGACGACGAGCAGGTGGCGGCGGCCTACCGGTGGAGGTACTGATGGGCGGACCAGCCGGTGCCGGGCCGGTCCACGAGGTGCTCGCCGCGCTGCCGCTGGTCGACCACCACTGCCACGGGGTCGTCACCGCCGACCTGGACCGGACGGGCCTGGAGTCCCTGCTCACCGAGGGCGAGGTGTGGCCCGGCAGCGGGATCTCGCCCTTCGACAGCCCGGCCGGCGTGGCCGTGCGCCGTCACTGCGCCCCGGTCCTGGATCTGCCGCGCCACGCCCCGGCCGGTCGATACCTGGCCCGGCGGGCGGAGTTGGGTGCCCAAGAGGTCAACCGGCGCTTCCTCGCCGCGGCGGGCACGGCCGTCTTCTGCGTCGACACCGGCTACGCACCCGACCGCCTGACCACGCCGGCGGAACTGGCCGGGGCGGCCGGCGGCGACGCGGTGGCGTACGAGGTCGTACGGCTGGAGCGCGTCGCGGAGGCCGTGGCGGCGCGGGGTGTGGGGGCGGGCGAGTACGGCGCCGCCCTCCGCGCCGCCGTGCAGGAGGCCGTGGGGCCGCCGGAGGTGGTGGCGGTGAAGTCGGTGGCCGCCTACCGCACCGGCTTCGCCCTCGACCCGAACCGCCCCTCCGAGGCGGAGGTCGCGCGGGCGGCGGCCGGCTGGCTGGCCCGCGCCGGAGATCGCCGCCTGGACGACCCGGTGCTCGTCCGGCACCTGTGGTGGACGGCCGTCGACCTCGGCCTGCCCCTCCAGCTGCACACCGGGTTCGGCGACAACGACCTGCGCCTGCACCGCGCCGACCCCGCCCATCTCACCGACTGGCTGCACCTGACGGCCGGCACGATCCCGGTCATGCTGCTGCACTGCTGGCCCTACCAGCGCCAGGCGGCCCATCTCGCGGCCGTCTTCGAGCAGGTCTACCTCGACGTCGGCCTGGCCCTGCACCACGTCGGTCCCGCCCGGGCCGGCGCGGTCCTGGCGGAGGCCCTGGAGATCACACCGTTCCGCAAGCTGCTGTACAGCTCCGACGCCTACGGTGTCGCCGAGTTCCACCACCTCGGCGCGGTGGCCTTCCGGCAGGGCCTGGCGGGGCTGTTGCAGCAGCGGGTGGACGCCGACGAGCTGAGTCTCGCCGACGCGCTGCGGATCGCCCGCTGGACGGGAGGGGACAACGCCCGCCGGGTCTACGGACTCACCGACCTCGCCACCGACCTCACCGACCCCACCGACCTCTGACGAACTGTCCGCCGGACGACCCCGAAAGTATGATCAAGCAATGTCTGACATGACCGAAACCACGCCCGGTTGGCTGACCACCGACGAACTGGAGTCGGCACGCGCCCGCATGCCGATCCTGTACGTCGAGGCGGTTCCCGTGCGCGTCGACGACAGCGGCGAAGTGACCAGCATCGGCCTGCTGCTGCGCATCGGACCGGACGGAACGGTCAGCCGGACCCTGGTCTCCGGGCGGGTGCTGCACCACGAGCGGGTCCGGGACGCCCTGCTGCGCCACCTGGAGAAGGACCTCGGGCCGGTGGCACTGCCCCGTGTGCCCGCCTCCCTGCAACCCTTCACCGTCGCCGAGTACTTCCCCACGGCCGGCATCACGCCGTTCCACGACCCGCGCCAGCACGCCGTGTCGCTCGCCTACATCGTCCCGGTCACCGGCGACTGCCGCCCCCGGCAGGACGCGCTGGACCTGGTCTGGTTCAGCCCGCAGGAGGCGGCCTCCCCGGTGGTCCAGAGCGAGATGCCGGGCGGGCACGGAGTGCTGCTCAAGCAGGCGCTCGCGCACGTCGGATACGTGTGCTGAGACGGAACCGACGCCGTTGTGTGGTGCTGAGGTTTTCTCTCGGGCAACTCCTGCACCACAACCGCCAAAACCCTGGCAAAGAGGTCTGGGAAAGCGCCATTTGATCATGCGATCGTGCCCGCCATGAGCACAGAGCACGTCCTCGACGACCGCCGTGACGGTCACCGGCCGCCCGGCCACGCCCGCGTCCGCGTGCTGGCGAACAAGGTGCCGGAGGTGACCGTCTACTTCTGGATCATCAAGGTGCTGACCACCGGCATGGGCGAGACGGCGTCCGACTTCCTGGCCCGGCTCCTCGGCCCCGTCCCGGCGGTCGCGCTCGGCGCTCTGGCCCTGGTCGCCTCGCTGGTCCTGCAGTTCGCCGTCCGCCGCTACGTGGCCTGGATCTACTGGACGGCCGTCGTCATGGTGAGCGTGTTCGGCACCATGGCCGCCGACGTCCTCCACGTCGGCCTCGGCGTCCCCTACGCCGTCTCGGCCCCCGCCTTCCTGATCGCGCTGGCCGCGGTCTTCGCCCTCTGGTTCGCCGTCGAGCGGACCCTGTCGATCCACAGTGTCCGCACCCGCCGCCGTGAGGCCTTCTACTGGGCGGCGGTCCTGGCCACGTTCGCGCTCGGCACCGCGGCGGGCGACCTCACCGCGACGGCCGGCTTCGGCTACCTCGGCTCCGTGGTGCTGTTCGCGGTGGCGATAGGCGTTCCGGCGCTCACCCACCGCGCCGGCCTGCTGGGCGCGGTGACCGCCTTCTGGACGGCGTACGTCATCACCCGCCCCCTCGGCGCCTCGATCGCGGACTGGATGGCTCTGCCGGGCGCCCGGGGAGGGCTCGATCTGGGCCTGGGCCCGGTCACCCTCTCCTGGACGGCCGCGATCCTCGCCTTCGTCGGCTACCTGGCCGTCTCGCGGGCGGACGCCCGGCCCCGGTGAGAGGTCACGGCAGCAGGCGCTGCTCCTTGGCGACGGCGACGGCGCCCGAGCGGGTGTCGACGCCGAGTTTGTCGTAGATGCGGCCCAGGTGGGTCTTGACCGTGGCCTCGCTGAGGAAGAGGGCCTTGGCGATGTCCCGGTTGGTCAGCCCGCGGGCCAGCTGGCCGAGGATGTCGCGCTCGCGGTCGGTGAGGCCGGGGCGCGGGCTGCGCATGCGGGCCATGACACGGTGGGCGACGGGCGCGGACAGGGTGGTGCGGCCGGCCGCAGCGCTGTGGATGGCCGTGAACAGCTCCTCGGGGCGCTCGGCCTTGAGCAGGTAGCCGGTGGCGCCGGCCTCGATGGCACGGGTGATGTCGGCATCGGTGTCGTAGGTGGTGAGAACCAGGACGTGGACCGCGCCCTGCGAGCCGGCGGTGATCCGCCGGGTGGCCTCCACACCGTCCATCCCGGCGCCGAGTTGCAGGTCCATGAGGACGACGTCGGGGACGAGCTTGGCGGCGAGCGCGACAGCTTCCTCCCCGCTGTCCGCCTCTCCGACCACCTCGACGCCCTCGGCGCTGCCGAGCAGGGCGCGCAGTCCGGCGCGGACCACGGCGTGGTCGTCGCACAGCACGAGCCGGACGGGCTGTGGTGTGGGGGCGGCCTGTGGCGCGGGTACGGGCTCGGGCCCCGGGTTCCCTGTCGGTTCGGCGCGGCTCATGGGGTGAGGACCTCCACGGCGAGGGGGTGGAGCGGGACAGCCGCGGACACCACGGTGCCGTCGCCGGGCGCGGACTCGATCGTGAGGGTGCCGCCCAGCTGACCGACCCTGGCGCGGATCGCGGGCAGTCCGTGTCCGCGAACCCCCTCGGCGCGTTCCGGCAGTGCGGCGGTGTCGAGACCGCGGCCGTTGTCGGCGATGTCCAGACGGACCTGGTCGCCGAGGTAGGTGAGGGTGAGGGCGGCCCGGGTCGCACCGGAGTGCTCCCGGACGTTGGCGAGGGCGCCCTGCGCGATGCGCAGCAGCGCCGACCGCACCCGGTCGGGCAACGCGTGCGGCCCCGGAGGGCCGTCGACGACGCAGGTCACGGTGCGTTCGGCCGTCGTCTCGCGGGAGGCGAGGCCGCGCAGTGCCGCCTCCAGGCTGCCGCCCTCGGCAAGGTCGGCGGGCGCGAGGTCGTGGACGAAGCGGCGGGCCTCGCTCAGGCTGTGCTCGGCGATGGAGGCGGCGCTGCGCACATGGTCCCGGGCGCGCCGCGGATCGGTCCGCCACAGCCGGTCGGCGGCCTGGAGCAGCATCCGCTGACTCGACAGGCTCTGGGCCAGGGTGTCGTGGATCTCCATGGAAAGCCGCTGGCGTTCGGCGAGGGTGCCCTCACGTCGCTCGGTGGCGGCCAGTTCGCGGCGGGTGCGCACCAGATCGTGGATCAGGGCGGCCTGGCGGGTGGCCTGCCGGTCCATGTGGGTGAAGACCGCGGTCGCCAGGACGGCCACGACCGGTGGACCGACGACCACGTCCACCTCGAGACGGTCGGAGAGGCGCAGCTGCGCGAAGACCACGAAGGCGGTGAAGAACGACACGAGCGCGTAGGCGGCGCGCGGCGGCAGGGTGCGCAGCGCGGTGTAGAAGAGGGGCACCGCGCACCAGGCGAAGCTGGGCGCCAGGCCGACCAGCACGGCCCAGACCACGACCAGCGCTCCGAGCCAGGCCATGCCGGGGGCGGAGCGGCCCGCGCCCGCCGCCGTACGGCGACCGATGACGTACAGCACGGCCAGGGCGCCGGCCAGGGCGAGGACTGCGGGCGCCTGGGGCTGGGCTCCGTGCCGCTGCACGTAGCGGGCGAGGGAGGAGCCCAGCAGCAGGAAGAACGCCAGGTGGACGACGAGCACCGGTGTGCGTGCCTCGTGGTCGGCGGCCCGGGTACCGCCCGGGGAGGTCCGGCTCCTGGACGGCATGGGCTGCTCCTCGCTGCTACCTGCCAGGCTCGGGCACCCGCTGAGCTCGGCGAACACTGTCATTCTCGCCCGGGTGCGGCGGGCTGGGTTCAACCGTTCGGATGACCCCGTCGCCGGCCGTCCTCGGCTAGGGCCCGGGCCATGACCGCCCGTAGCGGGGCCGCCTGCCGGACCAGCCGGGGCTTAAGGCCGAAGCGGCACCGCCTCCCGGATCGGCCCGGGTCCAGGCCCGGAGCGGGGCCGCCTCGCCGAACGACGTGGCAGCCGGCCGATCGGGCCGCACCCCCGGCCCCCGGGACGGCCTCACGGCCCGGCGTGGCCTCCGTGTGCCTGCCGGTGGAACTCGCGGTGCAGCTCGCGCAGCCGTTCGGACAGGGCCGGAACGGGCCCCCTCACCGGCAGGCCCGGCACCACGTCCTGGATCGCCAGGCAGCGCACCGGGGACGGCTCCACGCCCAGCTCGGCCAGCCACTCGCCGAGCTGGGCCGCCGAGTGCGCGTAGACGATACGGCCCAGACCGGCCCACCCGTGGGCGGCCGAGCACATGGGGCAGTGCTCCCCGGAGGTGTAGACGGTGGCCGCCGCCCGCTCCCGTTCGGTGAGGTGGGCGGTGGCCCAGCGAACCAGCTCGAACTCCGGGTGCCGGGTCCTGTCGGCGAGGGTGCGCACCCGATTGCGGTCCTCCGCCAGGACCTGTCCGTCTTCGCCGACCAGGACCGAGCCGAACGGCTCGTCCCCGGCCCGCAGTGCCTCGGCCGCCAGCTCCACGGCGCGTTCCAGGTGCCGCATCTCGGCGGCGGTCGGCTCGGTCGAGGTCACGGTTGCTCCTTCAGGGGGCGGTGGGGGCACCGGCGACGCGGCGCTCGCCGCCGTTGCGCTCCTGCCAGAGACGGTAGACGTCGACCGCGCCGTCGTGGGGCTCGTGGCGCATGGGCAGCCGGCGCTCGTCCCAGTTCTTGGCGAACTCGTCGTAGAAGTTGTCGAGTTCGAAGTACTTGCGGTCGTCCACGTAGTGCGGTTCGTAGGCGTCCCGGGTGGTGAGGAAGACCACCTCGTCGGGCGAGCAGTAGTACAGCGCCCCCAGGCACATCGGGCAGGGCTGGGCGAGCACGTAGATCGTGGTGCCGACCAGGTGTTCCGTGCCCAGCTTCGTGCACGCCTCGCGGATGGCGAGGATCTCGGCGTGCGCGGTGGGGTCGTTGGTCTGGGCTACCCGGTTCGGGCTCTCGGCGAGGATCTCTCCGTCCTTGACGATGACGGTCGCGAACGGGCGCCCGCCCTCGGCGACGTTGCGGCGGGCGAGGTCGACGGTGCGTCGTGCGAAGTCCATGAGGTGGTCCTTCGGTGGGGGGTGGCGGTTCAGGGGGTGGCGGTTCAGAAGGGCTTGGTGGGCAGGTACTTGCCGTCCAGGGTGATCACCGCGCGCTCGCCGCCCTCGGGGTCGGCGACCTTCTTGACGTCCAGCCGGAAGTTGATCGCGGAGATGATGCCGTCGCCGAACTGCTCGTGGACCAGCGCCTTGAGCGTGGTGCCGTAGACCTGGAGCATCTCGTAGAAGCGGTAGATCGTCGGGTCGGTCGGGATGCCGCCGGGGATGGAGCCGCGGGTCGGGATCGTCTGCAGCAGCCGCACGGCGTCGGCGTCCAGGTCCAGCAGCTCGCCGACGGCCTGCGCGGCCTGCTCGGGCAGCGCGTGCTGGCCGAGCACGGCGGCGGTGGTGAAGGCGACCGACAGACCGGCCGCGTCCGCGATCTGCTGCCAGGTGAGGTCCTTGCGGGTCTTGGTCTCGACCGCGACGGCGGCCAGGGCCTGACGGGCGGCGGGGTCGAACTGGGCGTGCACCATGAGAGTTTTTCCTTCCTGAGGACTGATTCCCGGATCACGGGTGGGTGTGTCGGAGACGGATGTACGGAAGCCGGCGGGGCGGCCCCGCGGTCAGGCCGCGGGCGCGGTGTCCCGCCCGGCCGGGTCGACGGTCTCCACCCGGCCGGTGGCGATGTCGAAGACCCAGCCGTGCAGGGTGACGTCGCCCTCGGCCAGGGCGTGGGCCACCGAGGGATGGGTGGCGAGGTTCGCCAGCTGGGCGAGCACGTTCTGGCGGACCAGCGCCGCGACGTCCCCCCGGGCGGCCGTACGGGCGCGGGAGGCGTCCGCGTGGCGCAGCCACTGGGCGAGCGTCGGCACGGCGCTCAGGTCGTGGCACTCGGCCAGCGCCGTCATGGCGCCGCAGGCGGAGTGCCCGCACACGACGATGTCGGACACCCCAAGGACGGCGACGGCGTACTCGATGCCGGCCGTCACCGCGTCGGGGCCCGGCGCGTAGGCGGGGACGAGGTTTCCGGCGGTGCGGACCACGAACAGCTCTCCCGGCTCGCTGGCCGTGATCAGCTCCGGGACCACGCGGGCGTCGGAGCAGCCGATGAACAGCGTGTGCGGCGCGTGGTGCCCGGCGAGGTGGGCGAACAGGTCCGCCTTGGCGGTGTGCACCTCCCGCTGGAAACGCGTGACGCCCTCGGCGAGGTCGTGCATGGGTCACTCCCTTCGATGGGTTCGGCCTGACCGGCTCGATGAATCCACCATGCATGGCCTGGAGCTATAGCGTCCAAGACGCAGTACTCATGACAGCTATTGCTGTCATCTATGATCGAGGCATGGGTCCGGAACTGCGTCACCTGCGCTACCTGCTCGCCGTGGCCGAGCACGGGAACTTCACCCGTGCGGCCGAGGATCTGCGCATCTCCCAGCCCACCCTCTCCCAGCAGGTCAGACAGCTGGAGCGCACCGTGGGCGTGCAACTGCTCGACCGCACAGGCCGCGGCGTCCGGCTCACCGACGCGGGCGAGACGTACGCGCGGTACGTCCGGCGAGCCCTGCGGGACCTGGCGGCGGCGCAGCGCGCGGTGCAGGACGTCCAGGACCTCTCGCGCGGTCATCTGCGGCTCGCGGTGACTCCGACGTTCACCGCGTACCTGGTGGGACCCCTGACCGCCGAGTTGTACCGCCGCCACCCCGGCGTCACCCTGGACGTCAGGGAGATGACCCAGGACCGCATCGAGTCGGCACTGCTCGCCGACGAACTCGACCTCGGCATCGCCTTCGCCGGCGACCATCTGCCCGGCCTCACCGTCACCGCCCTGTTCACCGAGACCCTCAGCCTCGTCACCGGCGACCACCGGCCCGGAGCCGGCCGGCCCCTCCCACTGCCCGTACAGGAGCTGATGGAGCATCAGCTCCTGTACGGGCAG
>NZ_MUBM01000659.1 GCF_002154505.1 Streptomyces carpinensis | reverse complement strand
GCGCACGCGGCGGCCACGAACGGCACGAAGCCGTGGACGACGAGGAAGGCCGCCACGGCCAGCCCGGTCACCAGGGCCAGCACCACGGCCGTGCCGCGTGGCCCGCGCCGGTCCGCGACCCGTCCCAGGGGCACCCCGACGACCGAGCCGACCGCCCAGGCGACGGTCAGGCCGAGTCCCACGCGCGTGGGTGACAGCCCGACGACGTGGGTGAAGTACAGCGCCGAGGTGACGTAGTAGGCGCCGTCGCCGACCGAGTTGGCGAACTGGGCGAGGGCCAGGACCCGTTGCGGGCCCGCAGGCGGCACGAGGGAGACCGTCATGCCAACGACGCTAGAGGCGGGATGGATCCCTCGACAGACCCAATGAGAGGCCGTGTGAGTGGCCCACTTGTGCGGGCCGCGGGTGGGCCGGGGGAATGTGCCTCACGCCCCGCCCAGGACCTTCGCCAGCACGTCCAGCGCCTCGGGATACGCCCGTTCCCGGGGCGTTCCGTAGCCGACCACCAGGCCCTGCGGCCGTCCCCCACCGGGGCCGTGCCAGTGGTCGCCCAGGTGGCCGAGCGCGAGCCCCTCAGCCTCCGCCCGGGCCAGCACCTCGGTCTCGTCGCCGACGTCGATCAGGGCGTGCAGCCCGGCGGCGA
>NZ_MUBM01000658.1 GCF_002154505.1 Streptomyces carpinensis | reverse complement strand
GCGGCAAGGAGGTGGCGAAGACGGCGATCGCCAACCTGGACGTGGACAACCTGTGACGGCGCCGGGCCGCTTCGGCAGCGTGGTGTGCCGCTACTCATGGGACATGGGTGAGGACGGCGAACACGTGTCCCCCCTACGTGGGTCGCCAACGGCCCTACGGTGGGCGGGCGTTACCGGCTGGTCGAGCGCATCGGCCCCGGCGGGACGGGCACCGTGCGGCGGGCGTTCGACGAGCTCGTGGAGCGCGACGTCGCCGTCAAGCAGCCACGGTTGCCCGGCGACCCCGAGGCCGAGGAGCACNNNCCGGGAGGCGCGGGCTGTGCTGCAGGCGTGGACCTTCCCTGCGCCGTCACCCTCCACGACGTGGTCGTGGAGGACTCGGTGCCGTGGATCGTCACGGAACTGGTCCGGGGCGAGTCGCTCCAGGAGGTCCTCCGCCGCGGGCCCGTCGACCCCGCCGAGGCCGCCCGGATCGGCCCTCGGCGCGCCGCGCGCCGTGAACGACATGCCCGAGGGCATCCCGGGGGAGAAGAAGGGCACGGCGGTGTTCAAGGGTGCCCGCGACCGGCTCGACATGGCGCCCGTGACCGGCTCGAGACAGAAAGTGCGCGAAAGGAGCCCTGATCAGCACGTTTGTTGCCACTGATCACTGGCGTCGTGTGAGCAGTCGGTGAATCCCCGTTACCGACGGGTACACAATCCTTCGGT
>NZ_MUBM01000657.1 GCF_002154505.1 Streptomyces carpinensis | reverse complement strand
GGCCGCCCTGCTCCTGCGCTCGCAGCGGTGGCTGCCGCCGTTCGTCCTCTACGCGGCGTTCCTCGCCGTCGGCGTGCAGGGCGGCCAGCCGGTGCTCGACTCGGCCGGTTACGCGGCCGCCGCCCTGCTGCCCGTCGCCGCCTGGCTGGTGCGGATCTGCGTCACGGGAGAGCCGCCGGCGGCCCGTACGTGTGTCGCGGCGGCGGCCGGACCCGGGCGGGCGCATCTGGCCTGTCTGCTCGTGGCACTGGCGGCTTCCGTGCTCCTGGGCACGGCCGCCACCGTGGTCGTCACCTCGATCAGCGACCCGGCCAGTGCCGACCACCGCGTCCAGGTGCCCCTGCTGCACGCCGGCGGGTCCGGGCTGCTCGCAGCGCTGGTCTGCGCGCTGCTCGGGACGGCCGTCGGCGCGGTCACGAACCGGCCCGTGCTGCGCTCGACCGGCCGCGCGGTACCCGCGATGCTGCTGGCGGCGCTGGTGTCGGTGGTGACCACTGGCTCACCGGCGCAGGCGGCCGTCAGCGGCCTGGTCACCGGTTCGCGCTCGGGCCGCGTCCCGCTGCCGCTGCTGCCGCTGGCCGGGGCGGCGGTCGTCGCGGCCGTCGCGGCCGCCGTGTGCTGTGCGCTCACCGCGCGGAGATCACCCTGAGCAGGCCGTGCGCTGCGCCTCCTGCCACTCGCAGACCGGGCAGAGAGTGATCCCCTTGTACGACTCCGGGTACTCGGTCGGTTCGCGGCACAGCACGCACTCCGCGTACGGCGGGCCGTCGGCCCTGGGTGGCCTGGTGGCGTCGATCAGGCAGTAGCCGCCGGCATCGGCGGTGCGGTCCTCGTCGTCCTCGCTCATGGCTCCAGCCTAGGTCGGCGGCGATCGCCAGGGACCCGCCATGAACGGGCGCGTGCCGTCGCCGTGAACCGGCAGGCACCGCCACGAACGGTCACGAGCGGCCGGTCGCCGCCCCGATCATGTCGGACACCTTCACGAAGCGGTAGCCCTCCTTGCGCAGCTCCGGCACCACCGCCCGTACGACGCGCTCGGTCGTCGGGGCCGCGCTGCGGGTGCAGTGCATGATCACCACCGAACCGGGCTTCACCCCGCCCAGCACCTGCCGGGCCACGGCGTCCGCGTCCGTGGCGAAGGCGTCCCCGCTCACCACGTCCCACTGCACGGCGGTGACGCGCAGGCCGCTCAGCGCGCGCAGCGCCTGCTTGTCGTAGCAGCCGCCGGGGAAGCGGAAGTACGGCATCGCGTGCCGCACGCCCGCCTTGCGGAACGCGGTGTACGCCCGCTCCACGTCCGAGCGCATCCGGTCCGCGCCGACGGTGGGCAGGCCGTGGCAGTCGCCCGTGAACGCGTAGTGGCTGTAGGAGTGGTTGCCGAGCTCGAACAGGGGGTCGTTGCCGATGGAGCGGGCCTCGTCCGGGTACTGCTCCGCCCACCGGCCCGTCATGAACACGGTGGCCGGGACCTTCAGGGCGCGGAGGGCCGCGATGAGCGCCGGGTTGTCGAAGTGCTCGCCCGCCGCCGCGCGCGGTCCCTCGGCGGCGGTCATGTCGGCGTCGAAGGTGAACGCGACCTTCTTGCCTCCGGTCCGCGGGCCGTTGGCGAAGACGGGGGTCAGACCGCCGGGGCCGGGGGCGAGGGTCGGCGGTCTGACCCCCGTCTTCGC
>NZ_MUBM01000656.1:485-1085 GCF_002154505.1 Streptomyces carpinensis | reverse complement strand
ACTTCGGCGAGTTCGCTGATCGGCAGGTCCTCGCCGCAGCCGATGTTGACCGGGCCGTCGCCGTCGTAACGTTCCAGGAGCAGGGCGCAGGCCGCGGCCACGTCGTCGACGTGCAGGAACTCCCGGCGCGGGGTGCCGGTGCCCCACAGCACGACCTCCGGCGCGCCGCTGACGCGGGCCTCGTGGAAGCGGCGGATGAGCGCGGGCAGCACGTGCGAGGTGGCCAGGTCGAAGTTGTCGCCGGGACCGTAGAGGTTGGTCGGCATGGCGCTGATGTACGAGGCGCCGTACTGGCGGCGGTAGGACTGCACCTGGGTGATGCCGGCGATCTTGGCGATGGCGTAGGCCTCGTTGGTCGGCTCCAGCGCGCCGGTGAGCAGCGACTCCTCGCGGATGGGCTGCTCGGCGTGCTTGGGGTAGATGCAGGACGAGCCGAGGAACAGCAGGCGCGGGACGCGGGCGGTGTGCGCGCCGGCGATGACGCTCAGCTGGATCCGCAGGTTGTCCTCCAGGAACTGCACCGGTTGGGTGCTGTTGGCCATGATCCCGCCCACCTTGGCGGCGGCCAGCACGACGGCGTCCGGGCGGGCGTCGCGCAGG
>NZ_MUBM01000656.1:0-435 GCF_002154505.1 Streptomyces carpinensis | reverse complement strand
CGCGGGCCCCGCGCGGGAGCAGCGAGGACCGGGACGAGCCCGTGGCCGAGAGCGAGGGCGCGGGCGAAGCCGCCGTGGGCTGTGGCGAAGCGTCAGCTGTCATGCGCGGATTGTGCCAGCACCGTACGGTCTCGGGGGACATTCCTCGCGATATCAGGGTATAACACATGAAAACGTGACCGATTGGTCGCGTCGGAGGGGGTTTTGATGGGCAAGTCGGCACTCATCACCGGGGTGACCGGCCAGGACGGGTCCTATCTGGCGGAGCTGCTGCTGGACAAGGGCTACACCGTGCACGGGCTGATCCGCCGGTCGTCGACGTTCAACACCGAGCGGATCGACCACATCTACCAGGGCCCGGACCAGCCGGAGCGGTCGTTCGTCCTGCACCACGCCGACCTCTCGGACGGGGTGGCGCTGGTGAACCTGCTGCGG
>NZ_MUBM01000655.1:1020-1649 GCF_002154505.1 Streptomyces carpinensis | reverse complement strand
AGCCGCCGGCCGGCGGCTCGGCCCGGCAGTGGTGCGTCAGCTCGTCGACGACATCGTCACCGCGGTGTACCCCCCGGGCACGACGCTGCCGACCGAGGCCGAACTGTGCGACCGCTTCGGCGTCAGCCGCACGGTCGTGCGCGAGTCCCTGAAGATCCTTCAGGACAAGGGACTCGTTCAGATCGCGCAAGGCAAAGGCACCCGGATCAACCCCTCCAAGGAATGGGACCTGATTGATGACGTGGTCCTGACATCACTGGTGAAACACGACTCCTCACTGGCGATTCTGGACGAGTTGGTTCGCGTACGCGCGGCACTGGAGCGGGAGATGTCCGGCACGGCAGCGCTGTCCGGCAAGGCGGGTGCCGGCCCGATCCGCGAGGCGCTTGAGGAGATGCGCCGGGTCGCCGCCTCCCCTGCGGAGTTCTCCGCTGCCGACGTCCGCTTCCATGAAGCCGTCATGCAGGCCTCCGGCAACCGGCTGGGGTTGGCCATCGTGTCCAGCATCCACGGCAAGGCGCGGACGACTGGCCGGTACCACGGTGAGGTGTCCCAGAAGGACATCGACCGGACGCTGGACGACCACCAGGCGATCCTCGAGGCGATCGAAAGCGGTGACACCGACGCCG
>NZ_MUBM01000655.1:0-951 GCF_002154505.1 Streptomyces carpinensis | reverse complement strand
GCGGCTATCTCTTGATCAGTGACGGCTTGCCGTTGAACAGGGGTTGGACAGCCTCGCTGGGGCCCAATCTTGACGGTGCACAGGGTCTCCGGAGGTGCGCGCCGGGGCTGACCAGGCGGCGTCCGCCCCGACGCCGGTCTGCGACTCGCGCCCCAGGCGCGGTGAGGAGGGATTCCGAGGTGAGTACGCGTAAGGCCCTGGTCGTCCGCGGAGGCTGGGAAGGACACGACCCGGTCGGCTGCACGGAGGTGTTCATGCCCTACCTGGAGCGCGCGGGCTTCGACGTATCGGTCAGCGAGGACCTGACCGTCTACGACGACATGGACCGGCTCGCCGCCACCGACCTCGTCGTGCACTCCTGGTCGGGAGGTGAGCTGAGCGCGAAGCAGGAGGCCAACCTCGTGGGGGCCGTGGAGGCAGGCACGGGCTTCGCCGGGTGGCACGGGGGTGTCATCGGAACGAACGTCGGCAACGCACGCTACCTGCGCATGGTCGGGGGCCGGTTCCTCTGGCACCCGGACGGCTTCCAGGAATTCACCGTGCGCGTCGCCGCTTCGCCGGACCGGGACGGTGAGATCACCAAGGGCATCGAGGACTACGGGGTCGTCACCGAGCACTACTGGGTGCTGACGGACGCTCTCAACACGGTGCTGGCCACGTCCGTGCTCACCCCTTCCACCGGCGGACAGTGGGACGTCCCGGTCGAGTTCCCCGTGGTGTGGACGCGGCGCTGGGGAGCGGGACGGGTGTTCATCTGCACCCTGGGCCACCGAGTCGCGGACCTCGAGGTGCCACAGACGGCGACGATCGTCGGCCGCGGTCTTGAGTGGGCGGCGCGCGCCTGAATTCCGGTGGCGGGAGCCGAACCAGCACGCCGGCACGTCGTGCGTGGTCCCGCGGCGTAGGTGCACGACCGTCGCCAGGAGCCGGTCGACAAGGACCCGCCGGTGC
>NZ_MUBM01000654.1 GCF_002154505.1 Streptomyces carpinensis | reverse complement strand
GCGACGGCGCCGTCGCGGATCTTCACGTGGATGGCGTCGATGAAAACTACCGGATAGATGCGGCCCAGAGGGCGGCTCTGCCATTCGACCATGCCCTCGATGACCTTATCGGTGATGGTGGAGATGGTCTGCCGGGAGACCTCGGCGCCATAGGCCTCCGCAAGTTGCGGCATGGACCTCACCTGTGGTCAGACCCTTCGCGGCCAGCGAGATCACCATCTCGTCGACGCCGGTCAGGCGCTTCTGCCGCTTTTTGACGATCTTCGGCTCGAAGGAGCCGTCCCGGTCGCGGGGCACGGCTATCTCCACCGGTCCCACGTCGGTCAGAACGGTCTTGGAGCGTTTGCCGTTGCGGGAGTTGCCACCATCCTTGCCCGCCGGATCGTGCTTGTCAGAGCCGAGGTGGTCGGTGATCTCGCCTTCGAGAGCGGACTCCAGGAGCCGCTTGGTCAGCTGCTGCAGCATTCCGCTTTCGCCGGTCAGCTGCAGGCCCTCTGCCTGGGCCCGGCTCACCAGCTCGTCGATCAGCTGGTCGTCCACGGCCTTGGCCGACACAGCCGCTGCCGACTCGCCAGCCTCGTGCTCGGCCACGTTCTCACTGGTCATCGATGCATCTTCCATGATCGGGAGTTACACCGAACGTTTGGGTCTGGCCCGTAGTCGGTGGTGACGCTGAGTAGCCGTCTGTGATCATGTTCTTGTGATCGATGTCAATTCCCTTATGGGGACGGTGTTTTCCGGACTGTCGGATCTGGTCATTGAGGACGTGGTGGACGGGGGTGACGCAGTGGTGGTCACGGCCCGCACCCGGGATGTGGCGGTGCCGTGTCCGGTGTGCGGGGCGCCGACGGCGAAGGTGCACGGGTATCACCACCGGACGGTGGCGGACGTGCCGGTCGACGCACGCCAGGTCGTCGTCCACCTGCGCGTGCGGCGGCTGGTCTGCCCGGTCCTGGGCTGTCGGCGGCAGACCTTTCGCGAGCAGATTCCCGGACTGTTGGAGCGCCATCAGCGCCGCACGGTGCGGCTGGCCGGGCAGATAGCCGAGGTGGCCCGGGAGTTATGCGGCCGCGCGACGGCCCGGCTCGCCGCCTGGCTGGCCGTGCCGGTCTCCCGCAGTACCGCGCTGCGCCATCTGTGGCGCCTTCCCGCGCCGAAACTGCCGGTCCCGCAGGTGATCGGCGTGGACGATTTCGCCCTGCGTCGCCGTCGCCGATACGCCACGATCATCACGGACGCCGAGACCGGCAGGCGCGTCACGGTCCTGCCCGACCGCGAGGCCGCGACACTGGAGTCCTGGCTGCTCGAGCACGGCAGCGGCGTCGAGGTCGTGTGCCGGGACGGCTCGGCCACCTACGCCGAGGCCGTCCGCCGCGTTCTGCCCGACGCGGTGCAGGTCAGCGACCGCTGGCACCTCTGGCGCAACCTGTGCGACAAAGTCCTGCTCGAAGTTCGCGCCCACGCCGGCTGCTGGGCCACCATCAACCCGCCCCGCCCCGGCGGAGTACGCGAGCAGACCACTCGCGAACGCTGGAACAAGGTCCACGATCTCCTCGGCCAGGGCGTCGGCCTGCTCGATGCGCCCGCCGCCTGCAACTGGCCCTGAACACCGTCAAGCGTTACGCGCGCATGCCCGAACCCCAGCTTCTGCGGATCGCCCCCACCTACCGGCCCACCCTCGTCGACCCCTACCGCGACCACCTCCGCGAACGGCGCGTGGCCGACCCGGCGGTGCCGGTCACCCATCTGCTACAAGAAATCAGGGAGTTGGGATACACCGGCAGCGCCAACCTGCTGGTCCGCTACCTCAATCAGGGCCGCGCCGAGGGCGAACGCCCGGTGACCACCCCACGCCGAGCCACCCGGCTCCTGCTCACCCACCCGGACAACCTGCGCCCGAAGGAAACCTCCTTGCTGGAGAAGATCGCCGCGGCCTGCCCGGAGATGGTCGCTCTCGCCGATCTCGTACGCGGCTTCGCCGCCCTGCTGAAACCGGCCGAGGGCAACGATGTGAAACTCACCGAGTGGATCGCCACCGCACGCGCCGCCGCATGGCCGCGCCGGATTCGACCTCCTTCGCCACCGTATCCTCCTGCCCTGACAGCCACTCGGCGTCACCACCGACTACGGGCCAGACCCGAACGTTTTACAGTCCCCCTGGGCGTCGTTGTAATTGAGGCAGCGCCCGGGCCTCCGCGCTTGTTGATGCCTGAACCGTTCCTCTTGCTACCCAAAGCGTGCTCTCATGCAGTGAGGTTGTGGTTGAGGGTT
>NZ_MUBM01000653.1 GCF_002154505.1 Streptomyces carpinensis | reverse complement strand
CCCCCAGCAGCCGGCGCAGCCGGCCACCTGGACGGCGACGATCGGTCCGGACCGCGAGTACTTCATGGCGATGATGCAGCGCTCCGGCCCGGAGGCGGCGGGCCTGAACCTGCCCGCGTACTCGCCCGAGCAGCAGCGTCCGCTCACCGGCAACCAGATCACCATCGGCCGCCGCCGGCACTCCACCGGCGNNTCGACCTGTCGGTGCCGCCGGAGGACCCGGGCGTCTCGCACCAGCACGCGGTGCTGGTCCAGCAGCCCGACGGCGGCTGGGCGGTCGTCGACCAGAAC
Source organism: Streptomyces carpinensis (assembly GCF_002154505.1). Lineage (GTDB taxonomy): Bacteria > Actinomycetota > Actinomycetes > Streptomycetales > Streptomycetaceae > Streptomyces > Streptomyces carpinensis. The sequence goes on along the minus strand of NZ_MUBM01000653.1, from coordinate 804 downwards.
TCGACGAACGGCACGACGGTCAACGGCTCCGAGGAGCCGATCCAGCCCTTCGTCCCGGTGCCGCTGCAGGACGGTGACCGGGTGCACGTGGGCGCCTGGACGACGATCACGATCCGGCGCGGCTGAGCCCCGTCGCCGGCCCGGCCCGTCCGGGTGGGCCGGCCCGCCACCGGTCAGCCCGGAAGGTGCCAGGTGTACGGCCCCTCCGGGTGGTCCAGCCACGCCCACGCGTGTTCGTCGTTCACCGTGATCCCGTAGCGCTCGCGCCGCGGGCATCCCTCGTGCTCCCACAGGGCGTACGCCTCGCCCGGGTCGACGCTGCCTCGGGTCAGGGCCAGCAGGAAGCGGAACAGCTCGTCCTCTCGGGCCCGCGCCGGCAGCCCGTCCAGCCGCGGGGGGCGGGGTTCGGGCCTGCCCTCGCCGCGCAGCGGCACGAAGAAGGCGGGCGTGTCCAGGAAGGGGCCCTCGGCGTGCGCGGCGTCGCGCACGGTCAGCGCGACCAGCCCGGTGGCGATCGGCATCAGGATCCGGGCGCCCGGGGTGCACTGGGCGAGCCAGGCCCGCGGGATCGAGGGCAGCGCGCAGGTGGCGATGATCCGGTCGAAGGGGGCGCGTTCGGGTACCCCGCGGGCGCCGTCACCGGTGATCACGGCCGGACGGTGGCCCGCGGCGGCCAGGTGCCGGCGCGCCGACTCGGTGATCTCCGGGTCCAGATCGATGGTGGTGACCAGGTCGTCGTCACCGAGCCGGTGGGCGAGCAGGGCCGCGTTGTAGCCGGTGCCGGCGCCGATCTCCAGGACCCGG
>NZ_MUBM01000652.1 GCF_002154505.1 Streptomyces carpinensis | reverse complement strand
GTGCTCGCCTCGGGCATCACGGTGGCGGCACTGGTGGTGGCCAACGCGGCCGGTTCCGCGGTGGATCCCGAAACGGGGGTGCTGTACGGGGAGTTGTTCCAGGGGCGGGTGGAGTACCCGGACCGGCGGGTCCACGAGGCCGCGCGCCGACGGCTGGACGAGGCCGCCGCGCGGAACGCGTCACCCCCGCTGAACACCACCCTCGCGGTGGTCGCCACCGACGCGGAGCTGTCCAAGGCGCAGGCGCAGAAGCTCGCCGGCACGGCGCACGACGGCATCGCCCGCGCCGTGCGGCCGGTGCACCTGCTCAACGACGGCGACACGGTGTTCGCCCTGTCCACCGGGGCCCGTCCGCTCGCCGCCGACCAGCCCCTCGCCCTGAACGACATCCTCGCGGCCGGGGCGGACACCGTCACCCGCGCGATCGTCCGCGCCATCCGCACGGCCGAGCCGGTGCACGGCCCGGCGGGAACCTGGCCGTCGTACGGGGAGTTGTACGAGCCCAGCAGCTGAGAACAGGGGCCGCGGGGCACCAGGAGCGCAAGGGCTCCCCTGTCGCCCGCCCGCCCTCTGCGCCGTAGCCGCTCTTCATGTCCGTCGCGGCCGGCCGGCATCGGGCGGCGGCACCGGCCGGACCAGGGGCGCTGCCGGATTCGGCGCCAGGGCCGACGCCGTCCTCGGCGCCGGGCCGGTGCCTGACCGGGGCGGAGGGCGGTGCCGAGGGTGGCCTGCCCTCGCGGTCAGCGGCAGAGCTCCATGACGTCGTCCGCGAAGGTGGGGAACTCCGCCCGGGCCTCGGCGGTGATCCGCCTGGCCGGCCGGCGCGGTGTGGTCGCGTGCCGCTCGGCGAGTTCGGCCAGTGCGGCGTCCGGGCGTGGCTCCCGGTCCGGGTACTCGACGGCCTCCATCGGCCCGAAGCCGTCGGCCAGCACCCACAGGAAGTCGGACAGGTTCCCGGCCACCACGCCGCACTCGCCCTCCGAGCCCATGAACACCACAGGCTGCTCGGCCGTCGGCCGTCCCGGCCTGGCGCACCACACGGCGGCGAGACCGCCGGTGCCGTCCTGCCCGAAGACCCGGTAGGCGTCGCCGTCGAGTTCGTGGTTCCCGGTCCACTGCCGCAGCCAGTGGGTGGTCTCCTCGGCGGAGTCGAAGGCGTCGTAGGGCTCGAAGTCGACACCCTCTCCCTCGTCGTAGTCGAACTCCGCCCGGGCGACGTCGGCCAGGGCGGGCGGGAAGCGGCGGTCGTCGCCGGTCGTCTCGATCACAGGCACACGCTAACCGCCCCCACCGACAACGCCGATGGGCCGCTTTCCGGGTGCTGCGGGACTCTCGGGGCCGCGTGTCCGTGGACCGGCCGGTCACGTCGGTCACGCCGGGCCCGCGATTGTCCCGGTTCTGTCACCGTGAAGGTCATTCGGGTGATCGGCGGGAACCTCCTGACGGCCCGTCGGCCTCTTCTCCCACACACTGCAACGGACCACGCACACCACACGAACCTGGAGCAGCCCGTGACAAGGCCGGACATAGCAGCGCGGCGCGTACTGGGGGCCTGTGCCGCCCTGATGGTCGGCACCCTCACCCTCACCGGATGCGGCGGCGACGCCAAGGCCAACGACGACGGCCAAGACGGCGGCAAGGACACCCCGAAGACCTCCACCGCGAAGATCACCATCTCGGCGAAGGACGGTTCTACCGGCGCGTCGATCAACGCGACCGGCGTGAAGGTCAGCGACGGCAGGCTGACCGAGGTGAAGATGACCGTGGCGGGGTCGGGGCAGGACGTTCCCGGTTCGATCTCCGCGGACGGCGCCGGCTGGAAGCCCAAGGAGCAGCTGGAGCGCGGGACGAAGTACCAGATCTCGGCGATCGCGAAGGACGCGAACGGCCGTACGGCCGCCGCCAACTCCATCTTCACCACCGTCACCACGGCGAACAGCTTCATCGGCACCTACACGCCGGACAACGGCACGACGGTGGGCGTCGGCATGCCCGTGTCGTTCACCTTCGACAAGGCGATCAGCGACAGGAAGGCCGTGCAGTCGCACATCACGGTCACCTCCAGCAGCGGCCGGCAGGTGGCCGGCCACTGGTTCGGCGCTCAGCGGCTCGACTTCCGCCCCCAGGACTACTGGAAGGCCGGATCCAAGGTCACCATGAAGATCGACCTCGACGGCGTGCAGGGCGCGAACGGCGTGTTCGGCGTGCAGCGGAAGACCGTGACCTTCACCGTCGGCCGCGCGCAGGTCTCCACGGTGGACGCCGACACGCAGACCATGACGGTCGTCCGGGGCGGGCAGACCGTGAAGACGATCCCGATCTCCACCGGCAGCGCCGAGCACACCACGTACAACGGCAAGATGGTGATCTCGGAGAAGTTCGCCCAGACGCGTATGAACAGCCGGACGGTCGGCCTGGGCGGCGAGTACGACATCCCGGACGTGCCGCACGCGATGCGCCTGACGGACAGCGGCACGTTCATCCACGGGAACTACTGGTACAACCAGGGCAACCCGCCCTTCGGCCGCGAGGGCACCAGCCACGGCTGCGTCGGCATGGCGGACGTACGGGGCGCGCAGGGCTCCACCCCCGCGCAGTGGTTCTACGACAACTCGCTGATCGGTGACGTCGTGGTCGTCAAGAACTCCCCCGACAAGACCGTCGCCCCGGACAACGGCCTCAACGGCTGGAACATGTCCTGGAGCGAGTGGACCGCCGGCAGCGCCGTCTGACCGGGCCTGGACCACAAGGGCCCATTCGACCCCTGAGCAGCGGATTTTGACGGATCGGCAGGCCGCGCGGGAACTTCTCGCGCGGCCCGGCCGTTTTTCGGGCATACGTTTTCTCGGTTCCCGGACACGATGTCCGACCGAGGGGCTACGGTATGCACCCACAAGGTGACATGCAGCGACGCCGGGAGAAACCTTGAGCGTTCCGTACGAGACGGCTGCGTACGAGCCACGCGAGTCGCCCGAGTCTCCGGAAGAGCATCTCGCGCGGCTCCTCGGCCGCGCGCTGAACTCCTTCGAGCTGCCCGACGAGACGATACGGCACCTGGACTGCGCACTGGCGTACGACGGCTCGCTGCACTCCGCGCACCACAGCGCGGGGCTGCACCGCGAGACGTTCCGGCACACGTGGCTGCTCGCCGACGGCTCGGCGCTCACTCTCTGGGAGCTGGTGCACAACACCGCGCCCGGCAGCGAGCCGCAGCACGAGGTGTACGTCGACGAGGAGGAGGTGCGCACGGCCACCGCCCGGCTGCCGTTCCCGCCGGACGCCCCGGAGCTGGACCTGCCGGTGCTGGTGCAGCTCTCGCCGCTGCCCGAGGCACGCCACGCGTACGCCCCGGAGGACTCCGCCGACCATGCGCGCCGACTGCTGCGGCGCGCGGAGAACGCGGACCGGCCGGGCACGGACGTCGCCACCCTGCTGGCCACGGCGTCCGGGCACCGGATCACCCAGGCGTTCGGCCGCCCGTGCCGCACGGGCCGCGCCGGGCTGTGCTTCTCGCTCTACGAGCACGCCTTCCTGCTGAGCGACGGCGTGGAGATCTCCCTGTGGGAGGTCGAGCACACGGCGACCCCCGACGGACGCCACATGTGCGAGGTGTACACGACGGAGGACGCCGCCCGGGACGCGATGGAGCGTCGGGCGGCGCAGGTGCCGTAGGCGAGCCGGCCTGGCTGCGGGCGTCTGCCCCGAGGGTCTCAGGGCCGGGGCTCAGGGTGTGACGGGCGCGTCGGCGGGCGTTCGCCGGTCGCCGTCCGCCGAGCCGTCAGTGACCGTCGCTGAGTTGGCGCATCAGGCCCGCGAATGCGGCCCGTTCGGCCGGGGTCAGCTCGACGTACTCCCGGTGGGGGCCCGAGCCGCGCTGGTGCGGGAGGGCCGACAGGCCCGGGTGATGCCGTCGACGGATCTCGAATCGGAGGCCGAAGCGGTAGCCGGCAAGGCCGATGGCGCAGGCGACGATCAGTGCGGCGGGGACGACCACACCGAACCAGATCAGGATCGAGACGTGCTCAGGCATGTCTTCAAGTGAACACCACGGTCCGGGACGTTGGCCCCGGACCGTGACGTATCTCGCAGGTGACGTGAACTACTCACAGCACCCCAAAGAGGCGGAGGCTGTGGCCGCCGTCAGGCCGCCACCGGTTCCTTGGGCTGCGCCGACGCCGCCTGCGCGCCCTCTCCCCCGTCCTCGCCGGCCGTCGGGGCCGCCGCGCCCGGAGCGGGCTTGCGCAGGGTCTTGAGGGCCACCACGAGGGCGGTCGTCACGCACACGCCCACCGCGATGGCGATCAGGTAGAGGAACGGGTTGCCGATCAGCGGGACCACGAAGATGCCGCCGTGCGGGGCGCGCAGCGTGGCGCCGAAGGCCATCGACAGGGCGCCGGTGAGCGCGCCGCCGACCATCGAGGCGGGGATGACACGCAGCGGGTCGGCCGCCGCGAAGGGGATCGCGCCCTCGGAGATGAAGGAGGCGCCCAGAACCCAGGCGGCCTTGCCGTTCTCCCGCTCGGCCCGGGTGAAGAGCCGGCCGCGCACGGTCGTGGCCAGGGCCATCGCCAGCGGCGGCACCATGCCCGCCGCCATCACCGCGGCCATGATCTTCATGGCGGAGTCGCTGGGGTCGGAGACCGCGATGCCGGAGGTGGCGAAGGCGTAGGCGACCTTGTTGACCGGACCGCCGAGGTCGAAGCACATCATCAGGCCGAGCAGCGCGCCGAGCAGGACGGCGTTGGTGCCGGTGAGGCCGTTCAGCCAGTCGGTCATCGCCTTCTGCCCGGAGGCGATGGGCTTGCCGATGACCACGAACATCAGGAATCCGACCACCGCCGAGGAGATCAGCGGGATCACCACCACCGGCATGATGCCGCGCAGCGGCGCGGGGATGCGCACCTTCTGAATGGCCATCACCACACCACCGGCGATCAGACCGGCCACCAGGCCGCCGAGGAAGCCCGCGTTGATGGTCAGGGCGATCGAGCCGCCGACGAAGCCGGGGACGAGACCTGGGCGGTCCGCCATGCCGTAGGCGATGTAGCCGGCCAGGACCGGGACGAGGAAGGCGAAGGCCACCCCGCCGATCTGGAAGAGCAGGGCCGCCCAGCTGTCGGACTGGGTCCAGACGAAGTGGTGCATGACCGACGGCGCCGACTTGATCTCGTAGCCGCCGATGGCGAAGCCGAGGGCGATCAGCAGACCACCCGCCGCGACGAACGGGACCATGTAACTGACGCCCGACATGAGCCATTTGCGCAGCTTTGTGCCGTAGCCCTCATTCGCCTCGCCGGTCCGCTCGACCGGCGTGCTTCCGGGCGCCGCGGCCGCGGTCGCCACGCCGCGCGCGGCCTTCTCCCGCACCTCGCCGATCAGTTCGCCGGGCCGGTTGATGCCCGCCTTGACGCCCACGTCGACGGTCGGCTTCCCGGCGAAGCGGTCCTTGTCCCGTACCGGGACGTCGTGGGCGAAGATCACGCCGTCCGCCGCCGCGATCACCGCCGGGTCGAGCCGGGTGAAACCGGCCGAGCCCTGCGGCTCGACGACCACCTCGACACCCGCCTCGCGGCCGGCGTTCTCCAGCGACTCGGCCGCCATGTAGGTGTGCGCGATACCGGTGGGGCAGGAGGTGACGGCGACGATCCGGAACGGGCGCTCGTCCGCAGCGGGCGCGGAGGGCTCCGCCGTGGGGGCTGCGGGCGCGGAGGCGGTGGCGGCTGCGGGCGTCGTGGTGCCCGCCGCGGCGCCGGGGGAGGCCGCCCCCGGTGCCGCGGCGGTGTCTTCGGAGGTGTCCGTGGCCACCTGGGCGCCACCGCTCGCGGCAGCCGCCTCCGCCGGAGTCTCGTCCCCGCGGATGAGCGCCGCCGCGGTCGCCGCGTCGCCGGCCGACCGCAGCG
>NZ_MUBM01000651.1 GCF_002154505.1 Streptomyces carpinensis | reverse complement strand
CGCACCGACTTCGACAAGCTGATCGTCGACGTCGAGACGAAGCAGGCCATGCGTCCCCGTGACGCCATGGCGTCGGCCGGCAAGACCCTGGTCGAGCTGTTCGGTCTCGCCCGCGAGCTGAACATCGACGCCGAGGGCATCGACATGGGTCCGTCCCCGACGGACGCCGCCCTGGCCGCCGACCTGGCGCTGCCGATCGAGGAGCTGGAGCTCACGGTCCGCTCCTACAACTGCCTCAAGCGCGAGGGCATCCACTCCGTGGGTGAGCTCGTCGCCCGCTCGGAGGCGGACCTGCTGGACATCCGCAACTTCGGTGCGAAGTCCATCGACGAGGTCAAGGCGAAGCTGGCCGGCATGGGCCTGGCCCTGAAGGACAGCCCGCCCGGATTCGACCCGACCGCCGCCGCGGACGCCTTCGGCGCCGACGACGACGCGGACGCGGGCTTCGTCGAGACCGAGCAGTACTGAGCACTCCGCTGAGGAGGCCGGTTCTGTGACTGCGGGCCCGCTGTGGCTGGTCGCGCAGTCCCCGCGCCTCTTCGGGGGCGCGGATCTTCCGGGCGTCCGAAAGACGCCCGGATCTCCGACAGGCAACCGCCTGCTCGGATACTGACCTCGGTACCTGACACGGCCGGGGCAGACACACAGGAGAAGAACCATGCCGAAGCCCACCAAGGGTGCCCGTCTGGGCGGCAGCGCCGCGCACGAGAAGCTGCTCCTCGCGAACCTCGCGAAGGCGCTGTTCGAGCACGGCCGTATCACCACCACCGAGGCGAAGGCCCGCCGCCTGCGCCCGTATGCCGAGCGTCTGGTCACCAAGGCGAAGAAGGGCGACCTTCACAACCGCCGTCAGGTGCTCCAGGTCATCACGGACAAGAGCGTCGTCCACACGCTCTTCACCGAGATCGGCCCGCGTTACGAGAACCGTCCGGGTGGCTACACCCGCATCACCAAGATCGGTAACCGCCGTGGCGACAACGCGCCCATGGCCGTCATCGAGCTGGTCGAGGCGCTGACGGTGCAGCAGAAGGCCGTGGGCGAGGCCGAGGCCGCCACCAAGCGTGCGGTCAAGGAGTCCGAGGAGGCCAAGGCGCAGGAGACCACCGAGGCTCCGGCCGAGGAGGCCGCTGCCGAGGAGTCGAAGGACGCCTGAGGCTCCGCCTGACGCTGAAGCGGGCTCGCCCTACGGGGCGGGCCCGCTTTCGCGTACCGGAGAAGTCACCGGCCCTGAGAGGATCTGCACGTGAGTGACGAAGTACAGCCCGGCCATGTCCGTATCCGTCTCGACCTGTCCTACGACGGCACCGGCTTCCACGGCTGGGCCAAGCAGGCCGGCGGCAGGCGGACCGTGCAGGGTGAGATCGAGGACGCGCTGCGCACGGTCACGCGCTCCCGGGAGACCTTCGAGCTGACCGTCGCCGGGCGGACCGACGCCGGGGTGCACGCGCGGGGCCAGGTGGCACACGTGGACCTGCCCGAGCAGGTCTGGCGCGAGCACCACGAGAAGCTGCTCAAGCGGCTCGCCGGGCGGCTGCCGAAGGACGTGCGCGTATGGGCCCTCAGGCCCGCGCCCAGCGGCTTCAACGCCCGTTTCTCCGCCGTCTGGCGCCGCTACGCCTACCGCGTCACCGACAACCCGGGCGGCGTCGACCCGCTGCTGCGGAACCACGTGCTGTGGCACGACTGGCCGCTCGACGTCGACGCCATGAACGAGGCGGCCCGGCGGCTGATCGGTGAGCACGACTTCGCGGCGTACTGCAAGAAGCGTGAGGGCGCGACCACCATCCGTACGCTCCAGGAGCTCGTTCTCGAGCGCGGCGACGGCGGGATCATCACCGCCACCGTCCGTGCCGACGCCTTCTGCCACAACATGGTGCGCTCGCTCATCGGGGCGCTGCTGTTCGTCGGCGACGGCCACCGTCCCCCGGACTGGCCGGGGAAGGTCCTGGCCGCGGGCGTGCGGGACTCGGCCGTGCACGTCGTACGGCCGCACGGGCTGACCCTGGAGGAGGTCGGCTATCCGGCCGACGAGCTGCTGGCCGCGCGCAACCGCGAGGCCCGCAACAAGCGGTCGCTGCCGACGGCCGGCTGCTGCTGAGGGCCCGCCGGCCCGCCGCTGACCCGGTGTGACGGTACGTGTGCGGTATGGCGGGAACTCGCCGTACCTGTGTGCTGCCGTTCGGCGAGAGGGCGGACCCCATGCGGCTCACCGTCATCGGCACCGGCTATCTGGGTGCCACGCACGCCGCCTGCATGGCGGAGCTGGGACACGAGGTGGTCGGCGTCGACGTCGACGCCGGGAAGGTCGCCGCGCTGCGCGCGGGCAGGGCGCCGTTCCATGAGCCGGGGCTGGCCGCGCTGCTCGCCCGGCACACGGCGAGCGGGCGGCTGCGGTTCACC
>NZ_MUBM01000650.1:472-1122 GCF_002154505.1 Streptomyces carpinensis | reverse complement strand
GGCCCACGGCCGTCCGCTCGGCGCGGTCACGCAGCTCGCCGTAGGTCAGGCGGGCCCCGCCGACCTCCAGGGCCGGCTCGTCGGGGTGGGCGTCGGCAGTACGGGCGAACCACTCGTAGAGGGTGTGCGGAGTGTTCATCGGGCCGCCGCCTCCAGCGCGCGGGTCCACTGCCGCAGTTCGCCGACCGTGCGCACCCGGCCGAACTCCTCGGGGTCGATCTCCTGTCGGCACCGCTTGACCAGTTCCACGACGATCCGCAGCTTCGCCAGCGAGTCGATGCCGATGTCGGTGAGGGGGGAGTCGTCGTGGAAGCCGGTGCGGGCGTGTTCGCGCAGGACCCACGCGGCCAGGTCGTCCACCTCGCCGGGCCCGTCGTCGTGCCCCTCGCCCGGCCAGTACCGCCGGGTCTGCCAAGGGTAGGAGGGCAGCGGAACGTAGTGGCCGGGTGCGCCGAACACCGCCTCCCAGGCCGGCTCCTCGCCCGCCCGGTAGCGCTCGACGACGGACGACAACGGCCGACCGCCCAGCATCGGGGCGCCGGTGAGCGCGTCCGCCAGCTCCTCATGGGTGCGGCCGACGACCGCCGTGCGGTGTGCGTGGTGCCGGCGTCGGGTGGCGGCGCTGTAGCAGATGTCGCGCAGGGCGTACG
>NZ_MUBM01000650.1:0-375 GCF_002154505.1 Streptomyces carpinensis | reverse complement strand
GCGGGCCGGCCCAGGTCGGACAGATCATGCAGCTTGCCCGGCACCTCCAGCGGCAGGCTGTCCCAGTCGACACCCGGGTGCGGGGTGTCCAGGTTCAGGCTGGCCGGTATCTGGCCGTGCTCCAGGCACAGCACGGCCTTGACGAGTCCGGCCATGCCGCCGGCGGCCTCCGCGTGACCGATGTTGGTCTTGACCGAGCCGACCAGCAGCGGCCGGTGAGCGGGCCGTCCCGCACCGAGCACCTCGCCCAGCGCCCTCAGCTCCAGCGGGTCGAGGGCCGGCGAGCCGGAGCCGTGCGCCTCGACGTAGTCGACGTCGGCCGGGTCAACGCCGGCGTCCTCGTAAGCCCAGCGCAGCACGTCCAGTTGGCCCTGG
>NZ_MUBM01000065.1 GCF_002154505.1 Streptomyces carpinensis | reverse complement strand
CGGCCGGATCCGGCCGGGATGTCGACCGAGGATCTCATCGGGAGCGTCGACCGGGGCGTCTACGTCGTCGGCGACCGGTCCTGGTCCATCGACATGCAGCGGTACAACTTCCAGTTCACCGGGCAGCGGTTCTTCCGGATCGAGAACGGGCGGCTGGCCGGGCAGCTGCGGGACGTCGCCTACCAGGCGACCACGACCGACTTCTGGGGCTCCATGGCGGCCGTCGGCGGCCCGCAGACGTACGTCCTCGGCGGCGCCTTCAACTGCGGCAAGGCCCAGCCGGGCCAGATCGCGTCCGTGTCCCACGGCTGCCCGTCCGCCCTCTTCAGGGGCGTGAACATTCTGAACACCACGCAGGAGGCCGGTCGATGAGCCCGCGTACCAGCAAGCCGCACGAGGTCGTCGAGCGCGCCCTCGCACTGTCCCGGGCCGACGGCTGCGTCGTCATCGCGGACGAGCACTCCACCGCCAACCTGCGCTGGGCGGGCAACGCGCTCACCACGAACGGTGTCACGCGCGGGCGCACGCTCACCGTCGTCGCGACCGTCGACGGCAAGGAGGGCACCGCGTCGGGAGTCGTGTCCAGGTCGGCCGTGACCGAGGACGAGCTGGAGCCGCTGGTGCGTGCCGCGGAGGCCGCCGCGCGCGCGGCCGGTCCCGCCGAGGACGCGCAGCCGCTGGTCACGGGCGTACCGGAGTCCCCCGACTTCACCGACGCCCCCGCCGAGACCTCCTCGGCGGTGTTCGCGGACTTCGCCCCGGCCCTCGGCGAGTCCTTCGCACGCGCGCGTGCCGGTGGCCGCGAGCTGTACGGCTTCGCCAACCACGAGCTGGTGTCGACCTACCTGGGGACGTCGACGGGCCTGCGCCTGCGCCACGACCAGCCCAACGGCACGCTGGAGCTGAACGCCAAATCCCCGGACCGCACGCGCTCGGCCTGGGCGGGGCGGCCCACGCGGGACTTCAAGGACGTCGACCCGGCGGCGCTGGACGCGGAGCTGGCCGTACGGCTCGGCTGGGCCGAGCGGCGGATCGAGCTGCCCGCGGGGCGGTACGAGACGCTGCTGCCGCCGACCGCCGTCGCGGACCTGCTCATCTACCAGACGTGGTCCTCGTCGGGCCGGGACGCGGCCGAGGGGCGGACGGTGTTCTCCAAGCCGGGCGGTGGCACGCGTGTGGGCGAGAAGCTCAGCCAACTGCCGCTGAGCCTGCGCAGCGACCCGGACGAGCCCGGCCTGGAGTGCGCCCCGTTCGTGGTGGCGCACTCCTCCGGCGGCGACCAGTCGGTGTTCGACAACGGGCTGCCCGTACGGTCGACCGAGTGGATCGGCGGCGGTGAGCTCAGGCACCTGCTGACCACCCGGCACAGCGCGGGCCTGACCGGGCTGCCCGTGGCCCCGTCGGCCGGGAACCTGATCCTGGACGGTGGCAGCGACCGCTCCCTCGAGGAGATGGTCGCAGCGACGGACCATCGTGGGCCGTGCCTGCTGCTGACCTGCCTGTGGTACATCCGCGAGGTGGACCCGGCGACGCTGCTGCTGACGGGGCTGACCCGGGACGGGGTCTACCTGGTCGAGAACGGCGAGGTGACGGGTGAGGTCAACAACTTCCGGTTCAACGAGTCGCCGGTGGACCTGCTGGGCCGGGCCGTGGAGGCCGGGCGCACCGAGAAGACCCTGCCGCGGGAGTGGAGCGACTACTTCACCCGGGCCGCGATGCCGGCGCTGCGCGTCCCCGATTTCAATATGAGCTCTGTCAGTCAAGGCGTATAACCTCGTAGTCGGCTGTCACCCGACTGGCCCGGAGCCGCCGGGGAGATCGCCGGCGGGACCACCGACAAGATCATCGAGGAGACACGAGAACCGTGACGGACATCGTCGACGAGCTGAAGTGGCGGGGGCTGTTCGCCCTGTCCACTGACGAGGACGCTTTGCGCAAGGCGCTCGCGGACGGTCCCGTCACGTTCTATTGCGGCTTCGACCCGACCGCGCCGTCGCTGCACGTGGGGCACCTGGTGCAGGTGCTCACCGTGCGCCGGCTCCAGCAGGCCGGTCACCGGCCGCTGGCGCTGGTCGGCGGCGCCACGGGCCTGATCGGCGACCCCCGCCCGACCGCGGAGCGCACGCTGAACGACCCGGAGACGGTCGCCGGCTGGGTGGAGAAGCTGCGCCGCCAGATCGAGCCGTTCCTGTCCTTCGAGGGCGAGAACGCCGCGGTCATGGTGAACAACCTGGACTGGACGCAGAACCTGTCCGCGATCGAGTTCCTCCGGGACATCGGCAAGCACTTCCGCGTCAACAAGATGCTGACGAAGGACTCCGTGGCCCGCCGTCTGGAGTCCGACCAGGGCATCAGCTACACCGAGTTCAGCTACCAGATCCTGCAGGGCATGGACTTCCTGCAGCTCTACCGGCGCCACGGCTGCACGCTCCAGCAGGGCGGCAGCGACCAGTGGGGCAACCTCACGGCCGGCCTGGACCTGATCCACCGGCTGGAGCCGGACGCGAGCGTGCACGCGCTGGCGACCCCGCTGATGACCAAGGCGGACGGCACCAAGTTCGGCAAGACCGAGGGCGGCGCCGTCTGGCTCGACCCGGAGATGACGACGCCGTACGCGTTCTACCAGTTCTGGCTGAACGTGGACGACCGGGACATCTCCAGGTACATGCGCATCCTGTCCTTCCGCTCCCGTGAGGAGCTGGAGGAGCTGGAGGAGCAGACGCAGGAGCGTCCGCAGGCCCGGGCCGCGCAGCGCGCGCTGGCCGAGGAGCTGACGACGCTGGTGCACGGCGCCGACCAGACGGCCGCGGTGATCGAGGCGTCCAAGGCCCTCTTCGGCCAGGGCGAGCTGGCCGGGCTGGACGAGCGGACGCTGGCCGCGGCGCTGTCCGAGGTGCCGAACGTCGAGGTGGCCGAGCTGGGCCCGGTGGTCGACCTGTTCGCCGAGGTCGGCCTGGTGCCCAGCAAGTCGGCCGCGCGCCGCACGGTCAAGGAGGGCGGCGCCTACGTGAACAACGTCAAGGTGACCGCCGAGGACGCGGTCCCCGCCGCGGAGGACCTGCTGCACGGCCGCTGGCTGGTGCTGCGCCGGGGCAAGAAGAACCTGGCTGCGGTCGAGGTCACGGGCGCCTGAACGCCTGAACGGGTGCGCGCACGACGAAGGGGTGGTCTCCCGGGGGGCCACCCCTTCGTCGTGGGCGTGCTACGCCCGCTCCCGCCGCCGATTCTTGTTGCCCCACAACGCCATGTACGCCGTGTCGCCGAGGGCGACGATGATGATCGCGGCCACGAGCTGGAAGATGTGCCGGCTCCAGTCGATGCCTCGGGTCTCGGCGACGCCGAGGGCGCGGGCGACCGCGTTGCCGGCGATCGCGCCGAGCATGCCGAAGACGGTGGTCAGCCAGAGTGGGCAGTGCTGCTTGCCGGGAATCACCGCCTTGGCGATCAGGCCGAGAATGAAGCCCACGATGATCGCCCACAACCAGCCCATGGCTGCCTCCTCGTCCGGCTCGACGTGACCGTCACGGTCAGTCTCGGCGGGGCGGCCGTACGCCGCATGCGGAGCGCGGCTGTACGCGTCGAACGCGGGCGGGCGTCGACTGGGCACGCGCCGGGCGCCCGCACAGGGGTGGGCGAGTCGTTCGCGCAGGCCAGGCACGAGCTGCCCCGGCCTCGAAGGCACGGTCGACGCGGCGTAACGTGGACCTGTGCGGGCTGGTGCTCCCGACCGGTGACTGACCGGGGCGGGGGCGTGGCATTGTCCGATGCGGGCGAATGGTGGGTTGTGATGCGGAAGCAGCATGGCGATGGCAACGTCCAGGTGTTCCGGATCACGGGAGCCCGGACGGGCCTGCAGGAGGACGTCCGCGGCCGTCAGCGCCGGTATGTCATCTCGATGTCGATCCGTACGGTGTCGGTGCTTCTCGCGGTGGTGCTGTGGAACGTCGAGCGGTATTTCGCGATCGTGGCGCTGGTGCTCGGGCTGGTGCTGCCCTACATCGCCGTGGTGATCGCCAACGCCGGGCGGGAGAACGCGCCGAAACTGCCGTCGACGTTCGTCACCGTGCCGATGAAGCCGATGATCACAGCGCCGCGGACCACGGAGGACGGCTTCACGGAGTCCGTTCCGGGGGACGCCGCCGACCCGGCGGCGGGCACCCCGGGCACGGCGCGCGAGCCGCACGACGGGGTGTGACCGGCGCCGATCGCCGGACCCTGACGGGCATTCGCCGGGAAGCTCAAGAAATGCTCAGATCAATCGTGTTGTTCCGGTGCCGGGCGACGGGTCACCCGTGACATACTTCCTACGCGCTCCGCATCCCCCGTCGGAGCGACAGACCGACGCCGGGCAGCTCCCCCCGTGGCTGCTCGGCGTCGCTTTCTGTGCCGTGTCTGTGAGACGAAGCCGTGACTGACGAGACCCCGATCTGCTCCGCCAAGGGCTGCCGTGCCGCTGCCGTGTGGGTGCTGGCCTGGAACAACCCGAAGATTCACACGCCCGAGCGCCGCAAGACGTGGCTGGCGTGCGAGGAGCACCGGGAGCATCTGGCGCAGTTCCTCGGTGTGCGCGGGTTCCTGAAGGACGTGGTCCTGCTGAGTCAGTGGCAGGCGTCCGAGGGCGCCTGAGCCCGAGACCGCGCCACAGGGCCCCAGCCCGAGCAGCCCGACGCCGGGGCCGTGTGGCGACGCGACCGTCGTTCAGCCGCCGATGGCGGACATCGGCCGGTCCGGCTGGACGAACGACGGGTCGTCCAGGCCCGCGCCCGCCTTCTTGCCCCACATCGCCAGCCGCCATATGCGGGCGATCTCCTCGTCGGGGGCGCCGGAGCGCAGGGCGGCGCGCAGATCGGTCTCCTCGGTGGCGAACAGACAGGTGCGGATCTGGCCGTCGGCCGTGAGGCGGGTGCGGTCGCAGGCCGCGCAGAACGGGCGCGTGACGGAGGCGATGACACCGACGCGGTGCGGGCCTCCGTCGACGAGCCAGCGCTCGGCCGGGGCGGAGCCGCGCTCCTCGGCGCCCTCGGCGGTCAGCTCGAAGCGGGTGCGCAGGGAGGCGAGGATGTCGCCGGCGGTGACCATGCCGTCGCGCTTCCAGCCGTGCTGGGCGTCCAGGGGCATCTGCTCGATGAAGCGCAGCTCGTAGTCGTGCTCCACGGCCCAGGCCAGGAGGTCCGGGGCCTCGTCCGCGTTCAGGCCCGGCATCAGGACGGAGTTGACCTTCACGGGGGTCAGGCCGGCCTCGCGGGCGGCCTGCAGACCGTCGAGGACGTCCCTGTGGCGGTCCCGGCGGGTCAGGGTCTTGAACACGTCCGGGCGCAGGGTGTCCAGGGAGACGTTGACCCGGTCCAGTCCGGCCGCCTTCAGGGCGGCCGCCGTGCGCTTGAGGCCGATGCCGTTGGTGGTCAGGGAGGTCTGGGGGCGGGGCCGCAGCGCGGCGACGCGCTCCACGATGCCGACCAGGCCGGGGCGCAGCAGGGGCTCACCGCCGGTGAAACGGACCTCCTCGATGCCCAGGGAAGTGACCGCGATGTCGATCAGGCGGACGATCTCGTCGTCGGTGAGCAGGTCGGGCTTGGCCAGCCACTGCAGGCCCTCCTCGGGCATGCAGTAGGTGCAGCGCAGGTTGCACCGGTCGGTGAGCGAGACCCTCAGGTCGGTGGCCACCCGGCCGTAGGTGTCGATGAGCACGTGGGCCGCCTCCCTCATCGCGTCGATCGTCGTCCCTCGGCACTTGCGTCACCTGCGAGCCTACGTGACTGCACTGACAGTGACACCAGCCCGATCCCACGACGTGGGAGACGGCCGCCTCGTAGATCTCTACGATCCCCACGACGCGGCCGTCCGTGCGCACCTCCGTGACGCGCCTTGTACGGCAGGGGTCAGTGTGCCCCGGTGCCGGTCAGCGAGCGCACCTCCAGTTCCGCGTACTTGCCGGCGTCCGGGGTCTCCTTGGACAGCAGGGTGCCGAGGACGCCCAGCAGGAAGCCGACCGGGATGGAGATGAGGCCCGGGTTCTCCAGCGGGAACCAGTGGAAGTCGACGTCCGGGAACATCGAGGTGGGCTTGCCCGAGACCACCGGCGAGAACAGCACCAGGCCGACCGCGGTGACCAGGCCGCCGTAGATCGACCACAGGGCGCCCGCGGTGGTGAACCGCTTCCAGAACAGGCTGTAGAGGATCGTGGGCAGGTTCGCGGAGGCGGCGACCGCGAAGGCGAGCGCCACCAGTCCGGCGACGTTCAGGTCACGGGCGAGGGCGCCGAGGACGATGGAGACGGCGCCGATGCCGACGGTCGCCCAGCGGGCCGCGCCCAGCTCCTGCTTCTCGGTGGCGGCGCCCTTCTTGATGACGTTGGCGTAGATGTCGTGGGCGAAGGAGGAGGACGAGGCGAGGGTCAGACCCGCGACGACGGCGAGGATCGTGGCGAAGGCGACCGCCGAGATGCTGGCGAGCAGGATGGCGCCCCAGTTGGAGTCCACGCCGCCCAGATGCAGGGCCAGCAGCGGGGCCGCGGTGTTGCCCGCCTTGTTGGAGGCGATGATCTCGTCCGGCTTGATCAGGGCGGCGGCGCCGAAGCCGAGGGCGAGGGTCATCAGGTAGAAGGCGCCGATCAGGCCGATCGCCCAGATCACGGACTTGCGGGCGGCCTTGGCGGTGGGGACGGTGTAGAAGCGGATCAGGATGTGCGGCAGGCCGGCGGTGCCGAGCACCAGGGCGATGCCGAGCGAGAGGAAGTCCAGCTTGGTGGTCCCGGTCGCGCCGTACTTCAGGCCGGGCTCCAGGAAGGCGGCGCCCTTGCCGCTGTTGTCGGCGGCGCTGCCGAGCAGGTCGGAGACGTTGAAGTCGAACTTCAGCAGCACCAGGAAGGTCAGCAGGACGGCGCCCGCCATCAGCAGCACGGCCTTGACCATCTGCACCCAGGTGGTGCCCTTCATGCCGCCGATGGTGACGTACACGATCATCAGTACGCCGACCAGCGCGACGATGCCGATCTTGCCGCCGTCGCTGGTGATGCCGAGGAGCAGCGAGACCAGGACGCCCGCGCCCGCCATCTGGGCAAGCAGGTAGAAGATCGACACGACGATGGTGGAGGCACCGGCGGCGGTGCGGACCGGGCGCTGGCGCATCCGGTACGCGAGGACGTCGCCCATGGTGTAGCGGCCGGAGTTGCGCAGCGGTTCGGCGACCAGGAGCAGGGCGACCAGCCAGGCGACCAGGAAACCGATGGAGTACAGGAAGCCGTCGTAGCCGAACAGGGCGATGGCGCCGGCGATGCCGAGGAAGGACGCGGCGGACATGTAGTCGCCGGAGACGGCGAGGCCGTTCTGGAATCCGGTGAACTGCCGTCCGCCGGCGTAGAAGTCGGCCGCGTCCTTGGTCTGGCGGCCGGCCCAGACGGTGATGACGAGCGTCGCGGCGACGAAGACCGCGAACAGGGTGATGATCAGCGTGCGGTGCTCGCTCGCCTCGCCGGCGGCCAGCAGGGTGTGCGCGGTGCTCATGCTCCGCCCTCCATCCGGGACTTGATGGCCTCCGCCTTGGGGTCGAGCTCGGCGGCGGCGTGCCGCGCGTACCACCAGGCGATGAGGAACGTGGTGAGGAACTGGGCGAGGCCCAGGACCAGGGCGACGTTGACGTTGCCGAAGAGCTCGGTGCCCATGAAGTCGCCCGCGTAGTTGGACAGCAGGACGTACAGCAGGTACCAGGCGGTGAAGGCGGTGGTCAGGGGGAAGGCGAAGGAGCGGTGGGAGCGGCGCAGTTCACCGAACTCGGCGCTCTCCTGCACCGCGGCGAACTCCTCGGTGGAGGGGAGTGGGACCTGTGTCTTCGAGGGTGGCGGTGTCTCGGTGGCCACGTCGGTCTCCTCGCGTTGCGGAACGGGTCCGGAGGCTGCCCGGACCCTGATGTGGATGCGGATGTGACGGGGGCAGGCTGGTGCCGGGGCCCCGTCCAAGGTCCACGGCGCCGAGCGAGGACCGGTTCAAGTCCTGTGGGGTGTTTCGCAAGTGGCCTGGACAAGTCATTGCCAACTCATTGCTGGCCGGTGAGATGGCGGGATAGTTTCGCTCTGCACCACCGTCATGTACCTGCCCGAGCAGCACACCTGTGTCTCGGGGGGTCCTGTACCCGGATGATGTGGAGACCCCATGGCTCATCTGCGTTCCCGACGCCGACTCGCCCTGGCCGTACCGGTCGTGCTGTCGCTGACCGCCTCACTCGGCTTCCTCCCGGCAGCGGCGTCGGCGGCGCCCCGAGCGCAGTCCACCGCCACCGAGACCGACGCGACCTCGCTCAGCTACGTCGTCAACGTCCCCCAGGGGCACGGCGTCTCGGCCCAGGTGAAGAAGGCGATCGCGAAGGCCGGCGGCACGATCGTGACGTCGTACGACCAGATAGGCGTCATCGTCGTCCACTCCGCCGACCCCGACTTCGCGAAGACCATACGCAAGACGCCCGGGGTGGACTCCGCGGGCGCCACGCGCACGGCGCCGCTGCCCGCGCAGTCGACGACGGACGTGGGCACGCCGAAGGCGCTGACCGCCGCGCAGGTGGCAGAGGCGGGAGCCGAGGCGGCCGGCGGGCAGGACCCGCTGGAGCCGCTGCAGTGGGACCTGCCGGCCATCAAGGCCGACAAGGCGCACGAGAAGACGCTCGGCAGCCCGGACGTCACCGTCGGCGTCCTCGACACGGGCGTGGACGACACCCACCCGGACATCGCCCCGAACTTCGACCGCGGCGCCTCCGTCAACTGCGTCGCGGGCAAGCCGGACACCACCGCCGGCGCCTGGCGGCCCAGCGCCGCCGAGAGCCCCCACGGCACGCACGTGGCCGGGGAGATCGCGGGCGCGAAGAACGGCGTCGGCATCACCGGCGTCGCGCCGGGTGTGAAGGTGGCCGGCATCAAGGTCGGCAACCCGGACGGGTTCTTCTACACGGAGGCCGTGGTGTGCGGCTTCGTGTGGGCGGCGGAGCACGGCGTCGACGTGACCAACAACAGCTATTACACCGACCCGTGGTACTTCAACTGCTCGGACGACCCGGACCAGAAGGCGCTCGTGGAGGCCGTCAGCCGGGCCACGCGGTACGCGGAGAAGAAGGGCACGGTCAACGTCGCGGCGGCGGGCAACGAGAACTACGACCTGGCGTCCCACTCGATCACCGACCCGGCCTCCCCGAACGACTCCACGCCCGGGGACCGGGTGATCGACCCGCACAAGTGCTATGACATCCCGACCCAGTTGCCGGGTGTCGTCACCGTCGCGGCGACCGGTGCGAAGGGCGTCAAGTCGTCCTTCTCCAACTACGGTCTCGGAGTCATCGACATCGCCGCGCCGGGCGGTGACTCCACGGCGTACCAGAAGCCCGAGCCGCCGGCGACCAGCGGCCTGATCCTGGGCCCGCTGCCGGGTGGCAAGTGGGGCTACATGGCCGGTACGTCGATGGCGAGCCCGCACGTGGCCGGCGTCGCCGCGTTGATCAAGTCGACGCATCCGCACGCCCCCGCCGCTCTCGTGAAGGCGCTGCTGTACACGGGGGCCAGCGCCACGCCGTGCACGGACCCGTACGACATCAACGGGGACGGCAAGGTCGACGCGGTGTGCGAGGGCACGAAGAACCGCAACGGCTTCTACGGCTGGGGCACGGCGGACGCGCTGGCCGCGGTGACCAAGTAGGAGCCCGAGCCTGCCCGCGGGCGGCGGACACGCGGCACGCGGGCAGGCGCGACGCACACATGCGCCATGCCGGCACGCAGGCCTAATGTTGATTCAGTCAATACTGCATAGTGCAGTCATGACTGACATCAGATCCGCATGGTCCGCACTGGGCGGCGATCCGGCCCTCGTGTCACGGGTCACCACTGTGGAACGGGAGGGCGCGCTCCGGGCGCGCCTTCCCGTACGGGAGCTGGCACGCGCGTGTGCGGGTGCCTGTGCGCTGGCCGCCGCCGAGCTGGCCGCCCGGCGGGCCGGGCGCGCCGAGGTGCCCGCGGTGCGCGTGGACGACGGGGCCGTCGCCACCGCGTTCGTCAGTGAGCGGCATCTGCTGGTCGACGGGCGGGCACCGATCAACTTCGCGCCGCTGTCACGGTTCTGGCGCACGGCCGACGGCTGGGTGCGCACACACGCCAACTACCCGCACCACCGGGAACGGTTGCTGGCGGTGCTGGGGGTGGCCGAGGGCACGGACGCGGCTTCCTCCGTGGAGTCCGTGCTCGCCGAACGCTCAGCGCTCGGCGTGGAGGAGGCCGTGTACGCGGCCGGCGGCCTCGCCGTCGCGCTGCGCACGCCCGAGGAGTGGGCCGCGCACGAACAGGCGGCGGCGGTGGCCGCCCGGCCGCTGGTCGAGCGCGAGCGGCCGGACGAGGCACGCGCGCGCGTGCTCCCGCCCGTCGGGGGCACGCCCCTGCTGCCCGCCGACGGACTGCGCGTCCTCGACCTGACCCGGGTCATCGCCGGCCCCGTCGCCACCCGCACCCTCGCCCTGCTGGGCGCGGACGTGCTGCGCGTGGACGCGCCGCACCTGCCCGAACTGGCCGACCAGCACGCCGACACGGGGTTCGGGAAGCGGTCGGCCGCCTTGGACCTCGCGGGCGACCCCGCCGCCTTCGAGGAGCTTCTCGCCGAGGCGGACGTCGTCGTCACCGGCTACCGTCCGGGCGCCCTGGACCGGTTCGGGCTCTCCCCCGAGGCGCTGACCGAGCGGCGACCCGGACTCGTCGTGGCTCAGCTGTCGGCGTGGGGCGGGTACGGGCCGTGGCGCGGGCGGCGCGGCTTCGACAGCCTCGTACAGGTCGCCACCGGCATCGCGGCGGTCGAGGGGTCGGCACAGCGGCCGGGAGCCCTGCCCGCGCAGGCCCTGGACCACGGCACGGGCTACCTCCTGGCGGGAGCGGTGCTGCGGGCGCTGACCGAGCAGTCGTACGAGGGCGGCAGCCGGGTCGTGCGGCTGGCGCTGGCCCGGACGGCGGCGTGGTTGACCGAGGGAAGCGGGCCGGGCGCGAGCGAGCCGGATGCTGTGCGGGGTTCCGGCGGGCCGGGTTGCGTGACGGGTGCCCCGTACGACGGGCCGGAGCCCTGGCTCGGTGAGCGGGACAGCGGGATCGGGCGGCTGCGGTACGCCCTGCCACCTGCGGCCTTCGCCGGCGGCCCTGTCGACTGGGCCCGGCCGCCCGGCCCCTGGGGAACGGACGCGGCCCGCTGGGCGTGAACGGACGGGGGGGCGGCGATCCGACGCCGTCAGGCCGATACCGGGCCGACGCGGATGAGCCGCGTACCGTCGGGCCGGAGGCCGGCAGGGCGCATACCGTCGGGCGGAATGCCGTTCCCTCAGTTGCTTGTTCCCACTTGCCCCCTTTGTGACGGCTGGTGAAGATCCTGGGGTGACGCTGATACGACCGGCCTCCGAGGCGGCAGACGCCGGCGGGAGGGGGCGGCGGGCCGCGACGTTACGGGCGGCCGCCGTCCTCGCCCTGGTGGCGCTCGCCGCGCTGATACCGCTGTTCGGTCCGTCCGCCGCGCTGCACGGCACCGGAGAGGCCGCCGCCCCCGGAACCGGCGGCACAGCCCTGCTGCGGGCGGTGCTCTTCACGGCGATGTGCGTCCCCGTCGGCGAGCTGTTCGTGAACCGGCTGGCCGACCGCCTCCCCGACCCCCCGCCGGAGCCGCCCCGCAGCTGGTCCCTGTACGCGGCCGCCGCCGGTCTCCTCGCCGCCCTCGGGCTGGCCTGCGTGGTGGCCGCCGGCAACCTGGTGCCGCACAGCCTGGCGCAGATCGACGTGGGCGGTCTCTACCGCACCCGGGACGGCTCACTGGCCCTGCTGGAGGTCAACGCCTTCCTGCTGGCCGGCCTGTGCGCCCTGTCGCGCCGCCCGCAGGTCCAGGTCTGGCCGCTCGCCGCCGTGGCCGTGGCCGAGGCGCTGCGCACACATCCCCCCACCGAGAGCCGCCCGTTGCTCGGCTCCGGTCTGACGCTCGTGCACCTGGTGTGCGGTGCGCTGTGGGCGGGTGGACTGCTGCACACCCTGCGCACACTGCGGCGCCCGTGCCACACCGCGACGGGTGCGGCGCTTCTGGGGCGCTACGCGCGCGCCGCGCCCGTCCTGCTCGCCGCGATCACCGCGACGGGCGTGTGCAGCACCCTGCGCCGGATGCCGGCCGACACGGTGCTGCACCAGCTGACGGCGACGGCCTACGGCCGCACCCTGCTCGCCAAGGTGATCCTCGTGACCGGCGTCGCCCTGCTCGCCCTGTGGGCGCGGCTGCGGCTGCGCCGGGCGCCCGACCCGCTGACCGCGTGCACCCCCGCGCGCGCGGAGATCGCCGCCCTGGGGGTGGTGGTCATGGTCTCGGGGCTGCTGACGGCGCTGCCGCCGCCGATCCGCCGGGGCTGATCAGCCGGCGGTGACGAGCACCTTGAGCGCCACCCGCTCGTCCATGGCCTTGTAGCCGTCGGGCACGGCCTCCAGGCCGACCGTCATGTCGAAGACCGGTGAGGGGTCGATCGTGCCGTCGAGCACGTCGGGCAGCAGTTCGGGGATGTACGCCCGGACCGGGGCGACGCCGCCGCGCAGCGCGATGTTCCGGTTGAACATGACACCGAGGTCCACCCCGGTGGCGCTGCCGTGCGGCACACCGACGAAGCCGATGGCGCCGCCGTCCCGGGCGATGTGGAGGGCCGTGCGCATCGACTGCTCGGTGCCGACCGCCTCGACGACGGCGTGCGCGCCCTGGCCGCGGGTCAGCTCGCGGACCGCCTCCACGGCCGCCTCCCCGCGTTCGGCGACGACGTCGGTGGCGCCGAAGCGGCGCGCGATGTCCGTACGCACCTCGTGCCGGCCGAGGGCGATGATCCGTTCGGCGCCGAGCCGCCGGGCGGCCAGCACCGCGCACAGTCCGACGGCACCGTCCCCGACGACCGCGACCGTCGCGCCCGGCCGGGCGCCCGCGCCGAGCGCGGCGTGGTGGCCGGTGCCCAGGACGTCGGACAGGGTCAGCAGCGCGGACAGCAGGTGGTCGTCGGATGCGGCGTCCTTGGGCAGCGGGACCAGGGTGCCGTCGGCGAACGGCACCCGAACGGCCTCGCCCTGACCGCCGTCGTAGCCCACGGAGCCCCAGAAGCCGCCGTGCTCGCAGGAGGTGGTCAGGCCCTCGCGGCAGTAGTCGCACACGCCGTCGGACCACACGAAGGGCGCCACCACGAGATCGCCGGAGCGCACGCCGGTCACGTCGCTGCCGGTCTCCTCGACCACGCCCAGGAACTCGTGGCCGATGCGCTGCCCCGGCTGCCGCGCCGCCTCGCCGCGGTACGCCCACAGGTCGCTGCCGCAGATGCAGGCGCGCAGCACCCGCACCACGGCGTCGGTGGGCAGCTGCACCACCGGCTCGGGCACGTCCTCCACCCTCATGTCGTACGGGGCGTGGATGGTGGTGGCGCGCATGGCGGGATTCCTTCACTTCGCTCGGCTGTGGGTGGCGCCCGGTGGATCTCCGAGCGCACTTCACCGTACGTCGCCGTCGCGGGCCGCCGCGCACCGCGGCACCCAGCGCGGCGGCCCGGGTCGTACCCGGACGGGCACACGGTGGTGCACCGGGCGTGGACGCCGGCACCCGTACGCCCCTGTGGCCCAGCACCCCCTGCGTCCCTGTCCGTCCATGTCCCTGCCATGCCCCTGTGCCCCTGTCCCTGCGTCGCCGCGTCCGTGCGGGTGAAGCGCGGGGGAGGAAGCGCGTGTTGCTCGCGCCGGTGCACGCCGGGACGGCACCCGACGACGCGAACTCTTGTGCTTTTCGCCCGGTTTGCGGGCACGCGCGTGGACGGCGCCCGAAGTGGCGTTCGGACGTGCCGGTGTGCGCCGGCGGTGCGGTGGCCACCTGAGGGACCAGGCTGTCAGTCGCGGCCCGTATCCTCAGTGACCATGCTCGAAGACCGCACGCTCGCAGGGCCGTCCCCCACACCGTGGCCGACCGCGTATCCGCAGGGATACGCGGTCGTTGACGTGGAGACCACCGGCCTGGCCCGGGACGACCGCATCATCTCCGCGGCGGTCTACCGGCTGGACGCGCGCGGCGAGGTCGAGGACCACTGGTACACGCTGGTCAACCCGGAGCGGGATCCGGGACCGGTGTGGATCCACGGACTGACGAGCGACGTACTCGAGGGCGCGCCGCTGTTCGAGGAGATCGCCGAGGAGTTCTCCCTCCGGCTGGCGGACCGGGTGCTCGTCGCGCACAACGCGGTGTTCGACTGGCAGATGATCGCCCGGGAGTACGCGCGCGCGAAGCGCGAGGCGCCGGTGCGGCAGCGGCTGTGCACCATCGCGCTCTCCAAGGAGCTGGGGCTGCCGCTGCCCAACCACAAACTCGAGTCGCTGGCCGCCCACTTCGGCGTGGTACAGCGGCGGGCCCACCACGCGCTGGACGACGCGCGGGTGCTGGCGGAGGCGTTCCGGCCGAGCCTCGCGGCCGCGGCGGCGGGCGGCGTCCGGCTGCCGCTGCTGGAGTGCCGGCCACTGACGGAGTGGTCGGACCGGCCCGTGCCCCGGCAGCCGACGGGCGGCTACGGCGGCTACCGGGGAGGCAGTTGGCGCCCGAGCCGCAGAAGGCCCGCATGCGCCTATCCCAACCCGGGCCGTTACGAAGAGGGCAAACGCCTCAAGCAGGGCATGCGGGTCGCGTTCTCCGGTGACACCTCCGTCGACCGCGAGCTGCTGGAGGACCGCGCGACCGAGGCCGGGCTGCATGTCGCCACCAGCCTGTCCCGGCTGACCAGCCTGCTCGTCACCAACGATCCGGACTCCGGCACGTCGAAGGTGGTCAAGGCGCGGCAGTACGGCACACCGGTGGTGGACGAGGCGGCGTTCGGGCAGTTGCTCAGGGACGTGGAACCGGCGGACGGCGACTGACGGACGCCGGCGGGCGCACGTACCGGCACTCGGCGGACAGGCGTACGGGTGACCGACGGGCGTACGGGTGATTGCCGGGCGACTCGCCCGGCGGCCGCTCGCCCGCGAGGCGGCCACGGCTCACCCTGTGGCGCATGGCCAGATGTGAAGTATGCGGCAATGACTACGGTATGACCTTCGAGGTGCACGCCCAGGGCGCGGTGCACGTCTTCGACTGCTTCGCCTGTGCGATCCACCGCATGGCGCCGATCTGCGAGCACTGCCGGGTGCAGATCATCGGTCAGGGCGTCGAGGTCGAGGGCCACTGGTACTGCGGCGGGCACTGCGCCCGCGCGGAGGGAAAGGTCGGAATCGTCGACCATGTCTGAGCACCCCCTGCCGGACGCGCCCCACGGCCGGAGAGGTACCGTCGTGGGGTGTACCGCTTCCTGTTGACCCGCCAATGGGTGATCATCACCCTCGTGGCTCTCCTGCTCATCCCGACGATGATCTGGCTGGGTTTCTGGCAGCTGCACCGCCACGACCACAGGCAGAAGCTGAACCAGGTGATCACCGCCTCCCTGGCGGCGAAGCCCGTGCCCGTCGAGTCGCTCACCTCGGTCGGCGGACCGGTCGCGCACGACGACATCTACCGCCGGGTGACCGCCAACGGCCACTTCGACACGGCGCACGAACTGGTGGTGCGCCGCCGTACCAACGCGGACGACCAGGTCGGCTACCACGTCCTGACCCCGTTCGTGCTGGACGACGGCAGGACGCTCCTCGTCAACCGCGGCTGGATCGCCTCCTCCGCCTCGCAGACCGCCTTCCCCAGGATTCCGGCGCCTGCGTCGGGCGAGATCACGGTCACCGGCCGGCTGATGCGCGACGAGACGACGGCCGCGAGCGGCATCAAGAACCTCAAGGGGCTGCCGGACCGCCAGATCATGCTGATAAACAGCGAGCAGATCGGCGCGCTCCTGCGTGACTCGGGCGACACCTCCGCCAAGGCGGTGCTCGGCGGCTACATCGAACTGACCTCTCCCGCGCCCAAGGGCGGCAGCCCCCAACTGCTCCCCTCGCCCCAGGAGGACACCAGCTGGATCGGCATCGGGGACATCAACCTGCCGTACGCGGTCCAGTGGTGGCTGTTCGCGGCGTTCGTCCCCGTGGGCTGGCTGGTCCTGGCCCGCCGTGAACTCCGGGACCTGGCCGGGGCGGAAAGGGAAGCGGCGGCGAAGGAGACGGAACCCGCGACGGTGTAGCCGGCGCAGGACACGGATTCGCCACGGTGTGGACGCGGTCCGGCTCAGCCGGGCCGCGTTCCTGATTGCCCCCCGCCTCCACCGGGAATCCGGACATCCGTGCACCCGCGGCTCGAGGACTACGCGCTCATCGGTGACGAGCAGACCGCCGCACTGGTCGGCAGGGACGGCTCGGTCGACTGGCTGTGCCTGCCCCGCTTCGACTCCGGCGCCTGCTTCGCCCGGCTGCTCGGCGACGAGGAGAACGGCCACTGGCGCCTCGCCCCCAAGGACGTCGAGGGCCCCTGCACCCGACGCGCCTACCGCCCGGACACCCTCGTCCTCGACACCGAGTGGGACACCCCGCAAGGCTCGGTCCGCGTCACCGACCTGATGCCGCAACGCGACCGCGCCCCCGACCTGGTACGGATCGTGGAGGGCCTGCGCGGCCGGGTGACCGTGCGCAGCACGCTCCGGCTGCGCTTCGACTACGGCTCGATCGTCCCCTGGATGCGCAGGTGCGACGACCACCGGGTCGCCGTCGCCGGGCCGGACTCGGTGTGGCTGCGCAGCGAGCCCCCGGTGCGCACCTGGGGCGAGCACTTCCGCACGCACGCGGAGTTCACCGTCGCCGAGGGCGAGAAGGTGGCGTTCGTCCTGACCTGGCACCCCTCGCACGAGCCTCGCCCGCCGCTGATCGATCCGTACCAGGCCCTGGAGCACAGCGTCGCCGACTGGAGGGCCTGGGCGTCGCGCTGCAGCTACACGGGCCCGCACCGGGACGCCGTCGTCCGCTCCCTGATCACCCTCAAGGCGCTCACCTACGCCCCCACCGGCGGCATCGTCGCCGCCCCCACCACCTCCCTTCCCGAGGAACTGAGCGGGGTGCGCAACTGGGACTACCGCTACTGCTGGCTGCGCGACTCCACGCTCACCCTGGGTGCCCTGCTGTCGGCGGGCTACCAGGAGGAGGCCGAGGCATGGCGCGACTGGCTGCTGCGGGCGGTCGCGGGCAACCCCGCGGACCTGCAGATCATGTACGGGCTGGCGGGTGAGCGCCGGCTTCCGGAGTACGAGCTGCCGTGGCTGTCCGGCTTCGCGGGTTCCGCGCCCGTACGCATCGGCAACGACGCGGTGAGGCAGCTCCAGCTGGACGTGTACGGCGAGGTGCTGGACTCGCTGTCGCTGGCCCGTCGCTCGGGCCTCTCCTCCCAGCCGCACGTGTGGTCGATGCAGTGCGCCCTGCTGGACTTCCTGTCCCGGGCCTGGCGGCAGCCCGACGAGGGGCTGTGGGAGGTGCGCGGGGGCCGGCGCCACTTCGTGCACTCCAAGGTGATGGTGTGGGTGGCCGCGGACCGGATGGTGCGCGCGCTGGAGGAGGACCCGTCGCTGCGCGGCGACCTGGACGGCTGGCGGGCGCTGCGCGACGAGGTGCACCGCGAGGTGTGCGAGAAGGGCTACGACCCCGAACGGAACACGTTCACGCAGTACTACGGCTCGCGTGAGCTGGACGCCGCCCTGCTGCTCATCCCGCGCGTCGGATTCCTGCCGCCGGAGGACCCGCGGGTGACCGGCACCATCGACGCGGTCCGCGCGGAGCTCGGCAAGGACGGGCTCGTGCACCGCTACAGCACCGACGCGCACGGCCCCCGCACCGCGGCCGTGGACGGGCTGCCCGGCGGCGAGGGCACCTTCCTGGTGTGCTCGTTCTGGCTCGCCGACGCGCTGCACATGACCGGCCGGACGCGTCAGGCGCGGGAGCTGTTCGAACGGCTGGTGGGCCTGGCCAACGACGTGGGCCTGCTGGCGGAGGAGTACGGGGTGGACGACGCCACGGGCTCGGGCCGGCAGCTCGGCAACTTCCCGCAGGCGTTCAGCCACATCGGGCTGGTGAACACCGCCCTCGCCCTGTACGGGGGCGAGAAGGCAGGATAGGGGCCATGGATCTTGGACTGAAGGACCGGGTGTACGTCGTCACCGGGGCCACCCGCGGGCTGGGCAACGCCGCCGCGCGCGAACTGGTCGCCGACGGCGCGAAGGTGGTCATCACCGGACGGGACGAGAAGCGGGCCGCCGAGGCGGCTGCCGAGCTCGGCCCGAACGCCGTCGGGATGGCCGTGGACAACGGTGACGCGGAGGCCCCGGAGCGGCTGATCGCGACCGCGCGGGAGCACTTCGGCGGCTTCGACGGCGTACTCATCAGCGTGGGCGGGCCGCCGCCCGGCTTCCTCGCCGACAACACCGACGAGCAGTGGCAGTCGGCGTTCGAGTCGGTGTTCCTGGGCGCCGTACGGCTGGCCCGGGCCGCGGCGGCGGAGCTGGAGGCCGGCGGTGTCATCGCCTTCGTGCTGTCCGGTTCGGTGCACGAGCCGATCCCGGGGCTGACCATCTCCAACGGTCTGCGGCCCGGGCTCGCCGGGTTCGCCAAGTCCCTCGCCGACGAGCTGGGGCCGCGCGGCATCCGGGTCGTCGGTCTGCTTCCGGCCCGTATCGACACCGACCGCGTGCGCGAGCTGGACGCGCTGTCGGCGGATCCGGAGGCGACCCGCGCGGCGAACGAGTCCCGCATCCCGCTGCGCAGGTACGGCACGCCGGAGGAGTTCGGGCGTGCGTCGGCGTTCCTGCTGTCGCCTGCGGCGTCCTATCTGACCGGGATCATGCTGCCGGTGGACGGCGGGGCGCGGCACGGTTTCTGAGCACCGCGCCCGCTCGTTCGTGGGGCGGTCCGGCCGCGCGTCCGCGAGCGGCCCGCGGTCGGCGCCGTCCCACCGGGCCGGAGCGCGTCCCGGCACCGCGTGGCCCGGTCGCTCGCTTCGCCTACTCGCCGAGGCCGGCCAGGTCGCGCAGACGACGTGCCTGGGCCTGGCGTTCGGCGGAGCGCTGCTCCTCGTAGGTGCGGCCCTGGGCACCCTGGAGCAGCGCCTTGGTCTCGATCACCGCGCTGCGGGGCGCGGTGAGGATCGCCGCCGCGAGATCGCGCACCGCCGCGTCGAGCTGGTCGCGGGGCACGGCGAGGTTGGCCAGCCCGGTGTTCACCGCCTCTTCGGCGGTCACGAACCGGCCGGTCGCGCAGATCTCCAGGGCACGGGCATAGCCGACCAGCCCCACCAGCGGATGCGTGCCGGTGAGGTCCGGTACCAGCCCGAGGCTGGTCTCGCGCATCGCGAACTGCACGTCGTCGGCGACGACGCGCAGATCACAGGCGAGCGCCAGCTGGAAGCCCGCCCCGATGGCGTGCCCCTGGACGGCGGCGATGGACACGAGGTCGCTGCGCCGCCACCAGGTGAACGCATCCTGGTACTCGGCGATGGTCGCGTCCAGTTCGGCGTCGCTGCCGCGGGCGAGGTCGATGAACGACGGCTCGCCGTCGAATCCCTCCGGCGTGAACGCCTGCCGGTCGAGGCCGGCGGAGAAGGACTTGCCCTCGGCGCGCAGCAGCACGACACGGACGGAGCCCGGCAGCAGGCGCCCGGCCTCGGCGAGCGCCCGCCACAGGGCGGGGCTCTGCGCATTGCGCTTGGCCGGGTTGGTCAGCGTCACCGTGGCGATCGAGTCGTCCACGGTGAGCCGCACGCCGTCCTTGTCGAGTACGTCGGATACTGAGTCACGTACCGGGTCGAGGTCGTGCTCGGGCGAAGCCATGGTGCGCCTCCGATGGGTGCGGTCGTCCTGGATGCCGGCGTCGGCATCCTAAGCGACTGCACAGTAACCACCCGGCCGATCCACCGGCCGGCCGGGTGGTCACCATCGAAGTCGATGGGCCGCCCCGGGGTCAGGCCGAAGCGGCCTTCTTGCCCCGCGTCGCCCCGCCACGCCCACGGAGCGTGACGCCCGACTCGCTGAGCATCCGGTGCACGAAGCCATACGAGCGGCCGGTTTCCTCGGCCAACGCCCGAATGCTCGCACCGGCGTCGTACTTCTTCTTCAGGTCTGCCGCGAGCTTGTCGCGCGCGGCGCCGGTCACCCGGCTGCCCTTCTTCAGAGTCTCGGCCACCCGTGCCTCCTCATGGGAAGTGCGCTCTGGTCTCCTCATGATCACCCCTCCGGGGCCCGATGGCCACCCATTCGGCAAGGTCCGTGAGACATGGTTGTGACGACAGGAGTGCGTCTTCACAAGCGGAATCAGTGATTCCGTACGGCGCTGCTCATACCGCCGAACGGGTTGTTCCGCGAAGTCCCTGGTCACAGGCGCACGACGGCCGAGCCCTTGGTACATAAGGGCTCGGCCGGAAAATGGGTGTACGACACACCTCGATACGAGGAGATCTCACACAGATGATGGATCACCGATGGGCCGAATGATCCATACGCCGTTGATCAGAGGCGGCGCGGAGGCTGACCGCAGGCTCGGTCAGGCGAGGGCGACGAGGTCCGCGTAGCCGGAGCCCCACAGGTCCTCGACGCCGTCGGGGAGCAGAATGATCCGCTCCGGCTGCAGCGCCTCGACCGCTCCCTCGTCGTGTGTGACGAGGACGACCGCGCCCTTGTAGGTGCGCAGCGCCCCGAGGATCTCCTCACGGCTGGCCGGGTCGAGGTTGTTGGTCGGCTCGTCGAGCAGCAGCACGTTCGCGGAGGAGACGACCAGGGTGGCCAGGGCGAGACGGGTCTTCTCGCCGCCGGAGAGGACCCCGGCCGGCTTGTCGACGTCGTCGCCGGAGAACAGGAACGAGCCCAGCACCTTGCGGACCTCGACCAGGTCCATGTCCGGGGCGGCCGAGCGCATGTTCTCCAGGACCGTGCGGTCGGGGTCCAGGGTCTCGTGCTCCTGGGCGTAGTACCCGAGCTTGAGGCCGTGGCCGGGGACGACCTGGCCGGTGTCGGGCTTCTCCACGCCGCCGAGGAGGCGCAGCAGGGTCGTCTTGCCCGCACCGTTGAGTCCGAGGATGACGACCCTCGATCCCTTGTCGATGGCCAGGTCGACGTCGGTGAAGATCTCAAGGGAGCCGTACGACTTCGACAGGCCCTCGGCCATCAGCGGGGTCTTGCCGCAGGGCGCGGGCTCGGGGAAGCGGAGCCTGGCGACCTTGTCGGACTGCCGGACCTCGTCCAGACCGGCGAGCAGCTT
Organism: Streptomyces carpinensis; assembly: GCF_002154505.1. Classification (GTDB taxonomy): domain Bacteria; phylum Actinomycetota; class Actinomycetes; order Streptomycetales; family Streptomycetaceae; genus Streptomyces; species Streptomyces carpinensis. The sequence goes on along the minus strand of NZ_MUBM01000065.1, from coordinate 793 downwards.
CTCCGCGCGCCGTGCCATGTTCTGGGCGGCGACCGTCTTGGTGGCCTTGGCGCGCATCTTGTCGGCCTGGGCGTTGAGCGCGGCGGCCTTCTTCTCGGCGTTGGCCCGCTCCCGCTTGCGGCGCTTCTCGTCGGACTCGCGCTGCTGCTGGTAGAGCTTCCAGCCCATGTTGTAGATGTCGATCGCGGAGCGGTTGGCGTCCAGGTACATCACCTTGTTGACGACCGTCTCGACGAGGTCGACGTCGTGGGAGATGACGATGAAGCCGCCGCGGTAGGTCTTCAGGTAGTCACGCAGCCAGATGATCGAGTCCGCGTCGAGGTGGTTGGTCGGCTCGTCGAGGAGCAGGGTGTCCGCATCGGAGAACAGGATCCGCGCCAGCTCGATACGGCGGCGCTGACCGCCGGAGAGTGTGTGCAGGGGCTGGCCGAGCACCCGGTCGGGCAGGTTCAGCGCCGCGGCGATGGTGGCGGCCTCGGCCTCGGCGGCGTATCCGCCCTTGGTGAGGAACTCGGTCTCCTGGCGCTCGTACTGCTTGAGCGCCTTCTCGCGGGTGGCGCCCTTGCCGGAGGCGATGCGCTGCTCGTTCTCGCGCATCTTGCGGATCAGCACGTCCAGGCCGCGGGCGGAGAGGATGCGGTCGCGGGCGAACACGTCGAGGTCGCCGGTGCGCGGGTCCTGCGGGAGGTAGCCGACCTCGCCGGAGCGGGTGACGGTGCCGGCGGCGGGGATGCCCTCGCCGGCCAGGACCTTGGTCAGGGTCGTCTTGCCGGCGCCGTTGCGGCCGACCAGG
>NZ_MUBM01000649.1 GCF_002154505.1 Streptomyces carpinensis | reverse complement strand
CGCCGACGCCGACGGTGACGGGCTGGGCGACATCCGGGGCGTCACCCAGCGGCTGACACACCTCGCCGCGCTCGGCGTGGACGCCCTGTGGCTCAGCCCCTTCTACCCCTCCGAGCTGGCCGACGGTGGTTACGACGTCGCCGACCACCGGGACGTCGACCCGCGCCTGGGCACCCTCGACGACTTCGACGCCATGGTCGCCGAGGCCCACCGCCTGGGCCTGAAGGTGATCGTCGACATCGTCCCCAACCACAGCTCGCACCGGCACCGCTGGTTCCAGGAGGCGCTGCGGGCCGGCCCCGGCTCCCCGGCCCGCGACCGGTACGTCTTCCGCGACGGGCGCGGCGAGCACGGCGAACTCCCGCCCACCGACTGGCAGTCCGTCTTCGGCGGCAGCGCCTGGCGGCGGGTGCCGGACGGGCAGTGGTACCTGCACCTGTTCGCGCCCGAGCAGCCGGACTTCAACTGGCAGAACGAGGAGGTCCGCGCCGACTTCCGCACCACCCTGCGGTTCTGGTCCGACCGGGGCGTGGACGGCTTCCGCATCGACGTGGCGCACGCCCTGGTCAAGGACCTCGACGAACCGCTGCGGGACGTCGGGGACGTCGGGGTCACCGGCGAGGACGCGCTGCCGCACGTGGCGCCGGGCAGCCATCCGTACTGGGATCGGGACGACGTCCACGAGATCTACCGCGACTGGCGCAAGATCTTCGACGCCTACTCCCCGCCCCGCGCGGCGGTCGCCGAGGCCTGGGTGCCGGACAGCCGGCGCGCGCTGTACGCCCGCCCGGACGAACTGGGCCAGGCCTTCAACTTCGAGTACCTCCAGACCCGCTGGGACGCCGGTGAGCTGCGCCGGGCCATCACCGCCTCGCTGGCCACCGCCCGGGCGGCCGGGGCCTCGGCCACCTGGGTGCTGTCCAACCACGACGTGGTCCGGCACGCCTCACGGCTGATGCTCCCGCCGGGCACGGACGAGAACGCCTGGCTGCTGTCCGGCGGGCGCGCACCGGCCGTCGACGAGGCGGCCGGGCTGCGCCGGGCCCGCGCGGCGACGCTGCTGATGCTGGCCCTGCCGGGCTCGGCCTACGTCTACCAGGGCGAGGAACTCGGCCTGCCCGAGGTGGCCGACCTGCCCACCGAGGTGCTTCAGGACCCGATCTGGGAGCAGACGGGCCATGTCCGCAAGGGCAGGGACGGCTGCCGGGTGCCACTGCCGTGGACGACCGGCGGGCCGTCGTACGGCTTCGGGGCGGGCGCGGCCTGGCTGCCGCAGCCGGCCGCCTTCGCGGCGTACGCCGTGCAGGCGCAGGACGGGGCGGAGGGCTCGACGCTGGAGCTGTACCGCACGGCCCTGCGGCTGCGCCGCAAGCTGCTGGCGGGCGAGTCGCTGACCTGGACGGAGGACACCCCCGCCGGGGTGCTCGCCTTCGCCCGGTCCGACGGCTGGCGGTGCGTCACCAACCTGTCGGACACCGACGTCCCGCTGCCGCCGGGGGACGTACTGGTGAGCAGCGCGCCGCTGACGGGGCGCCGACTGGCACCGGACACCACGGTGTGGCTCGCCTAGGCCCTGTCGTCAAATTCCCGCCTGCCCGGCGGCGTCTGGCACGCACTCCCCCACTGCCGTAAGGGCGTGGGGGGACCCACAGCGGCGTTGCCGAACCGCCCACGTGGCTCCGCCACGAGGGGGCTCCGGCGCCTTGTGTTCGCACGCACCAGACGCCGCCGGGCCCGCCCTTCGGGCGGACGACGGGAATTCGACGACAGGACCCAGGGCCTCTCGTTCGGATCACGCCGGGCTCCGGCCTGATCCGAACGGAAGGCCCCGGCCCCGCGCGCCTGGCTCACCCCACCGTCGGGCTGGGCGCCGGGGCGCCGGGCGCGCCGCCGATGTCCAGGGGGCTCGACGTGGCGTTCGGCGGCGGGGTGAGCACGACCTGGGGCTGCCCGCCGGAGGGGGGTGGCGGGGTCAGGTCCGAGGCGGGCAGCTTCGGCGGGGTCGTCTCCTGGAACAGGACCTGGTCGAAGTCGACCAGGCCGGTGTTCTCCATCACCGTGATGTGGTCCAGGACGGTGGCGTTGGCCTGGTTGGCGAGCGCGCGGACCAGGCTGTTCTTGGTGGTG
>NZ_MUBM01000648.1 GCF_002154505.1 Streptomyces carpinensis | reverse complement strand
GTACCCGGACACGGTGCTGCTGGCGGAGGCCAACCAGTGGCCCGAGGACGTCGTCGACTACTTCGGCGACTACGCCTCCGGCGGCGACGAATGCCACATGGCGTTCCACTTCCCCGTCATGCCCCGCATCTTCATGGCCGTACGGCGCGAATCCCGCTACCCCGTCTCCGAGATCCTCGCCAAGACCCCCGCCATCCCCTCGAACTGCCAGTGGGGCATCTTCCTGCGCAACCACGACGAGCTGACCCTGGAGATGGTCACCGACGAGGAGCGCGACTACATGTGGGCCGAATACGCCAAGGACCCCCGCATGCGCGCCAACATCGGCATCCGCCGGCGCCTGGCACCCCTGCTGGACAACGACCGCAACCAGATCGAGCTCTTCACCGCCCTGCTGCTCTCACTGCCCGGCAGCCCGATCCTCTACTACGGCGACGAGATCGGCATGGGCGACAACATCTGGCTCGGCGACCGCGACGCCGTACGCACGCCGATGCAGTGGACCCCCGACCGCAACGCCGGCTTCTCCTCCAGCGACCCCGGGCGCCTCTTCCTGCCCACGATCATGGACCCGGTCTACGGCTACCAGGTCACCAACGTCGAGGCCTCCATGTCCTCGCCGTCCTCGCTGCTGCACTGGACCCGGCGCATGATCGAGATCCGCAAGCAGAACCGCGCCTTCGGACTCGGGTCCTACACCGAGCTGCAGTCCTCCAACCCGGCCGTCATCGCCTTCCTGCGGGAGTACGAGGACGACCTCGTCCTCTGCGTGCACAACTTCTCCCGCTTCGCCCAACCCACCGAACT
>NZ_MUBM01000647.1 GCF_002154505.1 Streptomyces carpinensis | reverse complement strand
GGCCGGTCGAACGCGGTCAGCGTGATCTTCTTGCCGTCAACCGTGCCGCCGGGCGGGTAGTAGTACAGGACGTCGTGGCCGTCGTAGCGGTCGATGTAGTACTCGCCCTCGGCATCCAGCTCGGCGAGGATGTTCTGGGCTACGACCTTGGTCCACTTGTCCTTCGTGACGTACATCGTCGGGTACTTGGTGCGCACGTTCCACCCGGCGGCGTTCCCGTCGTCGTCCAGGCCCTCCTTGCTGACGGAGTAGATCCGCACCCTGTCGTTGCCGTAGTTGTTGCCGAAGTAGCCCGAGAGCCAGCCGTCGGTCTCGTAGCGGGTGTTGTCGATCTCGCGGTCGGGCTGGTCGGTCGTGCTCTCCGAACCGAGGTCGGTGGGCGGGGCCCAGGACTGGTAGTGCTGTGCCACGTCGCCGGAGGCTTCGAACACCGGGCCGGGCAGCTTCAGCATGTCCTCGTAGGGCAGGCTGCTGCCGTCCGGGGTCTTGTCGGAGAAGTAGTCCCGCGCTCCCTTGAAGCCCTGGCGGAGGACCAGTCCTTGCGAGGTGATGGTTCCGCCACCGTCGGGATACTGCGCGAGGGTCTGCGCCTGGTCGTCGGTGACCAGCTGCGGAGCGAACGGCCTGGGCTCCCAGTTGAAGCCGTTCTTGTAGAGGTCGCCGACCGGTATGCCGGCTGCTCCGAGGTCGTACACCCACACGTTGTCCCGGACCGCGTCCGGGACGCGCCAGCGTGACGACCACTTGGGGTCGGTGCTGTTCATGAGGTCGCTCAGCTTGCTGAAGCCCTCGGGCTCGAGGTTGGCCGCGCCGGTGAACTCCACGTCCTCGCCCCGGTAAGCGGCATAGGTGACGTAGGAGTTCGCCGCACCCTTCAGCTGGACGGTCTCGGAGCGCGGGTAGACACCGCCGCGCAGGTAGACGGTTCCGCGGTGGTGGGAGTCCGTCTTGCCCGCCAGCGCGTCACGCGCCTGCTCGACGGTGGCGAAGGGGTCCTTCTCGGTGCCGGCGGCTCCTGCCCGGCCG
>NZ_MUBM01000646.1 GCF_002154505.1 Streptomyces carpinensis | reverse complement strand
GTGGACGCCTACCTGGAGCGGGGACTGCGGCTCGCCCCCGAGACCCGTCAGCGGCTGCGCGAGCGACTGCTGGACTGATCCGGCCGCCGGTTCCGGCCGGGCTACTTCTTCGCGCCGACCTCGAACAGCAGCCAGATGAAGGCCGCGAGCAGGTGGCCCACGGCGATGTAGATGATGAGCCGGACCCACAGGCCCCGCGGGAACTTGTCCTCGATGTTACTCATGGCCTCTCTCCGGTGTGGGGGCCCAGGCACAGTGTGGCCGTGGGACTCTGCAGCAGGGTGTGGACGAAGAGGAGCTCGAGCCCGTCCGGGTCCTCGGCGGCGATGCGGTGCGGGGTCAGCGAGTCGAAGTGCGCGCTGTCGCCGGGTGAGAGCAGGTACGCGGTGTCGCCCAGGCGCAGCCGCAGCCGCCCCTTGAGGACGTGCAGCCACTCCTCGCCGGGGTGCACGCGCACGATGTCGCCCTGGGAGCCGTGCGGAACGTGGACGCGCAGCGCCTGCATCCCGCGACCGGACGCACCGGCCTGCCAGTACGTCCAGCCGCCGGCCCGGGTGGGTTCCATGTCCGCGGCCCGCACGATCGCGTCCCGTTCGGCCACGGTCTCGCCGAGCAGTTCG
>NZ_MUBM01000645.1 GCF_002154505.1 Streptomyces carpinensis | reverse complement strand
GGCGAGCGTCAGATGCAGGGTGTGCAGGTCCCCGTGGGGGGTCTGCTCCTCGGGCGCTGCGTTCAGGGCGGCCTTGATCATGTGGTTGCACTCGAGTGCGGTGAACAGGTCCTCTTGCAGTGGGGTGGGCTGGTCGTCGGCGAGGGCGGTCAGCAGGGACTCCCGCAGGAGCGCCTCGCGGTGCTGCTGGGCCGCCTTGTGGAGCGCGCCCGGCATGTCTATCAGTGTCACGGTGACGGTCGGCCCACGGCAGGTGACGGAGGTGCCCCAGCCCGGTGACGGTGGCGGCGCGGTGCCCGACCACAGTTCGAACCACACGGTCTTGACGTCCTCGCCCACGTGTACGCCGTAGTTGGAGGCGAGTTGCTCGACCATCCCCAGTCCCCGCCCGGTGCTCGCGTAGGTGCTGAAATCCTGGGCGACCAGGCCGCGGGAAGGGCGGCGATCGCTGACATGGACGTGCGCCCTGCCGTCGGTGGCCCAGGCCCGCACTTCGACCTCGGTGTTCGCATGGACCACCGCATTGGTCACCAGTTCACTGACCAGCAGCTGAGCGGTGTCCACCACGTCCGAGGGGCTCTGGTCCAGGGCGTCCCGCACGAACCGCCGCGCCGACGACACGCTCTGCGGCCGCGGAGGCAGGCGGCATACCGGAGCCTTCCCGGGACTGGGGCTGGCCATGAACCAAGTGTCCCTCCCTCGCGCGACCGATGCCGCCGCGGG
>NZ_MUBM01000644.1:342-1065 GCF_002154505.1 Streptomyces carpinensis | reverse complement strand
GCACGAGCGGAAGGGCGGTGATCTCCACGACGACAGCGACGTAGTTGGGGTGGCGCAGCCAGCGGTACGGGCCGCTGCGGACCAGACGCGCTCCGGGGACGACGATGACCCGGGTGTTCCAGTACGGGCCGAGTGTGGTGATGCACCACCAGCGCAGCGCCTGCGCCAGGACGACGAGCGCCAGCATGGGCCATCCCAGAGCGGGCAGGAACGGCCGGTGGAGGAGTGCGGGTTCGGCGAGGCAGCAGACGAGCAGGCCGGTGTGNNGCGGCCGTGCTCCACACCGGCGCGGGCAAGGGTCCAGGCCGCGTTGCGGCGGGCGACGAGGAGTTCGCCGACGCGTTCGGCTGCCACGGCGACGACGAGAAGCATGTACCAGGGCATGAGCTCTCTCTCACCAGCGCAGGAGTACGAGTTCGGAGCAGAATCCCGGGCCCATCGCCATCAGCAGTCCCCATGTGCCGGGCTCGGGCCGTTGAGATTCCCAGACGTTCTGAAGGATGTGCAGGACGGACGCGGAGGACATGTTCCCCACCGCCGCCAGGGAGTGCCGGGAGGCGTCCAGGGCGCCGCCGTCCAGGCCGAGGGTGTCGGCCACGGCGGACAGCACCTTGGGACCTCCCGGATGACATACCCAGGTGCCGATGTCAGCGGTGGTGAGGCCGTACTCGGCCAAGAAGGCGCACAGGTGCCGGCCGAAGTGGTTCCGCACGATCTCCGGGA
>NZ_MUBM01000644.1:0-285 GCF_002154505.1 Streptomyces carpinensis | reverse complement strand
GCGGGAGTCGTCGCGCTGCTGCAGTGTGAGCGAGCACAGTTCGACGCAGAGCAGCACAGCGGTGTCCTGCGGGTGCCCGCGCAGGTAGTCGTGCAGCCGGGAGAGTCCGGCCGCGCCCGCCACGCAGCCCAGGCCGAACACGGGAAGCCGTTTGACGTCTGGTCGCAGCCGCAGTCTCCCGGCCAGCCGGGCGTCCAGTGACGGAGCGGCGATCCCGGTGATGGAGGTGCACACCAGGAGATCGACGTCGGCCGGTTCCAGGCCGGCCTGCCGCAACGCACCGGT
>NZ_MUBM01000643.1:756-924 GCF_002154505.1 Streptomyces carpinensis | reverse complement strand
TCTCGGTGATCCGTGTGCGCAGTTCGCCCGCGTAGCGCTCGGCGAGGGCCTCCCGTTCCGCGGGCAGCACCAGCCGATAGGGGTCGCAGCCCTCCTTGAGCTGTCCGTCCGCCGCGTCCATCAGCGGATCGGCGCCCGGTCGGGGCTCGGCGCGCAGGACCACGGTGC
>NZ_MUBM01000643.1:0-745 GCF_002154505.1 Streptomyces carpinensis | reverse complement strand
CGAGCGCCTGGAAGAGCTTCGGTGTCCGTATCCCCCGTTCGTAGCGGATGAGCACGGAATCGGACTCGAACTCCCATGCAGCATGAAATCCGGCCAGTACGTCACCCATGCGGCTCATCGTAGGCGGCACGAGCTTCTACGTCCCTCCCCGCGCAGACCGCACTTCCTGCTGTCTCTACGCGCGTCCGGCCGCCGTCGTGGCGGACAAACCCGCCCGGCACCCGTCGTTGTCATGGGCGCAGCGCACCGACTCGTACGAGCCGACCCCGATCTCGGCGAAGTTGGTCAGGCTGTCGGTGCCCGGCTCGAAGTACCCGGCGTGGCCCTTGGCTCCCTGCGCCGACAGCACCCGCGCCCCGAACGCCGAGGAGACCGGGTCGGCTCCGTGGCCCAGGCCGCCGAGTTCCATGTACGGCACGTCCCGGATCCAGTCGGTGGCGTCCCGCATCGCCCACACATGGGCGTCGGTGTGCAGGTGGGAGGCCTTCCGCACGCGCATGCCCGGGCTCGCGGCGACCGCTATGTCGCTCACCCGGCCCGGCAGCTCGTGCGCCGCCAGCCCGCAGACCACCGAGCCGTAGCTGTGGCAGAACAGGGCGACGGGTGAGCGGCCGGGCAGCCCGCCGAGCAGCTTGTTCAGCCGCTGGGCGCCGTCCTCGGCGCGCATCGCGGTGGCGGCGTCCACGCCGAGCCCGCTGGGCGCGGTGTAGTCGGCCCAGGCGATCACGGCCGTACGCGTACCGGG
>NZ_MUBM01000642.1 GCF_002154505.1 Streptomyces carpinensis | reverse complement strand
CCCGTCCGGACCGGCCCTCCCTGCCCGTCCGGGCCGGTCCCACCGCCCGGCCTACCGGCGACTCGCCCCCCGCCCGACGGAGGCGCTGTCCTTTCGGGCGGGGCTTGCGGCCACAATGGGGGGATGAGCGACAGTCCAGCCCCTCTCGCCGATCCGCATCTCGTCTTCGACCCCGTCGCCGGGGACGGCCCCAAGGACGTGGTGATCCTCGGGGCCACCGGGTCCATCGGCACCCAGGCCATCGACCTCGTGCTGCGCAACCCGGACCGCTTCAGGGTCACCGCGCTCTCCGCCAACGGCGGACGGGTCGGCCTCCTCGCCGAGCAGGCGTACCGGCTCCGCGTCCGGACCGTCGCCGTCGCCCGCGAGGACGTCGTACCGGCCCTGCGCGAGGCACTCGCCGCGCAGTACGGGACGGGCGAGCCGCTCCCCGAGATCCTCGCCGGACCGGAGGCGGCCACCCAGCTCGCCGCCTCGGACTGCCACACCGTCCTCAACGGCATCACCGGCTCCATCGGCCTCGCACCGACCCTCGCCGCCCTGGAGGCGGGCCGCACTCTCGCGCTCGCCAACAAGGAGTCGCTCATCGTCGGCGGCCCGCTGGTCAAGGCCCTCGCCAAGCCCGGTCAGATCATCCCGGTCGACTCCGAGCACGCCGCGCTCTTCCAGGCACTGGCCGCCGGCACCCGCGCCGACGTGCGCAAGCTCGTCGTCACCGCGTCCGGCGGCCCCTTCCGCGGCCGTACCAAGGACGAGCTGGCGGACGTCACCGTCAAGGACGCCCTCGCCCACCCCACCTGGGCCATGGGACCGGTGATCACGATCAACTCCGCCACCCTCGTCAACAAGGGTCTGGAGGTCATCGAGGCACACCTGCTGTACGACATTCCCTTCGACCGCATCGAGGTCGTCGTGCACCCGCAGTCGTATGTCCACTCGATGGTCGAGTTCACCGACGGATCCACCCTCGCCCAGGCGACGCCCCCGGACATGCGCGGGCCCATCGCCATCGGTCTCGGCTGGCCCGAACGCGTACCCGACGCCGCTCCCGCGTTCGACTGGAGCACGGCGTCGACCTGGGAGTTCTTCCCCCTCGACAACGACGCCTTCCCCTCCGTCGGCCTCGCCCGGCACGTGGGCCGGCTCGCGGGCACCGCCCCGGCCGTGTTCAATGCGGCCAACGAGGAGTGTGTCGACGCGTTCCTGCGCGGCGCGCTGCCCTTCAACGGGATCATGGAGGCCGTGACACAAGTGGTCGAGGAGCACGGCACGCCCAGCACGGGAACTACTCTGACCGTGCCGGACGTCCTCGAAGCGGAGGCCTGGGCCCGCGCCCGGGCCCGGGAACTGACAGCGCAGACGGCGACCGCGGAGGCGCGTGCATGACGTCCCTGATGATGATCCTCGGCATAGTCGTCTTCGTGATCGGCCTGCTGGTCTCCATCGCGTGGCACGAGCTGGGGCATCTGTCCACCGCCAAGCTCTTCGGCATTCGCGTGCCGCAGTACATGGTCGGCTTCGGCCCGACCATCTGGTCGCGGAAGAAGGGCGAGACGGAGTACGGGATCAAGGCCATCCCGTTCGGCGGCTACATCCGGATGATCGGTATGTTCCCGCCGGGCGACGACGGCCGGATCACCGCGCGCTCCACCTCGCCCTGGCGCAGCATGATCGAGGACGCGCGCTCGGCCGCCTTCGAGGAACTCGGGCCGGGTGACGAGAAGCGCCTGTTCTACACGCGCGCCCCGTGGAAGCGGGTCATCGTGATGTTCGCGGGTCCGTTCATGAACCTCGTCATGGCGGTGGTGCTGTTCCTCACCGTCCTGATGGGCTTCGGCATCTCGCAGCAGACGACCACCGTCAGCTCGGTCTCCCAGTGCGTCATCGCCCAGAGCCAGAACCGGGACACCTGCGCGAAGGCCGACCCCGCCTCCCCGGCCGCCGCCGCGGGCCTCAAGGCGGGCGACCGGATCGTGTCCTTCAACGGCGTGAAGACCGACGACTGGAACCGGCTCTCCGACCTCATCCGCGCCAACCCCGGCAAGCAGGTGCCGATCGTCGTCGACCGCAAGGGCCAGGACGTCACCCTGCACGCGAAGATCGCCACCAACCAGGTCGCCAAGAAGGACTCCCACGGCCAGATCGTCCAGGGCCAGTACGTCACCGCCGGCTTCCTCGGCTTCAGCGCCGCCACCGGCATCGTCCGCCAGGACCTCGGCCAGTCCGTGACGTGGATGGGCGACCGCGTCGGCGAGGCCGTCGACTCCATCGCGAGCCTGCCCGGCAAGATCCCCGCTCTGTGGGACGCGGCCTTCGACGGCGCCCCCCGCCAGCCCGACTCCCCGATGGGCGTGGTCGGCGCGGCCCGCGTCGGCGGCGAGATCTTCACCCTGGACATCCCGCCCACCCAGCAGCTGGCCATGGCCCTGATGCTGGTCGCCGGCTTCAACCTCTCCCTGTTCCTCTTCAACATGCTCCCGCTGCTCCCGCTGGACGGCGGTCACATCGCGGGCGCCCTGTGGGAGTCGCTGCGCCGCCACCTCGCCCGGGTGCTGCGCCGCCCGGACCCGGGACCGTTCGACGTGGCGAAGCTGATGCCGGTCGCCTACGTGGTGGCGAGCGTCTTCATCTGCTTCACGGTCCTCGTCCTGATCGCCGACGTGGTCAACCCCGTCAAAATCACCTAGTCACCTGCTGTCGGAAGGCGGCCGGGCGGGCCCTGTGCCGGTCGCCTTCCAACGAGTGGTTTGACGGGTGGGGGATGTGCTGGGCCAAGGTCGCGTGCCGTAATCTCGAAGCCTGGAGCCTGCCGCGGGGCGGGGCCGGACCTTGATCCACGACTTGGGGTTGCACAGCAGATGACTGCGATTTCTCTCGGCATGCCGTCCGTTCCGACCAAGCTCGCCGAGCGCCGCAAGAGCCGGCAGATCCAGGTCGGGCCG
>NZ_MUBM01000641.1 GCF_002154505.1 Streptomyces carpinensis | reverse complement strand
TCAGCCGGTCCGCGCGCGCGGCCGTCGCCACCGGCGAGAACCTCACCGGGCTCGAACAGTTCCGTCTGCTGCTGATGCGTGACGCCGTCCAAGTCGTACAGCCCGCGAGTGTCTGGGGCATCACCCACTTCCTGCGGGTCGCCGCCCTCGCCCACGGTCACGACCTGCCCGTCAGCCCGGTCGGGTACAACGCCAATCCACTCGCGCACGCCGCCGCTGCCGTCCCCAACCATCTGGCCATCGAGGTCCAGGACCTGAACCTGCCGGCGGGACTGACCGCCGACCACACCGTCACCGACGGAGGCATCGTGCTGGGCGACAGCCCCGGACTTGGCATCACCGTCGACGAGGAGGCCATCATGACGCTGGCAGAGACGGGCGACTGGTCCCATCCCGACGGGCCCCACATCCGGCCGGCCGACGCCGGGCTGCGCCTGGTTCCCAAGACCGATCGCCGCCACGCCGGTACCCCGCATGCACCCCATGCGCCGCTGCGGCCCGCGGCCGACGCCGCGCACACCGCTCCGACGAGCGTGTCCTCGTGACGGGCCGACAGGCGACGAGCGGG
>NZ_MUBM01000640.1 GCF_002154505.1 Streptomyces carpinensis | reverse complement strand
GCCCACGGCCGTCCCCTCCACCTCCACGACCGCGGCCCCCACCTCGACCACGGCCACGGCGGACGCCACCTCCGGCACGGCGGCCAAGCCGTACATGGGCTGGTCCAGTTGGAGCATGCAGTCCTCCCAGTACCCGGGCCTGAACCCGAACGGAAACTACAGCTACCTCAGCGAAGCCAACGTCCTGAAGCAGACGGACGCCCTCGCCACCACGCTGAAGAACTACGGCTACGACTACGTCAACATCGACGCCGGCTGGTGGATGGACAACGACTGGACGCCCGAGTACGACCAGTACGGCCGGCAGACACCCGACCCGGTACGGTTCCCCCACGGCATGAAGTCGGTCGCCGACCACATCCACTCCAAGGGCCTGAAGGCCGGCATCTACCTTCCCGTCGGACTGGAGAAGGGTGCGTACGGCGACGGCAAGGTGCCGATCTCGAACGCCCCCGGCTGCACCACCGCGGACGTCGTCTACCCGGATCTGCGCACCACCAACGGCTGGGACAGCGCCTACAAGCTCGACTTCGACAACCCCTGCGCCCAGAAGTACATCGACTCGCAGGCGCAGATGTTCGCCGACTGGGGCTACGACTTCCTCAAGCTGGACGGCGTGGGCCCCGGCTCGTTCAAGTCCGGCGACAACTACGACAACGTCGCGGACGTCGCCGCCTGGCACAAGGCCATCGCCGCCACCGGACGCCCGATCCACCTGGAGCTGTCCTGGTCGCTCGACGTCAATCATGCCGCGGATTGGAAGAAGTACTCCAACGGCTGGCGCATCGACACCGACGTCGAGTGCTACTGCAACACCCTCGTCACCTGGGAGAACTCGGTCAACGACCGGTGGAACGACGCCCCCGCGTGGAGCAGCAAGGCAGGCCCCGGCGGCTGGAACGACCTGGACGCGATCGACGTCGGCAACGGCGCCATGGACGGCCTGACCAACGCCGAGCGACAGAGCTACATGACCCTGTGGGCCATCAACAAGTCGCCCCTGTTCACCGGTGACGACCTCACCAAGCTGGACAGCTACGGCCTCTCCCTGCTGACCAACCGGGAAGTCATCGCCGTCGACCAGAACGACTCGCCCGTGGCACGTCCCGTCACCCCGATGGGCGACCAGCAGGTCTGGGGGACCGAGAACCCCAACGGCACTTACACCATCGCCCTGTTCAACCTCGGCGGCTCCTCGGCCTCCGTCACCGCCGACTGGGCGTCCTTCGGATTCACCGGCGCAGCCTCCGTGCGCGACCTGTGGAGCCACCAGGACCTCGGGACGCACAAGAACGAGATCACCGCGACGCTGCCCGCGCACGGTTCCCGGCTGTTCACCGTCAGGCCGGGTGGCGCCCCCCTGGCGACCACCCGCTACGAGGCCGAGTCCGCGAACAACACCCTGACCGGCAACGCCGCCGTCGCCGGCTGCGCCTCCTGCTCCGGCGGCAAGAAGGTCGGCAACCTCTACCTGGACAGCAGGCTGCAGTTCAACGACATCACGGTGAAGAAGGACGGCATCTACACGGTGAACGTCGCCTACGTCAGCGGCGACCCCCGCTCGGTCACGGTCTACTCCAACAGCGGCAACGGCACCAGCCTGAAGTTCCCCTCCACGGGCGACTGGGCCACGGTCGAGACCGTCAGCGTGCAACTGGCCCTGAAGGCGGGCTCCAACACCATCACCTTCGACAGCGGCTGGGACTACTCACCCGACATCGACAGGATCGACGTACCCAAGTCCGCCTGATCCCTGCGCGGGGCCCGGCAGCCACACGACCGGGCCCCGCACCCGGGCACCGTCCCGCCCCGCACCATCCCGCGCGACCGGGCCCCCCACACTCGCCGTACGCACCTCACACGATGCCCGACGGCCCGTGGCCGTCGTCCCCGCATGCGCCGTCTGCCGGACATGGAGTGCACACCATGGACACTCAGCACACCGAATCGCACGACCACCGCCCGAGCCGCAGGGGCTTCCTCGCTCTCGCCGCCACCGCGGGCGCGGCCGCCGCCCTCGGCACCCTGCCCGCCTTCACCGCCTCGG
>NZ_MUBM01000064.1:76993-77163 GCF_002154505.1 Streptomyces carpinensis | reverse complement strand
CCCACCGGCCGCGCCCCCGGCCCCGCCCGGGCAGCCCGCGCAGCCAGTCGCCGGGGATGCGACCGGGTGGTCCATGGACGAGCGGCTCTACAACCAGGTCTGGGGGATGTTCGAGGACCTGGCACGCACCACGGCCGCCTACCGCAGCGCCGTCGACTTCGCCGAGTCGC
>NZ_MUBM01000064.1:0-76884 GCF_002154505.1 Streptomyces carpinensis | reverse complement strand
GCCCGCGTACGCGGGCTGGGACAACCCCGTCTGGCACGGCTACCGGGTGCCGATGGAGATACCGATGGCCCTGCGGCTGGGCGACCTCCGTCTGCCCGAAAGCCGGTCCCTGCGCATCCCCATGCTGGTCCGGCTGCCCCTGGAGCGCGGCCTGTGGATCGACAGCGGCCGCTCCGGGATGCCCGGCGAGACGTTCGCCGATGCCGGGCGACTGCGCCGCCTGGCCATGGACGCGGCCGTGGCGCACGCCGCCCGGCTGCTCGCCGTCCACCCGGCGGGCGAGTTCGGCGTGCACGTCATCGACCCGGCCGGATCCGCGGCGCAGGCGCTGGCACCGCTGGTGCGGACGGGAGTGCTCGAGGGCCCGCCCGCGACCGGCGCCGCGGGTGTCAGGGACGTTCTGAGCCGGCTCACCCAGCGGGTCGACCTGGTGCAGATGGCCGTGCGCGGCGGCGCACCGGACGCGCTGCCGCCGAGGTTCGACACCTCTGAGCAGCTGCTGATCGTCAACGACTTCCCGCACGGCTTCGACGACCGCGCCGTGACCCGGCTGCGCTACCTGGCGGACGAGGGACCGGCCGTCGGCGTCCACCTGATGCTGATCGCCGACCGGGAGGACGCCGCGGCCTACGGTCCGTTGCTCGATCCGTTGTGGCGTTCGCTGCTGCGACTCACGCCGGTCCCCGAGGACCATCTCGCCGACCCCTGGGTCGGGCACGCCTGGACGTACGAGCCGCCGCTGGTGCCCCCGGGCAGCCGGGTGCTCGAGCAGGTGCTCACGCAGGTGGCGAGGGCCCGGCGGGAAGGGCACCGGTGACTGCGGACGCAGGACGGACCAAGACCGAGTAAAGCCTGTCTGACCAGGCGAATTGGTCTTTATTTTACCTTTCTCTTTACCTTTCCTTGGTGATTCGGGTACTGTTTACCGCACGGAGGGGAGTACTCCCTATCTGCTGCGGCGTACCCGTCAATACGGATCAGGCCAGATCCCGGGGCGTCGGCCCGTCCCGGGTGGAAGAGACCTCCGGCAGCGACGACGCTGACTCATTTGCCGTGACGTACTTGCCGGAGGCGCAGTGGAAGTTTCCGTGACCCTGTGGGTCCTGACCATCCTCGGCCTGGCCGCCCTGATCGCGGTCGACTTCTTCATCGGCCGCAAGCCCCACGACGTGTCGATCAGGGAAGCCGGGATCTGGACCGTCGTCTGGATCGCCCTGGCCTGCCTCTTCGGGCTCGGCCTGCTCGTCTTCGGCGGCGGGCAGCCGGCCGGCGAGTTCTTCGCGGGCTTCGTCACCGAGAAGTCGCTGAGCGTCGACAACCTCTTCGTCTTCGTCCTGATCATGGCGAAGTTCGCGGTGCCCTCGCAGTACCAGCAGCGGGTGCTGCTGGTCGGCGTTCTCATAGCCCTCGTGCTGCGGGCCGCGTTCATCGCAGCCGGTGCCGCGATCCTCGCCAGCTTCTCGTGGGTGTTCTACCTGTTCGGCGCCTTCCTGATCTGGACCGCCTGGAAGCTCATCCAGGAGGCCCGGTCCGAGGAGGAGGACGAGGAGTTCGAGGAGAACAAGCTGCTCAAGGCGGTCGAGCGCCGCTTCGGCGTGGCCGACCGCTACCACGGCACCAAGCTGTGGCTCCGGCAGAACGGCAAGCGCGTGATGACGCCGATGCTGGTGGTGATGCTCGCCATCGGCACCACCGACGTGCTCTTCGCCCTCGACTCGATCCCCGCGATCTTCGGCCTGACCCAGGACGCCTACATCGTCTTCACCGCCAACGCCTTCGCGCTGATGGGCCTCAGGCAGCTGTACTTCCTGATAGGCGGCCTGCTGAAGAAGCTGGTGCACCTGTCCTACGGCCTGTCCGTCATCCTCGGCTTCATCGGCGTCAAGCTGGTGCTGCACGCACTCCACGAGTCCGGCGTTCACGTCCCGGAGATCAGCATCCCGGTCTCCCTCGGCGTGATCTGCGCCGTCCTGGCCGTCACCACGATCACCAGCCTGATGGCCTCCCGCAAACAGGCCGAGGTGGAGGAGGTGCGCGAACAGCAGGGCGGCGGTGCCCGAAAGGACAGCATCGATGCCTGACCGTCACGCACTCGACCAACGGCCCACCACGACCGAGCACCGGTCCCCGCAGCACCGCGGTGCGGGGGCCGAGACCCGGCGTCCGCACCGGCATGCGAACCCGGCGGGCCTCTGCGACGATCGCAGCATGATCACGCGGCTCATGGCGCTCACCAACGTGTGGACGACCGTCGTGCCGTTGTTCGCGGTCGTCCTGCTGATCCTCACCTGGGGACGCAGCCTGCCCGTCGCGGTCGTCGTGCTGGTGACCGTGGTGCTCGCCGGCGCGGTGCTGTCGGCCGTGCACCACGCCGAAGTGATCGCCCACCGCGTCGGCGAACCCTTCGGCTCCCTTGTCCTCGCCGTCGCCGTCACCGTGATCGAGGTGGCCCTCATCGTCACCCTCATGGTGGACGGCGGCGACAAGAGCGCGACCCTCGCCCGGGACACGGTGTTCGCGGCCGTGATGATCACCTGCAACGGCGTCGTGGGGCTGAGCCTCCTCGTCGCCTCGATCCGCCACCGCACGGCCGTCTTCAACGCCGAGGGCACCGGTGCCGCCCTCGCCACCGTGGCGACCCTGGCCACCCTCAGCCTGGTGCTGCCGACGTTCACCACCAGCAGGCCGGGACCGCAGTTCTCCGGTATCCAGCTCACCTTCGCCGCGCTGTCCTCACTGATCCTCTACGGCCTGTTCGTGACCACCCAGACCGTGCGCCACCGCGACTACTTCCTGCCCATCACCCGGCACGGCGAGGTGATCCCCTCCGAACACGCGGAGCGCCCCTCCGCCCGCACGGCCTGGATCAGTCTCGTCCTGCTGGGACTCGCCCTCGTCGGCGTCGTCGGACTGGCGAAGGGCGTCTCTCCGACCATCGAGTCCGGGGTGGCCGCCGCCGGGTTGCACCACGCCGTCGTCGGCGTGATCATCGCGTTGCTGGTGCTGCTGCCCGAGACCATCGCCGCACTGCGCTCCGCCCGGCGCGACCGGGTGCAGACCAGCCTCAACCTCGCCCTCGGCTCCGCGATGGCCAGCATCGGCCTGACCATCCCGGCCGTCGCGCTGGCCTCCGTGTGGCTCTCCGGGCCACTCGTCCTGGGCCTCGGCTCCACCCACATGCTGCTGCTCCTGCTCACGGTGGTGGTCGCCTCGCTGACCGTGGTTCCGGGCCGGGCCACGCCGCTCCAGGGCGGAGTTCACCTGGTGATCTTCGCGGCGTACCTGGAACTGGCGATCAATCCCTAGGGCGGGCGCCGGGGGAGGCCCGAGGCAGGCGCGGGCGGCAGGTGAGAGGCAGGGCCCCACCCGGGAAGGACGGGCCGGCATGCCGTGATAAACCGGGTTCGAGCAGCGGCCGTCGACGCACGGCCGTACCCGAACGGACCCGGAGGAACCGTGCCCCGCAGCCTGGCCAACGCCCCGATCATGATCCTCAACGGCCCCAACCTGAATCTGCTCGGGCAGCGGCAGCCGGAGATCTACGGTTCCGACACGCTCGCGGACATCGAGGCCCTGTGTGTGAAGGCGGCCGCCGCGCACGGCGGCACCGTGGACTTCCGGCAGTCCAACCACGAGGGCGAACTCGTCGACTGGATCCACGAGGCACGGCTGAACCACTGCGGCATCGTGATCAACCCGGCCGCCTACTCCCACACCTCCGTCGCCATCCTGGATGCGCTCAACACCTGCGACGGGCTGCCGGTGGTGGAGGTGCACATCTCCAACATCCACCAGCGCGAGTCGTTCCGGCACCACTCGTACGTGTCGCTGCGCGCCGACGGCGTCATCGCCGGCTGCGGGGTGCAGGGATACGCGTTCGCGGTGGAGCGGGTGGCGACGCTCACAGGCGCAAGGCGCACTCAGGCGTAGACGCGCCCGGCGGGGCCGCGCTCCGGCATCGGGTCGGGCCGCCGGCCGAGGGCAGGGAGTGAGGACCGGCGGCCCGTGCCGCCCAGGAACCGTCATCCTGTGCGGGGCTGCCACCAGTTGACTGCGCCGCAGACCGCGGGGGAGCGCACGCCTGCGGCCCGCGCGCGCGAAGGGTTCACACGGGGTGCGAGAGGCACCCCGCGACCGGCTCGCCACCCGCGCACGTGCCGCGACTCACCACCCGCGCGCGTGCCACTCCGGCAGATGCGGGCGCTCCGAGCCCAGCGTGGTGTCGTTGCCGTGACCGGGGTAGACCCAGGTCTCGTCCGGGAGGACGTCGAAGATCTTCGTCTCGACGTCGTGGATCAGACTGGCGAACGCCTTCGGGTTCTTGTGGGTGTTGCCCACACCGCCGGGGAAGAGGCAGTCGCCCGTGAACACGTGCGGGTGCCCGTGCGGGTCGTCGTAGACGAGCGCGATCGAACCCGGGGTGTGACCCACGAGGTGGCGCGCGGTGAGCTCGACCTGCCCCACCCGGATGGTGTCGCCGTCGTCGACCGGGACATCGGTCGGCACCGGGATGCCCCCGGCGTCCTCCCGGCCCGCGTACGTGCGCGCGCCCGTGGCCGCCACCACCTCGGCCAGCGCCTGCCAGTGGTCGCCGTGCCGGTGGGTGGTGACGACGGACGCGATCCCGTCGTCACCGATCATCCCGAGCAGCGTGTGCGCGTCGTTGGCCGCGTCGATCAGCAACTGCTCGTCGGTGGCCCGGCAGCGCAGCAGATAGGCGTTGTTGTCCATCGGGCCGACCGCGATCTTGGTGATCATCAGGTCCTTCAGCTCGTGCACGTCCGCCGGGCCGCCGACCGTCACCTCTCCGCTGTACGTCATGGCGGTCAGCCTATAGCGGCAGGGCCCCGCGGGCCGTCTGCGGTGGGGCCGCCCGAGGGCCGTCGACGTGCCGCGGTCAGAGGGACGTACAGGCGCCGCACGTCCGGGTGTTACAGCGGGGGAAGCGCCGGAAGCGCGCCGCCCGTCACCGTGAGCGCGGATCCGTCGCGTCGTCCGGCGAGCCAGCCGAGCAGGTCGGCCCGGGCTCCCGTGACGGTGACCGCCGGCCCGGCCGCCTCCCGGCCCGTGCTCCAGGTGTGCGTGCCGTCCGTCAGGCGGGTCGGGGGCACTTCGGGGTGGCCCGAGAAGCGCTGTGCGAGGAAGTCGATCTCCCGCTCCACGAACTCGCTCGGAACGTCCTCCAGCTCGTAGCCGATGTCGAGGTCCACATGGTGCAGCTCGACCTCCACCCAGCGCCGGAACGGCACCCGGGAGGCGGAGTCGGTGACCCCGTTGCGCAGCTCCACGGTGCGCGACCAGTCCGCGGGCACCGTGCCGACCTCCTGGAACCGGGCCGCGCTCGTGCGCAAATCGGAGACCTGGGCGTCGAGGGAGCGCGGGGCGTCCCGCTCGATGTCCGCGTCCCGCGCCTCGGCGGAGGCGTACATGGGACGTCCCTCCAGAACGTTCACGAGCGCGTCCGCGTTGCGGGCGAGGTGGGCGAGGACGTGGCCGCGGGTCCAGCCGGGCAACCGTGACTCGTCCGTCACAGCCGCGTTGTCCAGTTTGGCGACCGCGTTGAGCAGTCGATCGGTGGCGTTCTGTACAGACGCCAGGTCACGAGCGTGATCAATCATGGGCCCGACCCTAGCCGCGCCACACCATCGGGTGAAGGTGGCGGAGCGCGGCCGAAAATCGAATGCGCGTGCTATAAGGTCGTCCATGGCGTCGGGCATGCTGGAGAGCCGGGGTTTGTTCACCCACCAGGCGGATCCGGGATTCCCCCCGGCGTTGTCAGTGGCTCCCCCTAGTCTGAAGAAGCACGGGGGCCCCGCCCCTGTCACTTCTCTCAAGAAAGGTGCGGACCGGCGTGGCCGACCGTCTCATCGTCCGTGGCGCGCGCGAGCACAACCTGAAGAACGTCTCGCTCGACCTGCCTCGGGACTCGCTCATCGTCTTCACGGGCCTGTCCGGGTCGGGCAAGTCCTCCCTGGCCTTCGACACGATCTTCGCCGAGGGACAGCGGCGCTACGTGGAGTCGCTCTCCTCGTACGCCCGGCAGTTCCTCGGCCAGATGGACAAGCCGGACGTCGACTTCATCGAAGGTCTCTCCCCGGCGGTCTCCATCGACCAGAAGTCGACCTCGCGCAACCCGCGCTCGACGGTCGGCACGATCACCGAGGTCTACGACTACCTCCGTCTGCTCTTCGCGCGCATCGGCAAGCCGCACTGTCCCGAGTGCGGTCGCCCGATCTCGCGCCAGTCGCCGCAGGCCATCGTCGACAAGGTGCTGGAGCTGCCGGAGGGGAGCCGCTTCCAGGTCCTGTCGCCGCTGGTGCGCGAGCGCAAGGGCGAGTTCGTCGACCTCTTCGCCGACCTGCAGGCCAAGGGCTACTCCCGCGCGCGCGTGGACGGCGAGACCGTCCAGCTCTCCAGCCCGCCCACGCTGAAGAAGCAGGAGAAGCACACCATCGAGGTGGTCGTCGACCGCCTCACGGTGAAGGACAGCGCCAAGCGCCGCCTGACCGACTCCGTGGAGACCGCCCTCGGCCTGTCCGGCGGCATGGTCGTGCTCGACTTCGTCGACCTCCCCGAGGACGACCCCGAGCGCGAGCGCATGTACTCGGAGCACCTGTACTGCCCCTACGACGACCTGTCCTTCGAGGAGATGGAGCCCCGCTCCTTCTCCTTCAACTCGCCCTTCGGCGCCTGCCCCGAGTGCACCGGCATCGGCACGCGCATGGAGGTCGACCCGGACCTGATCGTCCCCGACGAGGAGAAGACCCTCGACGAGGGCGCCATCCACCCCTGGTCGCACGGGCACACCAAGGACTACTTCGGCCGTCTGATCGGCGCTCTCGCCGACGCCCTGGGCTTCCGCACCGACATCCCGTTCGCGGGGCTGCCGCAGCGTGCCAGGAAGGCCCTGCTGTACGGCCACAAGACGCAAATCGAGGTCCGCTACCGCAACCGGTACGGGCGCGAGCGCGTGTACACCACGCCGTTCGAGGGCGCCGTGCCCTTCGTCAAGCGCCGGCACAGCGAGGCCGAGAGCGACGCCAGCCGTGAGCGCTTCGAGGGCTACATGCGCGAGGTGCCCTGCCCGACCTGTGAGGGCACCCGCCTGAAGCCGGTGGTCCTCGCGGTCACGCTCATGGGCAAGTCGATCGCCGAGATCTCCGCGATGTCGATCAGCGACTGCGCGGACTTCCTGCGGGGGCTGAAGCTCGACGCCCGCGACAAGAAGATCGCCGAACGCGTGCTCAAGGAGGTCAACGAGCGGCTGCGGTTCCTGGTCGACGTCGGCCTGGACTACCTCTCGCTGAACCGCGCGGCCGGCACGCTCTCCGGCGGCGAGGCCCAGCGCATCCGCCTGGCCACCCAGATCGGCTCGGGTCTCGTCGGCGTTCTGTACGTGCTGGACGAGCCGTCCATCGGCCTGCACCAGCGCGACAACCACCGGCTGATCGAGACCCTGGTCCGGCTGCGCGACATGGGCAACACCCTCATCGTCGTCGAGCACGACGAGGACACCATCAAGGTCGCCGACTGGGTCGTCGACATCGGTCCCGGCGCGGGCGAGCACGGCGGCGAGGTCGTGCACAGCGGCTCCCTGAAGGAGCTGCTGGCCAACGCCGAGTCGCAGACCGGGCAGTACCTGGCCGGCAAGAAGTCGATCCCGTTGCCCGACATCCGGCGACCGCGCGACCTGTCCCGGCAGCTCACCGTGCACGGCGCCCGGGAGAACAACCTGCAGGACATCGACGTGTCCTTCCCGCTGGGCGTCTTCACGGCCGTCACCGGCGTCTCCGGTTCCGGCAAGTCGACCCTGGTCAACGACATCCTGTACACGCACCTGGCCCGCGAGCTGAACGGCGCGCGCAACGTCCCCGGGCGGCACACCCGGGTGGACGGCGACGACCTCGTCGACAAGGTGGTGCACGTCGACCAGTCGCCCATCGGCCGCACCCCGAGGTCCAACCCGGCGACGTACACGGGCGTCTTCGACCACATCCGCAAGCTGTTCGCCGAGACCACCGAGGCGAAGGTCCGCGGCTACCAGCCCGGCCGCTTCTCCTTCAACGTCAAGGGCGGCCGCTGCGAGAACTGCGCGGGCGACGGCACCATCAAGATCGAGATGAACTTCCTCCCGGACGTCTACGTCCCCTGCGAGGTCTGCCACGGCGCCCGCTACAACCGGGAGACCCTGGAGGTCCACTACAAGGGCAAGTCCATCGCAGACGTGCTGAACATGCCCATCGAGGAGGCCACCGACTTCTTCGAGGCCGTCCCGGCCATCTCCCGGCACCTGAGGACCCTGAAGGACGTCGGCCTCGGCTACGTCCGGCTCGGCCAGTCCGCGACCACCCTGTCCGGCGGTGAGGCACAGCGCGTGAAGCTCGCCAGCGAACTGCAGAAGCGCTCCACCGGACGCACGGTCTACGTCCTGGACGAGCCGACCACCGGTCTGCACTTCGAGGACATCAGCAAGCTGCTGAAGGTCCTGTCCGGCCTGGTCGACAAGGGCAACACGGTCATCGTCATCGAGCACAACCTCGATGTGATCAAGACCGCCGACTGGGTCGTCGACATGGGCCCGGAGGGCGGCGCCGGCGGCGGCCTGGTCGTCGCCGAGGGCACCCCCGAGCAGGTCGCCGGGGTCCCGGCCAGCCACACGGGCAAGTTCCTGCGGGAGATCCTGGGCGCCGACCGGATCAGCGACGCGGAACCGGTGAAGGCCCCGCGCAGGGCCACCGCCGGCAAGGCGGTGGCGGCCGCCTCCACGACCCGGCGGACGGCCACGGCCAAGACCGCCGACGGCACGGCGAGCAAGAAGGCCGCGACCGCCAAGAAGACGGTGCCCGCGAAGAAGACCGCGCGGGCTCGCAAGGCCTGATCGGACAGGCGCGTACGGACGCGCAACAGCCGGACGCCCCGNNCGGGGCGTCCGGCTGTTGCGCCTCGGCGGCGCGCCGCTACGGCGCGCCCACCTCCGACGCGTACGGCGGCTCCGCCCCCGCGCGGGAGCAGGTGATCGCGGCCGCCCGCGCCGCGAACCGCAGCAGCCGGGTCCAGCCCGCGGCGCCGAGACCGGCCAGCCCCTCGGCGGAAAGGGCGTCATGCGCGGCCAGACCGTGCAGCAGGGCCGCGTTCACGGTGTCGCCCGCACCGATCGTGTCGACGACGTCGACCTTCTCGCCCGGCACGGAGTGCTCCGCACCGTCCCGGGTGTGGACGGAGAGCCCGTCACCCCCGTGGGTGATCACAACGGCCGAGGGCCCGGCGGCCAGCCACTCGCGCGGAGTGCCGCCCAGCCATCGCGCGTCCTCCTCGGAGAGCTTCAGCAGGGAGACCGAGGGCAGCCAACCGCGGAACCGGGCCCGGTAGGCGTCCGCGTCCGGGATCAGCCCCGCCCGGATGTTCGGGTCGAGCGCGGTGAACACGCCCTGGGCCGCCGCGCTCCGCATCAGCTGCTCGTAGGCGCTCGCACCCGGCTCCAGTACCAGTGAGCAGGTGCCGAAGGACACCGCGCGGGTCCCCGCGGGCAGTTCGGCGGGCATGCTGAACAGGCGGTCGGCGGTTCCCTCGACGTAGAAGGAGTAGGCGGCGGAGCCGTCGGTGCCGACCGTGGCGACCGCCAGCGTGGTCGGCTCGCCGCCGCGCTGCACGCCGGAGACGTCCACCTCGGCCAGGCGCAGCCCGTCGAGCAGCGCCTGGCCGAAGGCGTCGTAGGACGTGCGGGAGCAGAAGGCCGTGGGGGAGCCGAGGCGGCCCAGCGCCACGGCCGTGTTGTACGGGCCGCCGCCGAGCGCCGGCTTGAGGTCCGCGAGGGCGCCCGCGCCCCGCGGTACCAGGTCGATCAGGGCCTCACCGGCGACGACGATCACGAGTCGGTTCCTTTCTCGGGCCGAGCGGGGCAGCCGCAGGAGGTGCGGTGAACGAACGTGCAGGGCAGGCGCACGGTGCGGGCGGGCCGGTCCGGGGCGGCGAGACGGTCCAGCAGCACCTGCACGGCCCGGGCGCCGAGCTCCCTGCCGGGCTGGGCGACGGCGGTCAGCCGCGGCGAGAACAGGTCGGCCCAGTCGAAGTCGTCGAAGCAGCACAGCGCCATGTCCCCGGGCACGGACAGACCGCGCTCGCGCAGCGCGCGCAGTGCGCCGATGGTCATCGCGTTGTTGGCGGTGACGAGGGCGGTGGGAGGCACGGCGAGGGAGAGCAGGGCAGCGGTGGCGCGTTCGGCGCCGTCCGCCGAGGAGTCGCCGTGCACGACGAGCCGCTCGTCGTGGGGGAGCCCGGCGGCGGCCAGACCGTGCCGGTAACCGGTGATCCGCTCGGTGGTCGTGCTGAGGCCGGGCAGGCCCGCGACCAGGCCGATCCGGCGGTGGCCGAGGGAGGCGAGGTGCGTGACGAGCCGGGCCGTCGGTTCGGCGCCGTCGGCGCAGACCTGGTCGAAGCCGGGCGCCCCCTGGGGCCCCGGCGCCTCCCGGCGCCCAGGTGCCTCCCGCTGCCCTGATGCCTCCGGGGAACCGGCGTCCGTCCCGGAGTGGATGAGCCGGTCCAGGAACACGGCCGGAACGGCGTGACGCGTGAGGTAGGCGACGAGTTCCTGCGGACGGGCCGACGGCGCGACGATCAAGCCGTCCACCCGGCGCTCGTGCAGGAGCTGCGCCACCTTGCGTTCGTGCACGGGGTCGTCGTGCGGATCGGCGATGAGCAGGCCGTAGCCGTGCTCCAGGGCGCTGGACTCGACTCCCTGGAGGATCTCCGTGAAGTACGGGTTGCTGATGGCGGACACCGCGAGCCCGATGGACCGGGTGCGGGAGGTGACCAGCGAGCGGGCGAGGCCGTTGGGCGTGTAGCCGAGCTCCTCCACGGCGTCCAGCACCGCCTGACGGGTGTGGGGCAGCACGGGACGGGTGCCGTTCAGCACGTGCGAGACGGTCGCCACGGAGACCCCGGCGCTGCGCGCCACGTCGGCCATGGTCGGCATCGCGTGTTCCTCCCCGAGCCGCCGCGCGGCTCTCGTCACGGCAGCGCCGTGCCGCCCTGGTCCCCGGTCCGCCGTGCGGGCCCTGCCGAGTCCGCCGCACGGCTTCGTGGCCCGGACCGTATCCCATTCCCGGCCGGACGTAAACGCTTGCGCAAACGCTTACGTCCAGCCGTGTCCGGCCGACCCGCTCCCGGAGCCCGTGGACGCGATGGGTATCGTCGGCGTGCACAGCCCTGCGACCAGTGGAGTTCCCCATGCCCGGCCGTCCGCCCGCGAGCCGCCGTACGATCCTCAGAGGTGCGGCCCTGACGCCCGTCGCCGGGCTCGGGCTCGCCGCCTGCGGGCCGGAGGGCGGCAGCGCCTCGGGTTCCGCCACCCCGACGGCCCCGGTGGACCTCGGCTCCGAGAGCGAGGTCCCCAAGGGCGGCGCCAAACTGTACCGGGACCACAACGTGGTCGTCAGCCGGGACGCGAGCGGCGCCCTGAAGGCGTTCAGCACGGTCTGCACGCACGCGGGGTGCCCGATCAACAAGCTCCAGGGCACCACTCTGATCTGCCCCTGCCACGGCAGCCGGTTCGACGCCACGACCGGCAGGGTGGTGCAGTCCCCGGCCACCGAGCCGCTGGCCGAACTCCCGGTGCGCGCGAGCGGCGGCAAGATCGTCGCGGGCCCCGAGGCCTGACCCGCCCCACCTCCTCGGGAGTGACCGTCCCGGCCACCACGGGGTGAGCGGTTGGCGCCCTGGGGCGAGCGTCCCGGCCACCCCCGGGCCGTGGCGGCTACTCCCAGTCCCAGCCGATCCCGACCATCCCGGACCGCACGCGCGGCTCGACGAGGTGGACCGAGCGGTGCCGTTCGCTCACCGGCAGCTCCTGCCAGCCGCTGCGCGGGGCCGCCGCCGAGTGCTGCGTGAACCGGTGGCAGCGCACCGGGAGGGCACCGGCGTCGAACCGTACCTGAAGGGCGTACTGCCCACCGGCCGAGTCGAAGCCCCGGACGTACTCGCGCGACACACCGGCCGTGCCGTCCTCGACGGCGTACCGGAAGAGGTACGTGTCGCCGGCCCGCAGCCGGGTGTCGAAGAGCAACTCGGCCACGAGCACCCCCGTGTCGTGGTGCCGGCGCACGCGTCCGGTGCGGCAGTTCTCCAGCGCCTGCACGGTCATCCGTTCCGGCACGCAGTCCGGGTCGCCGTGGTGGACCGCGACGAAGCGGTCCACGCCGTCCCGCAGGGCGCGCACGATGTGCTGCGACTCGCGCCCGGCCAGTTCGTGGCGCGCGCCGATCCGTACCCGCTCGTGGTGCCCGAGTGTCTGCAGCCCGCCGTCGCGCGGGATGTCCAGCTCCGCCAGCAGCCGGTGCAGCACACCGGAGGCCTCGACGAGGGAGCGGTAGGAGCGGGAAGCGGGCCGTCCTGGTGCGGGGCGCTCCCGGTCCCCGCCGTTCTCGGCCAGCAGACGGATCAGCGACTCGTCCGGCAGCCGCAGGATCTCCTCCAGGGCCCGTACGGCCCGCAGCGACTCCGGGCGCTGCGGACGCCGGGCCCCCTGCTGCCAGTAGCTCAGACTGGTGACGCCGACCCGGACCCCGTAGCGCGACAGGTGGTGCTGCACGCGCTGCAGCGGCAGCCCGCGGGCGGCGATCGCGGCGCGCAGCGCCACATGGAACGGACCGCCCCGCAGGGCCGTGTCCAGTTCCGGGACGGCGACGTCCGTCTGCTGAGGGGCGTGCGGCATGCACGGGCCTTTCTGTGAAGGTGCGGATGCACAACGGCTGGTCAGACCGTTCACGCGAGTCGCAGGGGCCACCCCCACGGCCCCGACTTCCCCCGCATTGAAGCGTGTTGACCAAGTCCCGACAACACCTGAGACCGGACGGCGGCGTAGTCCTGGCCGAGTCCGCACCCCTCGCGGAGGGGGAGTCCGCATGCTTGTCGGGCGGAGTCCGCACCGCCCGCCGAGGGGTGGAGTGCTCCCCGCGAGGGCGGGGCCGAGCGCGTTGTCCACAGCCTCGCCGCGCTGTCACTCCTCGCCAGTAGGGTGTGAGACATGGCCGACCCCTCCAGCTACCGCCCCAAGCCGGGAGACATCCCGGACTCTCCCGGGGTCTACCGGTTCCGGGACGAGCACCGCCGGGTGATCTACGTCGGAAAGGCGAAGAGCCTGCGCCAGCGCCTGGCGAACTACTTCCAGGATCTGGCCAACCTCCACCCGCGCACCCGCAGCATGGTCACCACGGCCGCGTCGGTGGAGTGGACCGTGGTGTCCACGGAGGTCGAGGCCCTCCAGCTGGAGTACTCCTGGATCAAGGAGTACGACCCCCGGTTCAACGTCAAGTACCGCGACGACAAGAGCTACCCGTACCTCGCGGTGACGATGAACGAGGAGTTCCCGCGCGTCCAGGTCATGCGCGGCCACAAGAAGAAGGGTGTGCGCTACTTCGGGCCGTACGCCCACGCGTGGGCCATCCGCGACACCGTCGACCTGCTGCTGCGCGTCTTCCCCGTGCGCACCTGCTCGGCCGGCGTCTTCAAGAACGCCGCCCGCACCGGCCGCCCCTGCCTCCTCGGCTACATCGGCAAGTGCTCCGCGCCGTGCGTGGGCCGGATCTCCGCCGAGGACCACCGGGAGCTGGCCGAGGAGTTCAGCGACTTCATGGCCGGCCGCACGGGCACCTACCTGCGCCGCCTGGAGCAGCAGATGACGCAGGCGGCCGAGGAGATGGAGTACGAGCGGGCGGCGCGCCTGCGCGACGACATCGGGGCCCTGAAGAAGGCCATGGAGAAGAACGCGGTCGTGCTCGCCGACGCGACCGACGCCGACCTCGTCGCGGTCGCCGAGGACGAGCTGGAGGCCGCCGTGCAGATCTTCCACGTGCGCGGCGGGCGCGTGCGCGGTCAGCGCGGCTGGGTGACCGACAAGGTCGAGGACGTCACCACCGGCGCCCTCGTCGAACACGCCCTGCAGCAGCTGTACGGCGAGGAGAGCGGGGACGCCGTCCCCAAGGAGGTCCTCGTCCCCGCCCTGCCCGACCCGGTCGAGCCGGTGCAGCAGTGGCTCACCGACCGCCGCGGCTCGGGCGTGTCGCTGCGCATCCCCCAGCGCGGCGACAAGAAGGCGCTCATGGAGACCGTGCAGCGCAACGCCCAGCAGGCGCTCGTGCTGCACAAGACCAAGCGCGCCTCCGACCTGACCACCCGCTCGCGCGCCCTGGAGGAGATCGCCGAGGCACTCGACCTGGACAGCGCCCCGCTCCGCATCGAGTGCTACGACATCTCCCACCTCCAGGGCGAGGACGTGGTGGCGTCCATGGTGGTCTTCGAGGACGGGCTGCAGCGCAAGAGCGAGTACCGCCGCTTCCAGATCAGGGGGTTCGAGGGGCAGGACGACGTCCGCTCCATGCACGAGGTGATCACCCGGCGCTTCAAGCGCTATCTGGCCGAGAAGGAGAGGACCGGCGAGTGGGCCGACGGCGAGTACGCCGCCACGGCCGGTGAGGCCCCCGCCGAGGACACGCCCGACGGTCCCGTCGGCGCCCTCACCGAGGACGACGGGCGCCCCAAGCGCTTCGCCTACCCTCCGCAGCTCGTCGTCGTCGACGGCGGGCAGCCCCAGGTCGCCGCCGCCCGGCGGGCCCTGGACGAGCTCGGCATCGACGACATCGCCGTGTGCGGCCTGGCCAAGCGCCTGGAGGAGGTGTGGCTGCCCGGCGACGACGACCCGGTGGTGCTGCCCCGCACCAGCGAGGGGCTGTACCTGCTGCAGCGCGTCCGTGACGAGGCCCACCGCTTCGCCATCACCTACCAGCGCACCAAGCGGGCCAAGCGGTTCCGCGCGGGCCCCCTGGACGAGGTGCCGGGCCTCGGAGAGACCCGCAAACGGGCGCTGATCAAGCATTTCGGCTCGGTGAAGAGGCTGCGGTCCGCCACCGTCGACCAGATCTGCGAGGTACCCGGCATAGGCCGCAAGACGGCCGAGACCGTCGCCGTCGCCCTCGCCCAGGCGGCCCCGGCCGCCCCGGCCGTGAACACGGCGACCGGAGAGATCATGGAAGACGTGGAAGAGACGGCATCCGGAGCGACCGCCGGTGCCGCAGGGGCGCCCGTGCCCACGGGCGCCCCGGACGAACGACGGGGGCAGGAGACATGACCGAGCACCACGAACAGCCCACACAGCGGCCGGATCAGGCTCACCCCACGGAGCGGCGGGATCAGGCCCGCGAGGAACCACGCGAGGACCAGCGGCAGCCCGCGGTCCGGGAAAACGGAGCACAGGTGAGTACGGGCATCGACACGGCCGGCGTCCCCGACGCGGCCATCCCCGAGCTGGTGATCATCTCCGGCATGTCCGGGGCCGGCCGGTCCACGGCCGCCAAGTGTCTGGAGGACCTCGGCTGGTTCGTCGTCGACAACCTGCCGCCCGCGCTGATCCCCACCATGGTGGAGCTCGGCGCCCGCTCGCAGGGCAACGTGGCGCGCATCGCGGTCGTCGTCGACGTCCGCGGCCGCCGCTTCTTCGACAACCTCCGCGAGTCCCTGGCGGACCTGGAGGCCAGGCAGGTCACCCGGCGGATCGTCTTCCTGGAGTCCTCCGACGAAGCCCTGGTGCGCCGCTTCGAGTCGGTGCGCCGGCCCCACCCCCTCCAGGGCGACGGCCGCATCGTCGACGGCATCGCCGCCGAGCGGGAGCTGCTGCGCGAGCTGCGCGGCGACGCCGACCTGGTGATCGACACCTCCAGCCTCAACGTGCACGAGCTGCGCGCCAAGATGGACGCCCAGTTCGCCGGCGAGGAGGAGCCCGAGCTGCGGGCCACGGTGATGTCCTTCGGCTTCAAGTACGGCCTCCCCGTCGACGCCGACCTGGTCGCCGACATGCGGTTCCTGCCCAACCCGCACTGGGTGCCGGAGCTGCGCCCCTACACCGGCCTCAACGAGGAGGTCGCCGGGTACGTCTTCAACCAGCCCGGCGCCAAGGAGTTCCTGGACCGCTACGCCGAGCTGCTGCGGCTGATCGCGGCCGGCTACCGCCGCGAGGGAAAGCGCTACGTGACCATCGCCATCGGCTGCACGGGCGGCAAGCACCGCTCGGTGGCCATGTCGGAGAAGCTCGCCGCACGGCTCGCGGCCGAGGGCGTGGAGACCGTCGTCGTCCACCGGGACATGGGGCGCGAGTGACCGGACGTACTCCGCGGCTGAGCAGACTGCGCCGAGCGGTGCCCGAGGGACGGATGGGACGACTGTCCGCCGGGTCGGGCCGCCAGGGGACCGACGGGCGCACGCCCCGCCCCGTCGAGGCCCGCGGCGCCCGGCCGCGCCGTCGCGGTGCCCAGCCCAAGGTGGTCGCCCTCGGTGGCGGCATGGGCCTGTCCGCGTCGCTCGCCGCACTGCGCCGGATCACCGGCGACCTCACCGCCGTCGTCACCGTCGCCGACGACGGCGGCTCCAGCGGGCGTCTGCGCGACGAGCTGGGTGTGCTGCCGCCCGGCGACCTGCGCAAGGCGCTGGCCGCGCTGTGCGGAGACGACGACTGGGGCCAGACCTGGGCGCGCGTCATCCAGCACCGCTTCACCTCCCAGGGCGATCTGCACGACCACGCCGTCGGCAACCTCTTGATCGTCGCCCTGTGGGAGCAGCTCGGCGACCACGTCCAGGCCCTGGACCTGGTCGGCAAGCTGCTCGGCGCGCACGGGCGCGTGCTGCCCATGTCCGCCGTACCGCTCGAGCTCCAGGCCCTGGTCAAGGGGCACGACCCGGAGCGACCCGAGGACGTGGACACGGTCCTCGGACAGGCCACGGTGGCGCTCACGCCCGGCGAGGTGCAGTCCGTGCACCTCGTGCCGCGCGACCCGCCCGCCGTTCCGGAGGCCGTGGCGGCCGTGCTGGACGCGGACTGGGTGGTGCTCGGCCCGGGCTCCTGGTTCTCCTCGGTCATCCCGCACCTGCTGGTGCCCGAGCTGCTGGACGCGCTCACCGAGACGAAGGCACGCCGGGTTCTCTCCCTGAACCTCGCCCCGCAGCCGGGAGAAACCGAGGGCTTCTCCCCGCAGCGTCATTTGGAGGTTTTGGGACGACACGCCCCTAAACTCGCCCTGGACGTGGTGCTGGCCGACGAGGCCGCCGTGCCTGACCGCGAAGTCCTCACCGAGGCCGCCAAGCGGTTCGGCGCCGCGGTCGAGCTGGCGCCGGTGGCCCGGAGGGACGGAACTCCGCGGCATGACCCGGAACTGTTGGCCGCCGCGTACGACCGTATTTTTCGGATGCATGGAAGGATCGGCCCATGGCGATGACGGCAGCGGTGAAGGACGAGATCTCCCGGCTCCCCGTCACCCGGACCTGCTGCAGGAAGGCGGAGGTATCCGCCATTCTGCGGTTCGCCGGCGGCCTCCACCTGGTCAGCGGGCGCATCGTGATCGAGGCGGAACTGGACACCGCCATGGCGGCGCGGCGGCTGAAGCGGGACATCCTGGAGATCTTCGGGCACAGCTCCGAGCTGATCGTGATGGCACCGGGCGGGCTGCGCCGCGGCTCGCGCTACGTCGTGCGTGTCGTCGCGGGCGGCGACCAGCTGGCCCGTCAGACGGGTCTCGTCGACGGGCGGGGCCGCCCGATCCGCGGCCTGCCCCCGCAGGTGGTCTCGGGGGCCACCTGCGACGCCGAGGCCGCCTGGCGCGGGGCCTTCCTGGCACACGGCTCGCTCACCGAGCCGGGCCGGTCCTCGTCGCTGGAGGTGACCTGCCCGGGGCCGGAGGCCGCGCTCGCCCTGGTCGGCGCCGCCCGCCGGCTGTCCATCGCCGCGAAGGCCCGTGAGGTGCGCGGAGTGGACCGGGTCGTCGTCCGTGACGGTGATGCCATCGGCGCGCTGCTGACGCGTCTGGGCGCCCACGAGTCCGTGCTGGCCTGGGAGGAGCGGCGGATGCGCCGCGAGGTCCGGGCCACGGCGAACCGGCTGGCCAACTTCGACGACGCCAACCTGCGGCGCTCGGCCCGCGCAGCCGTCGCCGCCGGTGCCCGCGTGGCACGGGCCCTGGAGATCCTCGGCGACGACGTGCCCGAGCACCTCGCGGCCGCGGGCCGGCTGCGCATGGAGCACAAGCAGGCCTCCCTGGAGGAACTGGGCGCGCTCGCCGACCCGCCGCTGACCAAGGACGCCGTCGCCGGCCGCATCCGCCGGCTGCTGGCCATGGCCGACAAGCGCGCCTCGGACCTGGGCATCCCGGGAACCGAGGCCAACCTCACCGAGGAGCTCGCCGACAACCTCGCGGGCTGAGCGGACGACCTCGCGGGCGACCCGTACGACTCCCGCCGGGTGCGGCCGCTCGCGCGGGTTCGCGGGTGTGCGGGCGCACGCGCTCAGCCGCGGCCGGGCCGGCCGGTGCCTCCTGGGCGCGGCCCGTTGGCGTGCCGCAGCAGCAGGGCACCGGTGCGGCCCTCGGTGCGGCCGCGGGCGCACACGCGCAGGCCGTGCCGCCGCGCTCGGGTCGTAGTGGACCGCGCTCACGCCGGCGAGGGGCCCTACGCCGTTCACGCGGCGTAGGCCGGTGTACGCGCGCCGCGCCCGCCGCCTCTCCGGCAGCAGCCGTACTCCCGCCTCTCCCATTCGCTTGTGCGGCATCGACTACCCCCCGGCAGCCGAACTCCTCCTCCGCGGCGTCGGACGGCAGGTGCCGGCACCGGCCCCGGACGACGTCCTCCACAAGGCGCTCACCGCACCCCGACGACCCGGCCGTCCCCGGTTACCGCTCGCGGCTCTCCTCGGAGCCGTACCCCGCCGACGGCGAGGCGGACGGCCACGCGGGCGACGTCAACGGCATGGCACAAGCCCCGAGATGTCGACCCGTCAGGCCTCCTGCGACGCCGACCCGAACGCCGCCCGGAACGCGGCCGACCGCCGCTCCGGCTTGGCCTTCGCCGATGACGAGAGGCTGACCCAGCAGGAGTTCGGGAAGCACACCCCGTTCGCGCTCTCCGCCGCCGAGACCGAGGCACCGCTTCTATTCCGACGAGTACCGGGCCCGGGTGCCCAGCCGCCCGGCAGTCAGGCCGTACTCGAGGACCGGACGCCCAGCGGCACCTCTTCAGGGCGTCCGCAGCGGTCGCCGCGGACCGGACGGTGCTGCTCGGTTCCGGCCTGGAGCACCTCCCGTCGGCGGGTGCCCGGACGGCCCCGACGAGGAAGGCGACCACGGCATTTCACATGTGAGCCGGGGTACTCACGAAAGAGTGACCAATGCGGTCAACCCGCCACCGACAACCGTAGCGAAATGGAGTGATCCGGGCGCTCGTGCGAGCGGCCCTCACCTCTACTGACGCGTACGGATCGCCGTGCCTTTCCGGGAGCGTCCGAATGTCACTTCAGGGGGCTCGGAGGGGTAGGGTCGTGGGTGGTCGGGGACATCCCAATACAGCTCGCCGGCGTCGAAACCGGCGTACCAACGAGGAGATCGGTTCGTGACGATCCGCGTAGGCATCAACGGCTTTGGCCGCATCGGTCGTAACTACTTCCGCGCGCTGCTGGAGCAGGGTGCAGACATCGAGATCGTGGCTGTCAACGACCTGGGTGACACCGCGACCACCGCTCACCTGCTGAAGTACGACACCATCCTCGGCCGCCTCAAGCAGGAGGTCTCGCACACCGAGGACACCATCACCGTCGACGGCAAGACCATCAAGGTCCTCTCCGAGCGCAACCCGGCGGAGATCCCCTGGGGCGAACTGGGCGTGGACATCGTCATCGAGTCCACCGGCATCTTCACCAAGAAGGAAGACGCCGAGAAGCACCTGGCCGGCGGTGCCAAGAAGGTCATCATCTCCGCCCCGGCGAAGAACGAGGACGTCACCATCGTCATGGGCGTCAACCAGGACACCTACGACGCGGCGAACCACAACGTCATCTCCAACGCCTCCTGCACCACCAACTGTGTGGCGCCGATGGCGAAGGTCCTCGACGAGAACTTCGGCATCGTCAAGGGCCTGATGACCACGGTGCACGCGTACACCAACGACCAGCGGATCCTGGACTTCCCGCACAAGGACCTGCGCCGCGCCCGCGCCGCCGCCGAGAACATCATCCCGACCACCACCGGCGCCGCCAAGGCGACCGCCCTGGTGCTGCCGCAGCTCAAGGGCAAGCTGGACGGCATGGCCATGCGCGTCCCGGTCCCCACCGGCTCGGTCACCGACCTCGTCGTCGAGCTCTCCCGCGAGGTCACCAAGGAAGAGGTCAACGCCGCCTTCCAGAAGGCCGCCGAGGGCGAGCTGAAGGGCATCCTCGAGTACACCGAGGACCCGATCGTCTCCTCCGACATCGTCAACGCCCCGGCGTCCTGCACCTTCGACTCCTCCCTGACGATGGTCCAGGAGGGCAAGAACGTGAAGGTCATCGGTTGGTACGACAACGAGTGGGGCTACTCCAACCGCCTCGTCGACCTGACGGTGTTCGTCGGCAACCAGCTCTGATCGACTCAAGCAGGCACCTCGATGTGAGTGCAGGGCTCGGGCAGCGCAGCGTCGCGCGGTCCGGGCCCTGACGCACGTACGGCGGGCCGGGCCGCACGCACAGCGGGCCCGCCCACGCCGGCACCGTGCCGGTCCACGACCCCGGCCGACGTGCGGATCGACCAGCCCTCGTACGATCAAGAGCCCCTCCTCAGGAGTCCCATCCATGAAGACGATCGACGAACTTCTCTCCGAAGGCGTGAACGGAAAGCGGGTCTTCGTCCGCGCCGACCTCAACGTGCCGCTGGCCGACGGTGTCATCACCGACGACGGCCGCATCCGTGCCGTGCTGCCCACCGTCAAGGCTCTCGCCGAGGCGGGCGCCAAGGTGGTCGTGGCCTCTCACCTGGGCCGCCCCAAGGGTGCCCCGGACCCCGCCTTCTCGCTGCTGCCCGCCGCCGAGCGGCTCGGGGAACTCCTCGGCGCGCCCGTCGCGTTCGCCCAGGACACCGTCGGCCCCGCGGCCCACGACGCCGTGGACGGCCTTCAGCCCGGCCAGGTCGCCGTCATCGAGAACCTGCGCTTCAACCCCGGCGAGACCTCCAAGGACGACACCGAGCGCGGCGAGTTCGCCGACCGGCTCGCCGCCCTCGCGGACGTCTACGTCGGCGACGGCTTCGGCGCGGTGCACCGCAAGCACGCCTCCGTCTACGACCTCCCGGCCCGCCTGCCGCACTACGCCGGCTACCTCATCGCCACCGAGGTCGGCGTCCTGAAGAAGCTCACCGATGACGTCAAGCGGCCCTACGTCGTCGCCCTCGGCGGTGCCAAGGTCTCCGACAAGCTCGCCGTCATCGATCAGCTGCTCGGCAAGGCCGACCGGCTGCTCATCGGCGGCGGCATGGCGTACACCTTCCTCAAGGCCAAGGGCTACGAGGTCGGCAAGTCGCTCCTGCAGGAGGACCAGATCCAGGCCGTCCAGGAGTACATCGAGCGGGCCGAGAAGACCGGCGTCGAACTGGTGCTCCCGGTGGACGCGCTGGTCTCGCCCGACTTCCCGGACCTGAAGACCAAGGCCCCGGCCCACCCCACCGCCGTCGCCGCGGACGCCATCCCGGCCGACCAGGAGGGCCTGGACATCGGCCCCGAGACCCGCAAGCTGTACGCCTCGAAGCTCGCCGACGCCGCCACCGTCTTCTGGAACGGCCCGATGGGCGTCTTCGAGCACCCCGACTTCGCCGAGGGCACCAGGGCGGTCGCCCAGGCCCTGATCGACTCGGACGGCTTCACCGTCGTGGGCGGCGGCGACTCCGCGGCCGCCGTCCGTACGCTGGGCTTCGACGAGTCGGCATTCGGCCACATCTCGACCGGCGGCGGCGCCTCCCTCGAGTACCTCGAGGGCAAGACGCTCCCCGGCCTCGCCGCACTGGAGGACTGAACCTTAATGAGCACTCGCACGCCGCTGATGGCGGGCAACTGGAAGATGAACCTCAACCACCTCGAGGCCATCGCGCACGTCCAGAAGCTCGCCTTCGCCCTGGCCGACAAGGACTACGAGGCCGTCGAGGTCGCCGTCCTGCCGCCCTTCACCGACCTGCGCTCCGTGCAGACCCTGGTCGACGGCGACAAGCTCAAGATCAAGTACGGCGCCCAGGACATCTCGCAGCACGACTCCGGCGCCTACACCGGCGAGATCTCCGGCCCGATGCTGGCCAAGCTCAAGTGCACCTACGCGGTGATCGGCCACTCCGAGCGCCGCCAGTACCACAACGAGACCGACGAGCTGGTGAACGCCAAGGTCAAGGCCGCCTACAAGCACGGCCTGACCCCGATCCTGTGCGTCGGCGAGGAGCTGGAGGTCCGCGACGCGGGCAACCACGTCTCCCACACCCTCGCCCAGGTCGAGGGCGGTCTGAAGGACCTCCCGGCCGAGCAGGCCGAGTCGATCGTGATCGCCTACGAGCCGGTGTGGGCCATCGGCACCGGCAAGGTCTGCGGCGCCGAGGACGCCCAGGAGGTCTGCGCGGCGATCCGCGGCAAGATCGCCGAGCTGTACTCGCAGGAGCTGGCCGACAAGGTCCGCATCCAGTACGGCGGCTCCGTGAAGGCGGGCAACGTCGCCGAGATCATGGCGCAGGCCGACATCGACGGCGCCCTGGTCGGCGGGGCCTCGCTGGACGCCGACGAGTTCGTCAAGATCGTCCGCTTCCGCGAGCAGTGAGCCGGACATGAGTAGGCGGTAGCGGCGATACGTCGTACCCTGGCGGGGGCACAGCCGAGGTGCTGTGCCCCCGTCGTCCATCCGAATCCGAGGAAGTTGGTCCAGCCGTGGTTTTGGGGTTCTCGATCGCCCTGATCATCTTCAGCCTGCTGCTGATGCTGCTGGTGCTGATGCACAAGGGAAAGGGCGGCGGCCTCTCCGACATGTTCGGTGGCGGCATGCAGTCGTCCGTCGGCGGCTCCTCGGTCGCCGAGCGCAACCTCGACCGCATCACCCTGGTGATCGGCCTGCTGTGGTTCGCGTGCATCGTCGTCCTCGGCATCCTGATGAAGTCCAGCAGCTGACGAGGACCCGTCGGCCGAGTGCAGGCCGGCGAACACCACACATTCCGTACGTAAGGCCCCATGGTCGGTACGCGCTGCTGAGCGCGGCCTATCATGGGGCTTGCGTCTGTGGTGGGGTCGGTAACTCCAATCACTGGACGCGCGTTGGGCCTTACGTAGACTGAGGCGCTCGCAGCGAAGCGGAACGCCGACTCGCTTCGCGGCACCATCACGCAGGGAGTTACGACCGTGGCAAGTGGCAACGCGATCCGAGGAAGCCGGGTCGGGGCGGGGCCGATGGGCGAGGCCGAGCGCGGCGAGTCCGCGCCGCGTCTGCGCATCTCCTTCTGGTGCTCCAACGGGCACGAGACGCAGCCCAGCTTCGCCAGCGACGCGCAGGTCCCCGACACCTGGGACTGCCCGCGCTGCGGCTTCCCGGCCGGTCAGGACCGGGACAACCCGCCGGACCCGCCCCGCACCGAGCCGTACAAGACGCATCTGGCGTACGTACGGGAGCGGCGCAGCGACGCGGACGGCGAGGCGATCCTCGCCGAGGCGCTCGCCAAACTGCGCGGCGAGATCTAGGAGTTGACGTCCGGCCGGTGCCCGCGGGCAGGCGCCGGACCTGCTTGGTTCCCCGGCCCGCCGGTCACCGCGGACCGATTGTCAGTGGTGCCCTCTACGGTTTGTGCATCGGCGAATCGTGAGGGGGCGAAGACGGTGACGACGGTCAGGGCCGCGGAGGCGGCCGAGACGGGGGCGACTCCCGCGTGGCGCGGGGCGTTCGGACGGCTGTGGAGTGCCGCCGTGCTGTCCAGCTTCGGTGACGCGCTGCGTACGGCGGCGCTGCCCCTGCTGGCCGCCACACTGACCGCAGACCCCCTGCTCATCGCCTCGGTCACGGCCTGCGGCTACCTGCCCTGGCTCGTCTTCGGACTGCTCGGCGGCGCCGTCGCCGACCGTGTGGACCAGCGGCGCGCGATGTGGACGGTGGACGCGGTACGCGGCCTGCTGGTCGGCGGCTTCGCGGTGGCGGTCGCCCTCGGACACGCCTCGATCGCCCTGCTGATCGCCCTGGCCTTCGCCCTCACCACGCTGCAGACGCTCTTCGACAACGCCGCCACGGCCCTGCTGCCCGCCCTCGTGGACCGTGTGGCGCTCGGCAGCGCCAACGCCCGGCTGATGACGGGACAGCGCATCGCGGGCGGGCTGCTGGGCGGCCCGGCCGTTCCCCTGCTGCTCGCCGCCGGGGCCGCCGCGCCGTTCGCCGTCGACGCCGTCACCTTCCTGGTGGCCGCCGCTCTGGTGGCCTCGCTGCGGACGAGCGCGCCCGGGCGGAATCCGAGACCCGCGGGGAGCACCCTGCGCCGCGAGATCGCCGACGGCCTGCGCACCCTCACCCGGGACCGGGCGCTCAGGGCCCTGTGCGCCGCCACCGCCCTGTGCAACGTCGGGATGGGCGCCCTCATCGCCACCCTGGTGGTCCTGGTGACCGGCCGGCTGCACGCCGGTCCCGGCGGATACGCGGCGGCCACCACCGCCTACACGATCGGCAGTCTCGCCGGGGGAGCGGTCAACCGCCGGATCGTTGCGGGACTGGGCAGGATACGCGCCGTGCTCCTGGCCGGCACGGTGCAGATCGCCGCCCTGCTCGTCATGGGATCGGTGCCCAGCCTGGTCGCGCTGGTGGCCGCGCTGGCCGTCTTCGGACTGATGGGCATGGTGTGGAACGTCAACACCACCACGCTGATGCAGCAGCGCAGCCCCGCCGACATGCTCGGCCGGGTCAGCGCGGCCTTCCGGACCCTGGCCGTCGCCGGAGCGCCCGTCGGCGCACTGCTCGGCGGTGTCGTCGCCACCGCCTGGGGGCCCGGGACCCCGCCGCTGCTCACGGCCGCGTTCTTCGTGCTGTCCGTGATCGCGCTGCTACCGGCGCGCCGGCAGCACGCAGGAGTGGTTGCGCCCGAGCAGCAGGTGCCCCCGCACCGCACCACGGCGTGACGTCGGCTCAGGCCACCTGTGGATCAAACAGCTTGGACCGGCAGCGGGGCAGGACACAGCAGGACAGCCGGGAAAGAAGGCTGTAGCCCGAGACGAACGCGGACGGCCGTACCGGGCTCGACCGCAGGCCCGAGCGGACCGCGCCGGCCAAGCACCGTGAGCAGCTCGCCGGGACCCGGCTGCGGGACCTGTTCGCGGCGGACCCGAGGCGTGGTGCCGGATACACCCTCCAGGTCCGCGATCTGTACGCCGACTGGTGAGGTGAAGGGCCGCGTCCGTTCCCGTAGACTCCTCGCGATCATGAACGCCATGACTCGGGGGAGTGCAACGTGGCCGGTTCGCAAGGGAGTTGGCTGAGTGGGACGCTGACCGCACGGTCGCTGCTGCGGCCCGGGGAGGTCGCTCGGGCGGTGTTCCACCCGGCCTGGATCCCGGACACGCTCGA
Source organism: Streptomyces carpinensis (assembly GCF_002154505.1). GTDB lineage: Bacteria > Actinomycetota > Actinomycetes > Streptomycetales > Streptomycetaceae > Streptomyces > Streptomyces carpinensis. Next base: position 51,488 of record NZ_MUBM01000064.1, on the reverse strand, counting down.
CCCGGCCGTGGAGAAGCTCAAACGCGCGCGGTTCATCGCCGGGACGGTCGCGGCGGTCGGTGTCTACACGTTCGTCGAGGGCGGCTTCGCCTTCGAGGAAATGCTGGGGAACATGCTGACGGCGTCCGCCGTGCTGCTGTTCGTCACACCGCTGACGGTGGGCGTGATGCTGTACGTGTGGCGGCGCGCCGGCACCGTGCGGGATCTGAGGCAGCCGCTGCTGAACTCGCTGAAGCTGCTGCTGGCGTTCGTGGGGACGATCGTCGGCACCGTCGTGATGTGGCGGGTGGCGGCCGGCAGCGGCCTGCTGGTGCTGGTGCTGGGGTTCGTCGCCCTGTGGCTCACCTGGTTCGTGGGCCACGGTGCGTTCCAGGTCTCGGGGAACTTCTTCGGCACCGCAGCAGTACACCGCTGTCTGCCACCCCTGCTGGCCACCGTGACGACATGGCTGATGGCGATCCCCGACCTGGTCACGGGTGACCTGCACGGGCTCAGCCTCACTCTGGGCTTCCTCTTCGTCCTCGGCGCGCCGGTCACGGTGACCGGCATCGCCGTGCTGGAGATGCGCCGGCTCAGGAGCGGCTACGGCATCCGGCTGGGCGCCCACCCGGCGACGCTACCCCGGTCGGCCCCGCCGATGCCGCGCACACCGCCACCGCCGTACGTGCCGCCGCAGGGCAGCTCGCACCCCGGCCCCTACGGCAACCTGTACGCGCCTGGGACGCCGCCGCCGTACCCGCCGCCCGGTAACCCCTATGCACCCGGGGCGGCGCCGTACCCGCCCCAGCGCAACCCCTATGGCAACCCGTACGGCAGCTGAGCCGCAGCGCCCCACCGGAGCCCCCGGCACCCGGGGCGGGGCGGTTCAGGCCACCGCGCTCAACGTGTCCGCGAGCCGTCGCCGCGCCGCCCGGGACGCGGGCAGTGCGGCGAGTCCCGCCGCGCCCACCACCGCGGCGGCACCGAACAGCAGCAGGAGCAGCGGGGAGGGTCCCGCCGCGATGCCCGCGCCGATACCGCTGGAGCGGCCCTGGGCGTCGATCAGCCAGCGGGCCAGCGGCAGGCCCGCGGCCGTGGCGACCACCACGGCCGCCAGCGCGGTGCAGCTGGTGGCGGTCACCGTGATCGCGGTGATCTGGCGCGGGGAGAGTCCGATCGCCTTCAGTGCCAGCAGGTCCCGCTCGCCCTCGCGGACGGTGCCGCCGATCGCGGTCAGCAGTTCCACGAGCCCGATCAGCGCGAGCACGCAGACCAGTCCGGCGACCACGGCACGCAACGGGGACAGCCCGTCGGCCGGGTTGGTCACGGTGTGCACGTCCAGGTGTCCGTGACCGGCCGCGAGCAGGGCGGCGGCGACTTCATGGGCGTCGGCGCCCGGGCGCAGCCGCAGTTGGTAGAGGGTCGGGGTGAGTTGCGGGTCGTTCTCGCGGAGGGTGTCCAGCGAGGTGGAGATGACCCGGCCGCCGTTCTCCGGCTCGATGCTGCGGCCCACGATGTGCAGGATCTGCGGCTGCTCGCCCACCGTCATCCGCACCCAGTCGCCGACGCGCACGTCGAGAAGGTCGAGCAGGCCCTGCCCGGCCACCGCCTCGTCCGGACCGTTGGCGGGGCGGCCCTCGGCGAGGGTGTACGGGTAGGGGTCCTGACGGGTGCCGAGGCCCCGCAGGGCGATCGTGGCGGTCTGGCCCGGGACCAGCGCCGCCGTCTCCACACCCGGGTAGACGGCGGCGACCCGTGGCTGGCGGTCCAGCAGGGTCCGCGTTCCCCGGTCGCCGAGCGTGCCGTCCCCGCGGACGGTGAGCGCGGCCGGCAGACCGAGCTGCTCGGGCCGGCTGTGGAAGCGGTCGATGGTGGTCCAGGCGCTCATCGCCACCACGATCAGCAGCAGTGGCAGCGCGAGCCGGCCGACCGTGGCCAGGGTGCGCGGGCGGCGGGCGAAGGCCTGGTGCCCGCCCAGGACCAGCGCGGGCGGCAGCCGCAATCCGAGCAGCCGCAGGGCGAGTGCCCGGCGCGCCGCGCCCGGCAGCCGGCCGCCGGAAGCCGCCGTTCGGCGGGGCACCGGCACCGGCGGCACCCGGCCTGCCCGCCAGGCCGCGAGCCCGGTGACCGCCCCGATGAACAGCACCGCCCCCACCGGAACCACGAACAGCTCCGCCGTGTGCCCGGGCAGCCCCTGCCACATTCCGACCGCGTCACCGAGCCGCCCCGGCACCCGGGCGCCCAGCCCCTGGATGAGGGCCGCCGAGGCCACGGCGCCCAGCACGGCGTACGCCACGTGCTGGAGCAGGAAGATCCGGACCACCTGGCCGGGCGTGAAGCCGATCGCCTTCAGGACCGAGATGTCCCGCAGATGACCGCGGATCCGGGTGCCGATCGCCCCGTGCACCGCGAACCCGGCGGCCACCAGTGCGCCCAGGCCGAACAGGCCCAGCACCTGGCCGAGCAGCCGGTTGTCGCCCTGTGCCTCGGCCCGCGCCTGCTGCCAGGTGGAGACCTCCGTGACCGAGCCCGCGCCGAGGACGGTGACGGCGCGCTGGACCGCGTAGTCCGTGTCGTCGGGGTCGGTGAGGCGCAGGCCCACGACCTGCCCGCGCGTATCGCGCACGGCGGACGGCAGGGCCCACACGAGTCCGGGCTGCTCGCCCGGGCCGTAGCGGGGTTCGGCGCTGTCGGCGATGCCCACCACGGTCAGCGTCCGGGCCGTGCCGGGCAGCGTCAGGGTGTCCCCGGGCTCGGCGAGCAGGGCGCGGGCGAGGCGGTCCTCCAGCACCACGCCGTCGGGCCGGGCGGGGTCGAGCCAGTGGCCCGAGACGAACAGCGGGCGGCCGACGGCCGGCTGTCCGGGGGTGCCGCGCAGTTCGACGAAGGCGCGGGTGCCACGCACGGAGACGGTGGCGGACTCGGTGGCGTACGGGCCGGCGACGGCGTCCACGCCGTCCAGGGCGGCAAGCCGGCGGGTGTCCGCGGACGGCAGGGCGTGGATCCACACGTGCGCGCCGCGCGCCTGCGTGAAGACCCGCTGCCACGGATTGGTGGCGTATCCGAACAGCGCCGTGGCCAGCAGCAGCGAGGCGACGACGCCGGCGGTCGCGAGCACGAGGAAGAGGGCCTCGCCGCGGTGCGTCCGCAGATCGGAGTGCGCCCAGCGCAGGGTGGCACGCATGGGGTCAGTCCCTCAGCTCCAGCACACCGGACGTCCCGGCCCTGCGGGACGGCGCGCCGTCCAGCTCCGCGTCGTCTGCGATGCGGCCGTCGAAGAAGCTGATCACGCGGTCCGCGGCGCTCGCCAGCCGGGCGTCGTGGGTGACCAGGACGATGGTCTGGCCGCGCCCGTGGAAGCGGGACAGCAGCCGCATCACCTCGCGGGTGCCCTTGCTGTCCAGGCTGCCGGCCGGCTCGTCGGCCAGCAGCAGCGGTGGACGGTTGACCAGGGCGCGGGCCAGGGCGACGCGCTGCTGCTCGCCGCCGGACAGCTCGCCCGGCATGCTGCGCTCCTTGCCGGCGAGGCCCAGCTCGGCCAGCAGCTCCTCGCGCTCGGCGCGCGCCTGCTTCGGGGAGAGGCCGGCGAGCAGCGCGGGCAGTTCGACGTTGTCGGCGACCGAGAGGTTCGAGACCAGGTTGAAGAACTGGAAGACGATGCCGATGCGCTTCCTGCGCTCCACGGCCCAGCGCGCCTCGCTGTAGCCGTCGGTCCGCTCGCCGTCCAGCCAGTAACTGCCCTCGTCCGGCCGCTGGAGTCCGCCCAGCAGGTGCAGCAGCGTCGACTTGCCGGCGCCGGACGGGCCGGTGACGGCCACGAACTCGCCCCGCGCCACCCGGAGATCCACCCCGCGCACGGCGTGGGCGGGCGCACCCTCGCCGTGGTGCGTCTTGACGAGACCCTCGGCGCGCAGCAGGGGAGTGGGGCGGTCGTTCACTCCGGCTCCTCCAGTTCCTCCTGGCACCGTTCCAGCCAGTCCAGGTCGGCCTGCAGGTGCAGCATGGCGCCCTCGATCAGCAGATGGGCGATTCTGTTGTCCCGGTTCTCGGCCGCGGCGAGCTTCGACAGGTTGCGCATGGTGTTGAGGTACTGACGCCGCTGCTTGTTGATGAGGGCGATCTGGTCGGCCAGGCCGGTCTGCGGTGCGAGGGCGAGCTTCATGAAGAACTCGTCCCGCACCCGCGGCTCGTCCTCGGGCTCCGCGAACCAGGCGCGCAGCTCCTCGCGTCCGGCGTCGGTGAGGTGGTAGATCTTCTTGTTGGGTCGGCTGGACTGCTCGACCTCCTCGCCCTCGATCAGTCCCGACTTCTCCAGGCGGCCGAGGGTCACGTAGATCTGGCCGACGTTCGGCTGAGGGTACGCGGAGCCCAGCAGTTGCTCAAGGTCCTGCTTGAGCTCGTAGCCGTGGGCGGGTCCGCGCGCGAGGAGTGCCAGGAGGGGCAGGCGCACTCGTGCTGTCCTCCTAGGTCCTCGTCATCTGCCTCCGGGGCACGTGATGTGCTCCAGGCCCTAGTATCGCCCATACCTAACGGGTATACATGGCCCCTGACGTCGGGCGAGGGTGCCCGGTGCCGGTGTGCAAGGAGGAACCTATGCGGTGGATACGCGCCGCCGGTAGGGGCCTCCTCGTCCTGGCCGTGATCACCACCGGCTGCGTCGCCTCCGGTGCCCGCGCCGGGGAGGGGAGCGGCGGCGGTCGAGGCCCGCTCACCCTGGCCACCGCCGGGGACCTCACCGGCTATCTCGGGTCCCTTCTCCAGGGCTGGAACCGCACCCACCCCGCCGAGCGGGTCACCCTCGTCGAGCTGCCGGACTCCGCCGACGAGACCCACGCGCAGATGACCACCGATCTGCGCGGCGGCGACCGCAGCCGGTTCGACGTGCTCAACATCGACGTCAACTGGACCTCGGAGTTCGCCGCCGCCGGCTGGATCCGCCCGCTGCCGCGCGACCGCTTCCCGCTGAAGACGTTCCTGCCGCCGGTCGTCGACACGGCCACCTACGACGGACAGCTGTACGCCGTTCCGTACGTCACGAACGCCGGGCTGCTCCTGTACCGCAAGGACGTCCTGGCCGAGGAGGGCGTACCGCCGCCGCGCACCTGGGCCGAGCTGGAGCATGACGCGAGAACCATCGCGCCCAGGTACGGACTCGACGGCTACGCGGGCCAGTTCCTGCCCTACGAGGGCCTCACCGTCAACGCGGCCGAGGCGGTGTACTCGGCGGGCGGCACGATCCTCGGCGACGAGGGCGCGCGCGTCACCGTCAACTCCGCCGCGGCCCGCGAGGGCATCGGATTTTTGGCCCGCGGCTTCCGCGAGGGCTGGATTCCCAAGGCCGCGCTCACCTACAAGGAGGAGGAGTCCAAGCAGGCCTTCCAGGACGGCCGGCTGCTCTTCCTGCGCAACTGGCCGTACGCCGTCGCCGTCGCCTCCGCCCAGGGCTCCAGGGTCGCCGGGAAGATCGGCGCCGTACCCCTGCCGGGACCGGACGGGCCGGGCACGAGCGTCCTCGGCGGCTCCAACCTCGCCGTCAACACCCACGCGCGGCATCCCGACTCCGCCGCGCGCCTGATCGCGTACCTCACCAGCGAGCCCGTCCAGCGCCAGGTGCTCACCCGGGGCTCGCTGCCGCCGGTGCGTGCCGCGCTCTACGAAGACCCCGCTCTCGTACGGCGGTTCCCGTATCTGCCGACCCTGCGCGCCGCCGTGCTCTCGGCCGCGCCGCGTCCCAAGAGCCCGCACTACGACCAGGTCAGCCTGGTGGTGCAGGCCGTCGTGCACGATGCGCTGACCGGGCGGCAGACGCCCGAGCAGGCCGTGCTTCGGCTGGCGCGGGAACTCGACGCCATCGCCCGTCGATAGGGCCGTCGGCAGACCTCTCTAGATACGTGTTAGGTAACGCTGACATCACTTCTCTGTCGATCTCGCCCGGACAAGTCCTGATTTATTAGGTCAACCCCTCAGTAGCTTGTGCCGTGTTCGTTGACACGTTCCTGAAGCGGCTACCTAACATGCATGCATAACGGCTGCTGACCAGAGACAGGGCAACGGGTTGAACAGGCATTGTTGGTGGCGCGACGCGGTGATCTACCAGGTGTACGTCCGCAGCTTCCTGGACAGCACCGGCGACGGCATCGGCGATCTGGCCGGGGTCCGGGCCGGGCTGCCGTACCTGAAGAAGCTCGGTGTGGACGGGATCTGGCTGAGCCCCTTCTACCCCTCACCGCAGCACGACCACGGCTACGACGTCGCCGACTACTGCGACGTCGACCCGCTCTTCGGCGACCTGGCCGAGTTCGACCTGCTGATGACGGCCGCCCGCCGGCTGGGTATCAGGGTGCTGCTGGACATCGTCCCCAACCACTGCTCCAGCGAGCACCCCTGGTTCCGCGAGGCGCTCGCCTCCCCGCCCGGCAGCCCGGCCCGCGCCCGCTTCCACTTCGCCGACGGCCGCGGCCCCGACGGCGCAGAGCCGCCCAACAACTGGCACGCCATGTTCGGCGGCCCGGCCTGGACCCGGATCGCCGAGACCGACGGCCGGCCCGGCCAGTGGTACCTGCACATGTTCACGCCCGAACAGCCCGACTGGAACTGGCGCGACGCAGAGGTCCCCGCCCAGTTCGACCGGGTGCTGCGCTTCTGGCTGGACCGCGGCGTCGACGGCTTCCGCATCGACGTCGCCGCAGGCCTCTTCAAACACCCCGAACTGCCCGACTCCCCGGACCCGGAGGCCGACGCCCGCACCCGCGACTCGGTCAACCCGCTCGCCTGGAACCAGCCCGAGGTGCACGACGTGTGGCGGCACTGGCGCTCCGTCTGCGAGGAGTACACCGCTCGCGACGGCCGCGAACGTCTGCTCGTCGGCGAGGTGTCCGTGCCGAGCGCCCGCGAACACGCCCTGTACGTCCGCCCGGACGAACTCCAGCAGGCGTTCTTCTTCGACCTGCTCAGCGCCCCCTGGGACGCCGACGCCTTCCGCAAGGTCGTCTCCGAGGCCATGCAGGACATAGCCGGCACCGGCTCCACGGTCACCTGGGTCCTCAACAACCACGACCAGGTCCGCACCGTCACGCGCTACGGCGAACCCGCCACCGACGGCAGCGGCCTCGGCGCCGCCCGCGCCCGCGCCGCCGCGCTGCTGATGCTGGCGCTGCCCGGAGCCGCGTACGTCTACCAGGGCGAGGAACTCGGCCTGCCCGAGGTCGTCGACCTGCCCGACGACGTGCTCACCGACCCGATCTTCCGCCGCACCGGCAGCCGCGCCCGCGTCCGCGACGGCTGCCGGGTGCCGCTGCCCTGGTCGGGCCAGGTCTCCCCGTTCGGCTTCACCTCCGGCGCCGAGGGCGTGCGGCCCTGGCTGCCGCAGCCGGAGTACTTCGCCGAGTACGCCACCGACCGCGCCCTCGCCGACACCCGCTCCTTCTGGCACCTGTACCGCGACGGCCTGCAACTGCGTCGGGAACTGCCCCAGTTGGGCGAGGGCGACCTGCGCTGGCTGGACACCCCGCCGGGCGTCCTGGCCTTCGTCCGCGGCGACGGCCTGGTCTGTGCCGTCAACTTCGCTACGGCTCCCGCGACCGCCCCCGTCCCGGGCACCCCGCTGCTGGCCAGCGGCCCCTGTCCGCCCGGGGTGCTGCCCGGTTCCACGGCCGCCTGGTGGATCGGCGACCTCTGATCCGCGCAATCCCAACCCTCGAAGGGACATCAACGATGATGCGACGTACCACCCTGCTCACCGGCTGCACCGCCCTCGTCCTCGCCCTCGGCGCCACCGCCTGCGGCGGCGACCCCGTCTCGGCGGGCGGCGGCGACAAGGCGCTGAGCGGCCAGACCGTCACGGTCGCCGGTGTCTGGTCCGGCAGTGAGCAGAAGAACTTCCAGAAGGTGCTGGACGCCTTCACCGCGAAGACCGGCGCCAAGACCCAGTTCGTGTCCACGGGCGACAACGTCTCCACCGTCGTCGGCAGCAAGATCGAGGGCGGCAACGCCCCCGACGTGGTGATGGTCCCGCAGGTCGGCGTGCTCCAGCAGTTCGCGAAGAAGGGCTGGCTCACCGGGCTGTCCGCCACCACGCAGAAGGAGGTGGACGCGGGCTATGCGCCCGTGTGGAAGAAGTACGGCAGCGTCGACGGCACCCTGTACGGCCTGTACTTCAAGGCCGCCCACAAGTCGACCGTCTGGTACAGCCCCGACGCGCTCACCCAGGCCGGCGTCAAGCCGCCCACGACGTACGAGGCGATGCTCAAGGCCGGGCACACCGTCTCCGACTCCGGCCTCGCGGCCTTCGCGGTCGCCGGGCAGGACGGCTGGACCCTCACCGACTGGTTCGAGAACATCTACCTCTCCCAGGCCGGACCCGAGAAGTACGACGCCCTCGCCGCGCACAGGCTGAAGTGGACCGACGCCAGTGTGGTCAAGGCGCTCACCACGCTCGGCAAGCTGTTCAAGGACAAGCAGCTGATCGCGGGCGGGCAGAAGGAGGCCCTCAACACCGACTTCCCCGGCTCGGTGGAGAAGGTGTTCGGGCCCAAGCCGGAGGCCGGCATGGTCTACGAGGGCGACTTCGTCGCCGGCGTGGCCCACGACCAGTTCGGCCGGACCATCGGCCAGGACGCGAACTTCTTCCCCTTCCCCGCCGTCGACGGCGGCAAGGCACCCGTGGTCAGCGGTGGCGACGCGGCCGTCGTGCTCAAGGACGGCAAGAACGCCAAGGCCGGCATGAAACTCCTGGAGTACCTGGCCACCCCCGAGGCCGCGGCCGTGTGGGCGAAGGCGGGCGGCTTCCTGTCCCCGAACAGGAAGCTCGACCTCGCCTCCTACGGCGACGACGTCACCCGCGCCACGGCCAAGTCCCTGGTCGACGCGGGCGACTCGGTCCGCTTCGACATGTCCGACCAGGCCCCGGCCGCCTTCGGTGGCACCAAGGGCACCGGCGAGTGGAAGCTGCTCCAGGACTTCCTGCGCGACCCGTCGGACCCGAAGGGCACCGCGGCCGAGCTGGAGGCCGCGGCGGCCAAGGCGTACCAGGGCCAGGGCTGAGCGGCCGTGACCGCCACCCTCACCAAGGACCGGGCGGCCGGCCCGCCGCCCGTCGGACGGGCCACCGGGCCGCGGCGCGCGCGGCGGCGGGGCCGGACCGTCGCCCTGCTGTTCGTGTTCCCGGCGCTGCTGCTGCTCGGCGCGCTCGTCCTCTACCCGGTGCTGTTCTCCGTCGGCCGCAGCTTCTTCGACGCCTCCGGCACCCGCTTCGTCGGCGGGGACAACTACACCGAGATGTTCCGCGACCCGGCCACCCTGAAGGCCATCCGGAACACCGTCGTCTGGGTGGTCGTCGCCCCGGCGCTGCTGACCGGGCTGGGCCTGATCCTCGCCGTGCTGGTGGAGAAGGTCCGCTGGGCGACGGCGTTCAAGCTGCTGCTGTTCATGCCCATGGCGGTGTCCTTCCTCGCCGCCGGGATCATCTTCCGGCTCGCCTACGACCAGGACCCGGACAAGGGCGTGCTCAACGCCGCCGCCGTCTCTGTCCACGACGCCTTCGCCGGCACCTCGTCGTACCCGACGGCACGGGCCCGCACCGGACCGCAGGGGCTGACCCAGGGGCACGACGGCTCCTACACCGTGAACACGACCGTGACGCCGGGCGGTGCCACCGTGGCGCTTGCGATGGTCGGCGTACTGCCGAAGGACCTGCCCGGGGACGCCTCGCCCGCCTACCCGGCGGCCGGCCGGAAAGCCGCCGCCGACGAGGTGCGCGGGGTCGTCTACCTGGACTTCACACCCGGCGGGACGGGCACGCCGGGCAAGGTCGACCAGCGGGAGAAGGGGCTGCCGGGGATGAAGGTCGAGGCAGTGCGCGACGGGCGGACCGTCGCGCACACCACGACCGCCTCCGACGGCTCCTTCCAACTCTCCGGCCTGCACACCGGGTCGTACACGCTCAGGCTCCCGGAGTCCAACTTCGCGCCGCCGTACCAGGGCATCTCCTGGCTCGGGCCGACGCTCGTCACACCGGCCATCATCGGGGCCTACCTGTGGATCTGGACCGGGTTCGCGATGGTGCTGATCGGCGCCGGCCTGTCCACGCTGCCGCGCGACGCGCTGGAGGCGGCCCGGATGGACGGCGCGAACGAGTGGCAGATCTTCCGCCGCATCACCGTGCCACTGCTCGCCCCGGTGCTGACGGTCGTCTTCGTCACGCTCGTCATCAACGTGATGAAGGTCTTCGACCTCGTCTACATCATCGCGCCCGGCCCGGTGCAGGAGGACGCCACCGTGCTGGCGACCCAGATGTGGCTGGTGTCCTTCGGCGGCGGCAACGACCAGGGCCTGGGCAGCGCACTCGGCGTACTGCTGCTGCTCCTGGTGATCCCCGCGATGGTCTTCAACGTCCGCCGCTTCCGAAGGAGTCAGCGATGAACGCGGTAAGGAGGGGCCTGGGCAACGGGCTCGTGCAGGCCTCCCTCGTGGTGATCGGCCTGATCTGGCTGACACCGCTGGCCGGCCTGTTCGTCTCCTCGCTGCGGTCGGCCCAGGACACCGCCAAGGGCGGCTGGTGGACGGCTCTGACCAGCCCCGGGCAGCTCTCCTTCGACAACTACTCGGCGCTGCTCGGGAACGCCGGGATCACCCAGGCCTTCTGGAACACCGTGCTGATCTCGGTGCCGGCGACCGTCCTCGTCGTCGTCCTCGCCGCGCTTGCCGGATACGCCTTCGCCTGGCTGGACTTCCCCGGCCGCGAGCCGCTGTTCCTGCTGGTGGTGGCGCTGCTGGTGGTGCCGGTGCAGATCGGTCTGCTGCCGGTGGCCAAACTCTTCGGGCAACTGGGGCTGTTCGGCACGATCCCCGGTGTCGTGCTGTTCCACGTGGCGTACGGGCTGCCGTTCGCGGTGTTCCTGCTGCGGAACTACTTCGCCGAGATGCCGAAGGAGATGCTGGAGGCGGCCCGGATGGACGGGGGCGGTGAGTGGCGCATCTTCGTGCAGCTCGTGCTGCCGGTGGGCCGGCCGGCGATCGCCAGCCTCGCCATCTTCGAGTTCCTGTGGGTGTGGAACGACATGCTGGTGGCGCTGCTGTTCGCCGACAGCTCTTCGCAGCCGCTGACGGTGGAACTCCAGTCGCAGGTCCGCCAGTTCGGCAGCAACATCGATGTGCTGGCGCCGGGGGCGTTCGTGTCGCTGGTGGTGCCGGTGGCGGTGTTCTTCGCCTTCCAGCGGCACTTCGTGCAGGGAGTGATGGCGGGTTCGGTGAAGTGAGGGAGCGGGGAAGGGGAGGGGCGGCGNNCGCCGCCCCTCCCCTTCCCCGAAGGCTGCCGGCCTGAACGGCCTCGTCCTCAGACGCCGGACGGGACCGACGTCACGCCGACGCCGGCGGGTACAGCGACCTCGGCAACTGGGAGGCCGCCGCCGTGTCCAGGAGCCACAGGGTGCGGGCCCGGCCGTAGGCGCCCGCAGCGGGGGCCTGGATCTCGCCCGCGCCCGAGAGGGCCATCGCCACCGCGTTCGCCTTGTCCTCACCCGCCGCGAGCAGCCACACCTCGCGGGCGGAGCGGATCGCGGGCAGGGTCAGGGAGACGCGGGTGGGCGGCGGCTTGGGCGAGCCGTGGACGCCGATCACCGTACGCTCCGTCTCCCGCACTCCCGGGTGCTCCGGGAACAGCGACGCCACGTGCGTGTCCGGGCCGACGCCCAGCATCAGCACGTCGAAGGTCGGGACCGCGCCGTGGTTCGCGGGACCGGCCGCACGGGCCAGCTCCTCGGCGTAGGCATCCGCCGCCGCCTCGACGTCCGTGCCGTACGGACCGTCCGACGCGGGCATGGCGTGCACGCGCTTGGGGTCCAGCGGTACGGAGTCCAGCAGCGCCTCCTCGGCCTGCGTGATGTTGCGCTCCGGGTCGCCCTCGGGCAGGAACCGCTCGTCGCCCCACCACAGGTCCAGGCGGCCCCAGTCGATCGCGTCGCGGGCCGGTGCGGAGGCCAGCGCGGCCAGCACACCGTTGCCGTTGCGACCGCCGGTCAGGACCACGTTCGCCGAGCCCGTCGAGGCCTGGGCGTCCACGATCTTCGTGATCAGCCGGGCCGCGGCGGCCTGCGCCATCAGTTCCTTGTCGCGGTGCACGACCAGCTGGGGAGTGCTCACTTCGCCGCCGCCTTCCGGCTGGGGGACTTCCGCGCGGTCTTGGCCGCCGCCCGCTGCGCGGGTGCCTTCGCCGCGTCCTCCTCGGGCGTGGCGACCGCGAGCGGCACCTGGTCGGCGGGCGCGGACTCCGCGTCGCCGTTCAGCCGGTCCACGCCGAAGCGCAGCGCCGACGCGTACGTGTCGTCCGGGTCGAGCCGCCGCAGCTCCTCCGCGATCAGCTCGGCCGTCTCCCGCCGCTTCAGCGCCACCGCGCGCTCCGGCTGCCCTTGGATGGACAGGGTCGCCAGCCTGCCGTCGGCCCGGTCCAGCTTGATCGGGCCGCAGCTGGTGTCCAGACGGACCGCGGTCAGCCCGGGACCGGCGGACAGCGAGCGCTTCACCGGCACCTCCAGCCGGTCCGCGAGCCACATCGCCAGCAGCTCGCAGCTCGGGTTGTACTCCTCGCCCTCCACCTCGACCGACCGGACCTCGCAGGTCACCTGGTCGAGAGCAGCCGCCAGCATCGAGCGCCACGGCGTGATCCGGGTCCACGCCAGATCCGTGTCGCCCGGGGTGTACGCCGCGGCCCGCGCCGCCAGTTCGCGCACCGGCTCCTCGCAGGCGTAGGTGTCGGTGACCCGGCGCTGCGCCAGCGCGCCCAGTGGGTCCTTGGCCGGGTCGAGCGGGCCGTTCACCGGCCACCAGACGACGACCGGCGCGTCCGGCAGCAGCAGCGGCAGCACCACCGACTGGGCGTGGTCGCAGACCTCGCCGTACAGCCGCAGCACCACCGTCTCGCCCGTGCCGGCCTCGGCGCCCACCCGCACCTCGGCGTCCAGCCGCGACGACGTGCGGTCGCGCAGGGTGCGCGAGACGCGCCGGATCACCACCAGGGTGCGCGAGGGGTGCTCGCGGGAGGCGTCAGCTGCGGCCTTGAGGGCGTCGTAGGCGTTCTCCTCGTCGGTGACGATGACGAGGGTGAGCACCATGCCCACCGCCGGGGTTCCGATCGCCCGGCGGCCCTGCACCAGCGCCTTGTTGATCTTCGCGGCCGTGGTGGCGGTCAGGTCTATCTTCATGGCCGGCGCCAGCTCCGTCCGTCTCGTGCGAGCATCTCGTCCGCCTCGGCGGGCCCCCACGTCCCGGACGCGTACTGCGCGGGCCTGCCGTGCTCGTCCCAGTACTCCTCGATCGGGTCGAGGATCTTCCAGGACAGCTCGACCTCCTCCGTGCGCGGGAAGAGGTTGGCGTCGCCCAGCAGCACGTCCAGGATCAGGCGCTCGTACGCCTCCGGGCTCGACTCGGTGAAGGACTCGCCGTAGGCGAAGTCCATCGACACGTCCCGGATCTCCATCGACGTGCCCGGCACCTTCGAGCCGAAGCGGACCGTCACGCCCTCGTCGGGCTGCACGCGGATGACGACCGCGTTCTGCCCGAGTTCCTCCGTCGCCGTGGTGTCGAAGGGGGAGTGCGGGGCGCGCTGGAAGACCACCGCGATCTCGGTGACCCGCCGGCCCAGCCGCTTGCCGGTGCGCAGGTAGAACGGCACACCCGCCCAGCGGCGGTTGTCGATCCCCAGCTTGATGGCCGCGTAGGTGTCGGTCTTCGACTTCTTGTCGATGCCCTCTTCCTCGAGGTAGCCGATGACCTTCTCGCCGCCCTGCCAGCCGCCCGCGTACTGCCCGCGCACGGTGGACTTGCCGAGGTCCTTCGGCAGCCGGACCGCGCCGAGCACCTTCTCCTTCTCCGCGGCCAGCGCGTCCGCGCCGAAGGAGGAGGGCTCCTCCATCGCGGTGAGCGCGAGCAGTTGGAGCAGGTGGTTCTGGATGACGTCCCGGGCGGCGCCGATGCCGTCGTAGTAGCCGGCCCGGCCGCCGATGCCGATGTCCTCGGCCATGGTGATCTGCACATGGTCCACGAAGGACCGGTTCCAGATCGGCTCGAACATCTGGTTGGCGAAGCGCAGCGCCAGGATGTTCTGGACGGTCTCCTTGCCCAGATAGTGGTCGATGCGGAAGACCTGGTCGGGCGCGAAGACCTCGTGCACGACCTGGTTCAGCGCCTCGGCCGAGGCCAGGTCGTGACCGAAGGGCTTCTCGATGACCGCGCGCCGCCAGGAACCGCCCGTCTGCTCGGCCAGCCGGTGCTTCTTCAGCTGCTGGATGACGACCGGGAAGGACTTCGGCGGCACCGAGAGGTAGAAGGCGAAGTTGCCGCCCGTGCCCTGCGCCTTGTCCAGCTCCTCGATCGTCCCGCGCAGCCGCTCGAACGCCTCGTCGTCGTCGAAGGTGCCCTGCACGAACCGCATGCCCTGGCTGAGCTGCTGCCAGACCTCCTCGCGGAACGGCGTGCGCGCGTGCTCCTTGACGGAGTCGTGCACGACGCTCGCGAAGTCCTCGTCCTCCCAGTCGCGGCGCGCGAAGCCGACCAGCGAGAATCCCGGCGGCAGCAGACCCCGGTTGGCGAGGTCGTACACGGCGGGCATCAGCTTCTTGCGCGACAGGTCGCCCGTGACGCCGAAGATGACCAGGCCCGACGGCCCCGCGATACGCGGGAGCCGTCGGTCCGCGGGGTCACGGAGCGGGTTCGCCCCGGTACCGGAAAGCGGCGACAAGGTGTCAGCCCTCCGTGGGGGCGAGGCGCTCCAGCTCCGCCTCGGTCGACTTCAGCAGGTCGTTCCAGGAGGACTCGAACTTCTCGACGCCCTCGTCCTCCAGGAGCTGGACCACGTCGTCGTAGGAGATGCCGATCCTCTCCAGCGCGTCCAGGTCGGCACGGGCCTGCTCGTAGGTGCCCCGGACGGCGTCGCCGCGGATCTCGCCGTGGTCGTCGGTCGCGTCCAGCGTGGCCTCCGGCATGGTGTTCACCGTGTTCGGCGCCACCAGCTCCTCGACGTACATGGTGTCCTTGTACGCCTTGTCCTTCACACCGGTGGAGGCCCACAGCGGACGCTGCTTGTTCGCGCCCGCCTTCTCCAGCGCGTTCCACCGGTCCGAGGCGAAGACCTCCTCGTAGGCCTCGTAGGCAAGGCGCGCGTTGGCCACGCCCGCCTTGCCGCGCAGCGCCTTGGCCTCGGCGGTGCCCATCTCGTCGATGCGCCGGTCGATCTCGGTGTCGACGCGGGAGACGAAGAAGGACGCCACCGAGCGGATCTTCGACAGGTCCAGGCCGCGCTCCTTGGCCTTCTCCAGGCCGGTCAGGTAGGCGTCCATGACCGCGCGGTAGCGTTCCAGCGAGAAGATCAGCGTGACGTTGACGCTGATGCCGTTGCCGATGGTCTCGGCGATCGCCGGCAGACCCGCCTGGGTGGCCGGGATCTTGATGAGCGTGTTCGGGCGGTCCACCAGCCACGCCAGCTGCCGGGCCTCGGCGACCGTCGCCTTGGTGTTGTGCGCCAGGCGCGGGTCGACCTCGATGGAGACCCGGCCGTCCTGGCCGTCGGTCGCCTCGAAGACCGGGCGCAGGATGTCGGCGGCGTCTCGGACGTCCGCCGTGGTGATCATGCGGATGGCCTCTTCCACGGTCACCTTGCGGGCGGCCAGGTCCGACAGCTGCCGGTCGTACCCGTCGCCCTGCGAGATCGCCTTCTGGAAGATCGTCGGGTTGGTGGTGACGCCCACGACGTGCTGCTGGTCGATCAGCTCGGCGAGGTTGCCGGACGTGATCCGCTTGCGCGACAGATCGTCCAGCCAGATCGCGACGCCTTCATCGGAGAGGCGCTTGAGTGCGTCTGTCATGGAAATTGCATCTCCTACGTGTCGTATATGAGCGTCAGCGCTGGGCGGCGGCGATGGATTCCCGGGCCTTGGCGGCCACGTTCTCGGCGGTGAAGCCGAATTCGCGGAAGAGCACCTTGGCGTCGGCGGAGGCACCGAAGTGCTCCAGGGAAACAATGCGCCCGGCGTCTCCCACGTACTTGTGCCACGGCAGGCCCACGCCCGCCTCGACCGCGACGCGCGCCCGCACGGCCGGGGGCAGGACGCTGTCCCGGTACCCCTGGTCCTGCTCCTCGAACCACTCCTGGCACGGCATGGACACCACGCGGGTCGGCACTCCGTCGGCCTGGAGCTGCTCGCGCGCCTCGACGGCGACGTGCACCTCGGAGCCGGTGGCGATCAGGATCACCTGCGGCTCGGCGCTCTGCCCGTCGGGCCCGTCCGCCTCGAACAGCACGTAGCCGCCCTTGGCCGCGTCGTCGTTGGGCTCGTAGGTCGGCACACCCTGACGGGTCAGGGCGAGACCGTGCGGCTGGCCCTTGCCGAACTCCTTGGTCCAGCGCCCCAGGATCTCGCGCCAGGCGATGGCGGTCTCGTTGGCGTCGGCCGGGCGGACGATGTTCAGGCCCGGGATGGCGCGCAGCGAGGCCAGGTGCTCGACCGGCTGGTGGGTGGGGCCGTCCTCGCCCAGGCCGATGGAGTCGTGCGTCCACACGTACGTCACCGGCAGGTGCATCAGGGCCGACAGGCGCACGGCGTTGCGCATGTAGTCGGAGAACACCAGGAAGGTGCCGCCGTAGACGCGGGTGTTGCCGTGCAGCGTGATGCCGTTCAGCTCCGCGCCCATGGAGTGCTCGCGGATGCCGAAGTGGATGGTGCGGCCGTACGGGTCGGCCTCCGGCAGCGGGTTGCCCTCGGGCAGGAACGACGACGTCTTGTCGATCGTGGTGTTGTTCGAACCCGCGAGGTCGGCCGAGCCACCCCACAGCTCCGGGATCACCTCGCCGAGGGCCTGCAGCACCTTGCCGGATGCGGCACGCGTGGCCAGGCCCTTGCCGGCCTCGAACACCGGGATCTTCTCGTCCCAGCCGGTCGGCAGCTCGGCCGCTGCGATCCGGTCGTACTCGGCGGCCCGCTCGGCGTTCGCCTCGCGCCAGGCCTGGAAGGTCTTCTCCCACTCGGCCTTGGCCTGCCGGCCGCGCTCCAGCGCCTGGCGGGTGTGGTCGATGACCTCGTCCGCGACCTCGAAGTGCTGCTCGGGGTCGAAGCCCAGGACGCGCTTGGTGGCGGCGACCTCGTCCTCGCCCAGCGCCGAGCCGTGCGCGGCCTCGGTGTTCTGCGCGTTCGGGGCCGGCCAGGCGATGATCGAGCGCATCGCGATGAAGGACGGCCGGTCGGTGACGGCCTTGGCCTTCTGGATCGCCTCGTAGATCGCCTGCGGGTCCAGGTCGCCGTCCGCCTTCGGCTCCACGCGCTGCACGTGCCAGCCGTAGGCCTCGTAGCGCTTGGCGGTGTCCTCGGAGACGGCCGTCTCGGTGTCGCCCTCGATCGAGATGTGGTTGTCGTCCCACAGCAGGATCAGGTTGCCCAGCTTCTGGTGGCCGGCCAGCGAGGACGCCTCCGCGGAGATGCCCTCCTGCAGACAGCCGTCACCGGCGATGCAGTAGATGTAGTGGTCGAAGGGGGACTCGCCCGCGGGGGCCTCGGGGTCGAAGAGGCCGCGCTCGTAGCGGGCGGCCATCGCCATGCCCACCGAGTTGGCCACACCCTGGCCCAGCGGGCCGGTCGTGGTCTCCACGCCCTTGGTGTGGCCGTACTCCGGGTGGCCGGGGGTCTTCGAGCCCCAGGTGCGGAAGGCCTTCAGGTCGTCCAGCTCCAGGCCGAAGCCGGCCAGGTACAGCTGGGTGTAGAGGGTCAGCGAGGAGTGGCCGGCGGACAGCACGAAACGGTCGCGCCCCACCCACTGCGGATCGGCCGGGTCGTGCCGCATCACCTTCTGGAACAGGGTGTAGGCGGCGGGAGCCAGGCTCATCGCCGTACCCGGATGGCCGTTTCCGACCTTCTGTACGGCATCGGCGGCCAGGACGCGCGCGGTGTCCACCGCACGCTGGTCCAACTCGGTCCACTCGAGGTCTGTGGTGGTCGGCTTGGTGCTCACCCTGGGTCAGGGCTCCTCTCCACATGTCGGATGCCGGTACACGTGAGCGCACCGGCTGCCGGCGTTCTGGCGTCGGCCGGCCGTTGCTGAGCCTACCCCCGTAAGGACGTGCATTTTTTCGAGTCATTCCAGACTGCCGGGACTCTCCGAAATCCGCCTCCCGACTGGCCGGGACGATATTCGGCAACTGAATACGGAGCCGCTCATCCGATCGCTCAATCGAGCTCTTGCGCGCCCGTCGGAAGGTCGTTCGAAGGGCGTCCGGAAGGCCCTCCGAAAGACTGTTCCCTTTGTCGTCCCGGCGGGCCCGCGCACCCGCCTCGCGGCCCGTCGCCGGGGCGCCGGCCAACACGACCCGACCCCCGCGAATGTCCGGGTCTGGGCAACGTCTACAGTGGCGTGGTACGCGCGAGCCTTTACCGAGAGTTCACAGGGTGGGGGTTCGCTGGGATGTCTCTGTCAGGGGTGTGCGTGACGGCCGTCGAATCCCGTCCAGCGGGACTACTCGGTGCAGGCCAGAGCCCGAGCCCGAGCCACCGGCCGTTCGGGGCCCGTGTCAAGGCGTTCGTGGCGCTGACCAAGCCGCGGATCATCGAGTTGCTGCTCATCACCACCGTTCCGGTGATGTTCCTGGCGCAGCAGGGCGTGCCCGACCTCAAGCTGGTGCTGCTGACCTGCGTCGGCGGCTACCTCTCCGCGGGCGGCGCCAACGCGCTGAACATGTACATCGACCGTGACATCGACGCGCTCATGGACCGCACCTCGCAGCGCCCGCTGGTCACCGGGATGGTCAGCCCGCGCGAGTGCCTGGCCTTCGGCATCAGCCTCGCGGTCGTCTCGACGCTGCTGTTCGGGCTCACCGTCAACTGGCTGTCGGCGTGGCTGTCGCTCGGAGCGCTCCTCTTCTACGTCGTCGTCTACACGATGATCCTCAAGAGGCGTACGTCGCAGAACATCGTCTGGGGCGGTATCGCGGGCTGCCTGCCGGTGCTCATCGGCTGGTCGTCCGTCACGGACTCCATGTCGTGGGCGCCGATCGTCCTCTTCCTCGTGATGTTCTTCTGGACGCCGCCGCACTACTGGCCGCTGTCCATGAAGGTCAAGGAGGACTACGCGCGCGTGGGTGTGCCGATGCTCCCGGTCGTCGCCTCCAACAAGGTGGTGGCCCGGCAGATCGTGATCTACAGCTGGGTGATGGTCGCCGTCTCGCTGCTGCTCACCCCTCTCGGCTACACGGGCTGGTTCTACACGGTGGTCGCGCTCGCGGCCGGCGGCTTCTGGCTCTGGGAGGCGCACGGGCTGCAGAACCGGGCCAAGGCCGAGGTGACCGGCGCGAAGCTGAAGGAGATGCGGCTGTTCCACTGGTCGATCACCTACGTGTCGATCCTCTTCGTCGCGGTCGCGGTGGACCCCTTCCTGCGCTGACGGCGTCTCCGTGACGGGTGGGGTGCGTGGTCAAGGCCACGCACCCCACCCGTCGCCGTTCGATCTACCCATCGGTAGCATCCTGGCCATGGCAGACACGCAGCAGGTTGACCCCAAGGCCGAGCGCACGGCGACCCGCCTCGCCCAGCGGATCGGCTCCTTCTCCAGGGCGCACGGCGGGGCCGAGGGGCAGATCGCGTACATCGGTCAGCGCGGCGCCCGGATCGTCCTCGTCGGCGAGGACGGCACCTGGGGCGACATCGTGGCCCCCACGAACGCCATCGCCCAGCAGGCGGTCGAGAAGTCCGGGATCACCGTCCACGAGGCGTTCGACGGCGAGTTCGCCGCCAAGGTCGAGACGGGCCCGTACGAGTGGTCCCGCATGGCGGGCATCCAGCTGGGCGGCCCGAGCAACCGCTGAGGCGCCGTGACCCGGCCCGCGGGCCGGACACCACCCGGCGGCCGAGCAACACCTGGGAGCCGGTTCACCCGTTAGGACCCGTGGAGGAAGTGGTCCACCCACGGGAGAACCGGATGATCGAGACGCCGTCCCTCGTGGACCAGTACTGCCACGGCGTACTGAGAACGGAGCTGGGCCTCGGCACCTTCGAGGCCCAGCTGGCCCGGACCGAGGGCCCGCCCGCTCCGGGCACCACTCTCTTCGACACCCAGACCGGCTTCGCCGTACGCCGCTGGTGCCCGCCGCTGCTCGGCCTGGAGCCGCACTGCCCGCCCGCGCGCTATCTCGCCCGGCGCCGGGAACTGGGCGCCCTGGAGTCCGGCCGCAGACTGCTGCGCGGCAGCGGCATCACGACCTACCTCGTCGACACCGGGCTGCCCGGTGACCTCACCGGCCCAGGCGAGATGGCCTCGGCGGGCGACGCCGCCGCCCACGAGATCGTGCGCCTGGAACTCCTCGCCGAGCAGGTCGCCGACACCTCCGGCACCGTCGAGTCCTTCCTCGCCAACCTCGCCGAGTCGGTGCACGGCGCCGCCGCGCACGCGGTCGCCTTCACCTCCCTGGCGGGCGTGCGGCACGGCCTGGCGCTCGCGCCCGAGCCGCCCGGGCCGGGGGAGGTGCGGGGCGCCGCGGGCCGTTGGATGGCCGGGCGGACGGTCGGCGGGAAGCTGAGCGATCCGGTGCTGCTGCGTCACCTGCTGTGGGTCGCGGTGGCCTCCGGGCGGCCTCTGCAACTGCACGCGGGGCTCGGTGAGCCGGGCCTGCGCATCGACCGCACCGATCCGGTGCTCCTGACGGACTTCGTACGGGCGACGGCGGGCCTGGGCACGGACCTCGTCCTGCTGCACGGCTACCCCTACCACCGCCACGCCGCCCACCTCGCCGGCGTCTTCCCGCATGTCTACGCCGACTCGGGCGCCGCCCTGGTGCGCACCGGGGCCCGGGCCGCCACCATCCTCGCCGAGATCCTGGAGCTGGCCCCCTTCGGCAAGATCCTCTTCTCCAGCGGCGCCCACGGACTGCCGGAGCTGCACGTGGTGGGGGCCCGCCTGTTCCGCGAGGCGCTGGCGAGGGTGCTGGGATCCTGGGTCGCGGAGGGCGCATGGTCGCCCTCGGACGCGCAGCGGGTGGCGGTCATGGTCGCTGCGGGCAACGCCCGGCGGTTGTACGGGCTGCAGTGACGGCGCGAAGGGGCCCGCCCCTCGCCCGCGCCCTCGCCTCGCCCGCGCCGGCGTCGCCCAGGCCTTGCGGCTCCTGCCCGCCTGGGCCCTGCTCACGGGCGCCTAGTCGTCGACGCGTCGCTCGCTCGCCGACGCCTCCGCGGCCCTCCGAGGCTGCGGTCGTCTACGCCTTCGTCAGCGCGGCCTCGGCGGACTGCTCCGGAAGGCCGGTCACCGCCTCGGGCCGCTCGCGCAGCGACAGCAGCACCCGCATCACCCCGATCCACACCAGGCACGAGCCGAGCATGTGCAGGCCGACCAGGAGTTCGGGAAGGTGTGTGAAGTACTGGACGTAGCCGATGACGCCCTGGCCGAGCAGGATCAGGAACAAGTCCCGGGTGCGGTGCAGCGGCCCCCTCGGCGCGTCGACGGCCTTGAGGACGAACCACAGGGCGAACGTCAGCGTCACCACGATCCAGGCCAGCACCGCGTGCAGCTTGGCGACCGTCTCCCAGTCGATCGGGATGCGGGCCACCTCCTTGGAGTCGCCCGCGTGCGGACCCGCTCCGGTCACCACCGTGCCCACCGCGATCAGCAGCACGCTCGCCACGACCAGGAACCACACCAGCTGCTGCACCGCCTTGCCGACCAGCGGCCTCGGTGCCGTGTCGCCCTCGCGGGTGCGCTGCCACATCACCGTGCCGACCGTGATCAGCGCCGTGGACAGCAGGAAGTGGGCCGCCACGGTGTAGGGGTTCAGGCCGACGAGGACCACGATGCCGCCGAGCACCGCGTTGCCCATGACGATCCAGAACTGCCACCAGCCCAGCCGGGTCAGGCTGTGCCGCCACGGGCGCTGCGAGCGGGCGGCGATGATCGCCCAGCCGACGGCGGCGCACAGCACGTACGTCAGCATCCGGTTGCTGAACTCGATCACACCGTGGAAGCCCATCGCCCGCGTGGTGGTCAGCGAGTCGTCGGTGCAGGTGGGCCAGGTGGGGCAGCCCAGGCCCGAGCCGGTCAGGCGGACGGCGCCGCCGGTGACGACGATGACGACCGCCATGGCGAGCGCGGCGAGGGCCGCCCGCTGGACGGTCCTCGGGTTGGGGGTCCAGCGATCGGCGATGAAGGCGAGCGGGTTGCGCACGGCGGACACGACGTCGGCGCGGGTCAGGTTCGGCACGCGTTCCATCGTAGGCCGCCGCTTGTGCACGCTTTCACGAGGGTCCATGGGATACCTCCGGCCCCTACTCCCAGCGGAAGAGCTTTCCGGCGGCGGCCAGCCCCACGACCGCCCAGACGGCGAGGATCCCCAGGTCGCCCCACGGCATCCCGGCGCCGTGCTGCAAAACGTCCCGCAGGCCGTCGGAGAGCGCGGAGATGGGCAGCAGGCCGAGCACGTCCTGCGCGCCGGAGGGGAACTTGTCCAGCGGCACGACGACCCCGCCGCCGACCAGCAGCAGCAGGAAGACCAGGTTGGCGGCGGCCAGCGTGGCCTCGGCCTTGAGGGTCCCGGCCATCAGCAGACCGAGGCCGGAGAAGGCCGCCGTGCCGAGCACGAGCAGCAGGAGCACGGCGAACGGGTTGCCGTGCGGGGACCAGCCGAGCGCGAACGC
Organism: Streptomyces carpinensis; assembly: GCF_002154505.1. Lineage (GTDB taxonomy): Bacteria > Actinomycetota > Actinomycetes > Streptomycetales > Streptomycetaceae > Streptomyces > Streptomyces carpinensis. The sequence continues at coordinate 28,857 of NZ_MUBM01000064.1, read as the reverse complement.
GATCACGGTCAGCAGGACGACCTGGAGGACCTCCGTGACCAGCACCGACGCCGTCTTGGCGGTCATCAGGCCCCACCGGGGCAGCGGGGAGGAGGCCAGCCGCTTCAGGACGCCGTAGCGCCGCTCGAAGCCCGTGGCGATGGCCTGCCCGGTGAACGCCGTGGACATCACGGCCAGGGCGAGGACACCGGGGGTGAGGAAGTTCACGGCCTTGCCCGCTCCGGTGTCCACGATGTCCACGGAGCTGAACAGCACCAGCAGCAGGGTGGGGATCACCACGGTCAGCAGCAGCTGCTCGCCGTTGCGCAGCAGCATCTTCGTCTCCAGCGCCGCCTGCGCCGCGATCATGCGGGACAGCGGGGCCGCGCCGGGGCGCGGGGCGTAGGTGCCGGTGGGAGTGCCGGTGGCGGTGGTCACGAGCGCGGCTCCTTGCCGGTCAGCTCAAGGCTGTGTTCTCCCGGGGGACGCCCCCCGCGCCCCCGGCCGGGCTCGGTGTGGACCGGATTCATGAACGAAGCTCCTTGCCCGTCAGCTCGAGAAATACATCCTCAAGGGTGTGCCGCTCGACGGAGATCCTGTCCGGCATCACCCCGTGCTGCGCGCACCACGAGGTCACCGTCGCGAGCAGCTGCGGGTCGACCTTGCCGACGACCCGGTACGAGCCCGGCGTCAGCTCGGCGGCGGAGCTGTCGGCGGGCAGCGCCTTGAGCAGGGACGCGACGTCCAGTCCGGGGCGGCCGGTGAAGCGCAGGGTGTTCTCCGCGCCGCCGCGGCACAGCTCCTCCGGGGAGCCCTGGGCGATGACCCGGCCGGCGTCGATGACGGCCACGTCGTCGGCGAGCTGCTCGGCCTCTTCCATGTAGTGCGTGGTGAGGATCACGGACACGCCGTCGGCGCGCAGGTCGCGCACCAGGTCCCAGGTGGCCCGGCGGGCCTGCGGGTCGAGTCCGGCGGTCGGCTCGTCGAGGAACACGAGCTCGGGCCGGCCGACCACGGCCATGGCGAGCGCGAGCCGCTGCTGCTGCCCGCCGGACAGCCTGCGGTAGCCGGTCCGCCCGCAGCCGCCCAGGCCCAGCCGCTCGATCAGGGCGTCCACGTCCAGCGGGTGGGCGTGCAGCTTGGCTACGTGCCGCAGCATCTCGTCGGCCCGCGCGCCCGAGTAGACGCCTCCGGACTGGAGCATGACGCCGATCCGGGGCCGCAGCTCGGCGGACTGTCTCACGGGGTCGAGGCCCAGGACGCGCACCGTGCCGGCATCCGGCTTCCGGTACCCCTCGCAGGTCTCGACCGTGGTCGTCTTGCCCGCGCCGTTGGGACCGAGTACGGCGGTCACACCCGCCCCGGCCACCAGGTCGAGGCCGTCCACCGCGGTCTTCGTGCCGTACCGCTTCACCAGGGCCTGGACCTGGACCACGGGCTCACTTCGCATGGCTCCAGAGTCTAGGGACGCGCCGGAGGCCTCAGGAGGCCGGGTGCGGGAAGTCCTCCTCACGGGGGCGGTGCACCGGGAGCCAGCGCTCGGCGTACGCCACCGCGTCCGCCACCGGGAACAGCCGCGCCCGGGCCGCGCCCACCGTCCCGCGCACCACCGGACGGTCCCGTTCGAAGTCGTGCCCGAGCTCGTCGAACCGCTCGGAGGTGATCGACACCTCCGTCATGGTCTCCCAGCCGTCGGGCCCGGGCCGGCCGACCTCCTCCAGGGGTGACGGTATGCGGTACTCGGCCAGGTGGAAGCTGGTGCAGGAGTCGTATCCGGCGCCCAGCAGAAGCACGCGGGCGCCGCAGGCCTCCAACCGGGCCAGCGGACTGCGCTCTCCCAGCCGGCAGTCGGGGGCGTGGCCCTCGGTGATCTCGGCGGCACGCGGGCCGACGGCCGCGAACGAGGAGTGCGGATGCGCGCTGCGCCGCGCGCCCGGCCAGGTGCGCACGGTCTCGGGGATCACCCCCACACCGCGGGAGCGCGTGGTCAGCGGGTCGTAGGCGGGGATGGAGGCGCGGATCGCCTCCCACCACTCCTCGGGCACGGGGGGCCTGCTCCACAGGGCGGGGTCGGAGAGATCGGCGGAATGGGCGGGAACCACGAGCGTGCCGCCGGGGCCGAGGACGTCCAGCAGGCCCTGGACGACCGCGACGGCACCGCCGCAGACCCAGCCGAGCGAACTCAGGGAGGAGTGCACGAGAAGGATCTCGCCGGGGCGGACGCCGAGCTCGATCAGCTGCTCGGCGATCATGGTCCGGGTGACAAGAGGGCCGGTCACGGGTGGTGTGGGCATGGTCCGGCAGTCTGCTGCACAGCGTCGGGCGGTGCCACCCGTTCGATCGATCACGGATCGTTTCCGCAGGTCGGATTAGGTTTACCTAAGTGACGCAGGGCACCGCCCACCCGGACCAAGGCCGCTTGTCAGGTTCTGCGGAATTACGCAACAATGGCGTTGTGAAAAACGTCGGCGAGGCTCGGGAGACCCCCACGGGGGCCCCTCAGGAGGAGTTCGCGACCGGGGAGCGTTCCACGCGCAACCGGGTCGCGCGGTCCATCCTGGACCACGGCCCGTCGACGGTCGCCGAGCTGGCCGGTCGGCTCGGGCTCACCCAGGCGGCCGTGCGGCGCCACCTGGACGCCCTGGTGGCCGACGACGTCGTGGAGGCGCGCGAGCAGCGGGTGTACGGGGCGCGGACGCGCGGCCGGCCCGCCAAGGTCTTCGCGCTCACCGACTGCGGCCGGGACGCCTTCGACCAGTCCTACGACAAGCTCGCCGCGGACGCGCTGCGCTGGATCGCCGAGCAGGAGGGCGGGCAGAAGGCTGTGGCCGCCTTCGCCCGGGCCCGCATCGCCGCGCAGGCGGGCGCGTACCGCAAGGCGATCGAGGGCGTCAGCCCCGACAAGCGGGCCGAAGCGCTGGCCAAGGCGCTGAGCCAGGACGGGTACGCTGCTACGGCGCGCAGCGCGCCCCTCCCGCACAAGGGCGAGCAGCTCTGCCAGCACCACTGCCCGGTGGCGCATGTCGCGGAACAGTTCCCACAGCTCTGCGAGGCGGAGACGGAGATCTTCGCCGAGCTGCTGGGTACCCACGTCCAGCGACTGGCGACCATCGCCCACGGCGACGGCGTCTGTACGACGTTCATCCCCCAGATTTCCACTGACGCATCTGCAAGCACGGCCGGGAGGAACCCCGCATGACTCTCCCCACGGAGACTGCTCACCCCGAACTCGAGGGCCTGGGCAAGTACGAATACGGCTGGGCCGACTCCGACGTGGCCGGTGCCTCCGCCAGGCGCGGCCTGAACGAGGAGGTCGTCCGCGACATCTCCGGCAAGAAGGCGGAGCCGGAGTGGATGACCAAGCTGCGCCTGAAGGGCCTCAGGCTCTTCGAGAAGAAGCCGATGCCGAACTGGGGCTCGGATCTGTCGGGGATCGACTTCGACAACATCAAGTACTTCGTGCGCTCCACGGAGAAGCAGGCGGAGTCCTGGGAGGACCTGCCCGAGGACATCAAGAACACCTACGACAAGCTCGGCATCCCGGAGGCGGAGAAGCAGCGCCTGGTCGCCGGTGTCGCCGCGCAGTACGAGTCGGAGGTCGTCTACCACCAGATCCGCGAGGACCTGGAGGAGCAGGGCGTCATCTTCCTGGACACCGACACCGCCCTCAAGGAGCACCCGGAGCTCTTCAAGGAGTACTTCGGCACGGTGATCCCGGCCGGCGACAACAAGTTCGCCGCGCTGAACACCGCCGTGTGGTCCGGCGGCTCCTTCATCTACGTCCCGCCGGGCGTCCACGTGGAGATCCCGCTCCAGGCCTACTTCCGGATCAACACCGAGAACATGGGCCAGTTCGAGCGGACCCTGATCATCGTCGACGAGGGCGCCTACGTGCACTACGTCGAGGGCTGCACCGCGCCGATCTACAAGTCGGACTCGCTGCACTCCGCGGTCGTCGAGATCATCGTCAAGAAGAACGCCCGCTGCCGCTACACGACCATCCAGAACTGGTCGAACAACGTCTACAACCTGGTCACCAAGCGCGCCGTGGCCTACGAGGGCGCGACCATGGAGTGGGTCGACGGCAACATCGGCTCCAAGGTGACGATGAAGTACCCGGCCGTCTACCTGATGGGCGAGCACGCCAAGGGCGAGACCCTGTCCATCGCCTTCGCCGGCGAGGGCCAGCACCAGGACGCGGGCGCCAAGATGGTCCACATGGCGCCGAACACGTCGTCCAACATCGTCTCGAAGTCCGTGGCGCGCGGTGGCGGCCGTACGTCCTACCGCGGTCTGATCGAGATCGGCGAGGGCGCCGCCGGGTCGAAGTCGAACGTGCTGTGCGACGCGCTGCTGGTCGACACCATCTCCCGGTCGGACACCTACCCCTACGTCGACGTCCGCGAGGACGACGTGTCCATGGGCCACGAGGCCACGGTCTCCAAGGTCTCCGAGGACCAGCTCTTCTACCTGATGAGCCGCGGTCTGAGCGAGGACGAGGCCATGGCGATGATCGTGCGCGGCTTCGTCGAGCCGATCGCCAAGGAACTGCCCATGGAGTACGCGCTGGAGCTCAACCGGCTGATCGAGCTGCAGATGGAGGGCGCGGTCGGCTGACACCGGCCCCGGGCCGGCGAGCAGCCGGCCCGCAGTCCCCTCCCAGCCCATACCTGAGAAAGCGAGCATGACGACAGCCATGGCTGAGGCTCAGAACATCCCGGTGGGTTCCACCACCGCCGGCTCGATCGCGGTGGCCGCGGAGTCGACCGTCGCCACGCGCATGAGCGCGCCGCCCTCCTTCGACGTGGCGGACTTCCCGGTCCCGCACGGCCGCGAGGAGGAGTGGCGGTTCACCCCGCTGGAGCGGCTGCGCGGTCTGCACGACGGCACCGCCACCGCCACCGGCGCCGGCGTGAAGGTGGACGTCCAGGCCCCCGAGGGCGTCACCGTCGAGACCGTCGGCCGCGACGACGCCCGGCTCGGCAAGGCCGGCACCCCGGTGGACCGCGTCGCCGCCCAGGCCTACTCCGCCTTCGAGCAGGCCTCGGTCGTGACCGTCCCCAAGGAGGCCGTCCTCGCCGAGCCGATCCGCATCGCCGTGCACGGCGAGGGCGGGGTCGCCTACGGCCACCAGGTCATCGAGCTCGGGGCCTTCGCCGAGGCCGTCGTCGTCATCGACCACACCGGTGACGCGGTGCTCGCCACCAACGTCGACTACGTCCTGGGCGACGGTGCCAAGCTCACCGTCGTCTCCGTCCAGGACTGGGACGACAAGGCCGTCCACGTCGCCCAGCACAACGCGCTGGTCGGCCGGGACGCCTCCTTCAAGTCGGTCGTCGTCACCTTCGGCGGCGACGTGGTCCGGCTGAACCCGCGTGTGACCTACGCCGGCACCGGTGGCGAGGCCGAGCTGTACGGCCTGTACTTCACCGACGCCGGGCAGCACCAGGAGCACCGCCTGCTGGTCACCCACAACACCCCGCACTGCAAGTCGAACGTCGCCTACAAGGGCGCGCTCCAGGGCGACGACGCGCACGCCGTGTGGATCGGTGACGTGCTCATCGAGGCCGAGGCCGAGGGCACGGACACGTACGAGATGAACCGCAACCTGGTGCTGACCGACGGCGCCCGGGTCGACTCCGTGCCGAACCTGGAGATCGAGACCGGCGAGATCGTCGGCGCCGGCCATGCCTCCGCCACCGGCCGCTTCGACGACGAGCAGCTCTTCTACCTGATGGCCCGCGGCATCCCGGAGCACGAGGCCCGCCGCCTCGTGGTCCGCGGCTTCTTCGCCGAACTGGTCCAGCAGATCGGTGTCAAGGACATCGAGGAGCGCCTGCTCGCCAAGATCGAGGAGGAGCTGGAGGCGTCGGTCGCATGAGCGGCACCTTCGTACGCGTCTGCGGGCTGAGCGAGCTGGAGGAGGACACCCCCAAGCGGGTGGAGATCGACGGCACGCCGGTCTCGGTCGTGAGGACCGAGGGGGAGGTGTTCGCCATCAACGACATCTGCTCGCACGCGAACGTCTCGCTCTCCGAGGGCGAGGTCGACGACTGCCACATCGAGTGCTGGCTGCACGGCTCGCGCTTCGACCTCCGCTCCGGCAAGCCGGACGCCCTCCCCGCGACGCGCCCCGTCCCCGTATACCCCGTAAAGATCGAAGGGGACGACGTTCTCGTCTCCCTCACCCAGGAGTCCTGAGGCACCCATGGCAACGCTTGAAATCCGAGACCTGCACGTCACCGTCGAGGCCGACAACGCCACGAAGGAGATCCTCAAGGGCGTCGACCTGACCGTGAAGCAGGGCGAGACGCACGCCATCATGGGCCCCAACGGCTCCGGCAAGTCGACTCTCGCCTACTCGCTCGCGGGTCACCCGAAGTACACGATCACCGGCGGCACCGTGCTGCTCGACGGCGAGGACGTCCTGGAGATGTCCGTCGACGAGCGCGCCCGCGCGGGCCTGTTCCTGGCGATGCAGTACCCGGTCGAGGTCCCCGGCGTCTCGGTCTCCAACTTCCTGCGCACCTCCGCCACCGCGATCCGCGGCGAGGCCCCCAAGCTGCGCACCTGGGTGAAGGAGGTCAAGGAGACCATGGAGCGTCTCCACATGGACCCCTCCTTCGCCGAGCGCAACGTCAACGAGGGCTTCTCCGGCGGTGAGAAGAAGCGCCACGAGATCCTCCAGCTGGAGCTGCTCAAGCCGAAGATCGCGGTCCTCGACGAGACGGACTCCGGCCTGGACGTCGACGCCCTGCGGATCGTCTCCGAGGGCGTGAACCGCGTCCGCGAGACCGGCGAGGTCGGCACCCTGCTGATCACGCACTACACGCGCATCCTGCGCTACATCAAGCCCGACCACGTCCACGTGTTCGCCGGCGGCCGCATCGTCGAGTCCGGTGGCCCCGAGCTCGCGGACAAGCTGGAGAACGAGGGCTACGAGGCATACGTGAAGGGTGGCGCATCCGCGTGACACAGCTGCCGGGCCTCCTCGACACCGAGGCGATCCGCAAGGACTTCCCCATCCTGGACCGCCTGGTCCACGACGGAAGGAAGCTCGTCTACCTCGACAACGCGGCGACCTCCCAGACTCCGCGCCAGGTGATCGACGTCCTGGACGAGTACTACGAGCAGCACAACGCCAACGTCCACCGCGGCGTGCACGTGCTCGCCGAGGAGGCCACGGCGTTGTACGAGGGCGCGCGCGACAAGGTCGCCGCGTTCATCAACGCGCCGAGCCGCGACGAGGTCGTCTTCACCAAGAACGCCTCCGAGTCGCTCAACCTCGTGGCGAACATGCTCGGCTGGGCCGACGAGCCCTACCGGGTGGACCACGAGACCGAGATCGTCATCACGGAGATGGAGCACCACTCCAACATCGTGCCGTGGCAGCTGCTCGCGCAGCGCACGGGCGCGAAGCTGAAGTGGTTCGGCCTGACCGACGACGGCCGGCTCGACCTGTCGAACATCGACGAGATCATCACGGAGAAGACGAAGATCGTCTCCTTCGTGCTGGTGTCCAACATCCTCGGCACCGTGAACCCGGTCGAGGCGATAGTCCGCCGCGCCCAGGAGGTCGGCGCGCTGGTCTGCATCGACGCCTCGCAGGCCGCCCCGCACATGCCACTGGACGTGCAGGCCCTGCAGGCCGACTTCGTGGCCTTCACCGGCCACAAGATGTGCGGCCCGACGGGCATCGGCGTGCTGTGGGGCCGCCAGGAGCTGCTGGAGGACCTGCCTCCGTTCCTCGGCGGCGGCGAGATGATCGAGACGGTGTCGATGCACTCCTCGACGTACGCCCCCGCCCCGCACAAGTTCGAGGCGGGCACCCCGCCGATCGCGCAGGCGGTCGGTCTCGGCGCGGCGATCGACTACCTCGACTCGATCGGCATGGACAAGATCCTCGCCCACGAGCACGCGCTCACCGAGTACGCGGTGAAGCGGCTGGCGGAGGTCCCCGACCTGCGCATCATCGGCCCGACCACGGCCGAGGACCGCGGGGCCGCGATCTCCTTCACGCTCGGTGACATCCACCCGCACGACGTGGGCCAGGTCCTCGACGAGCAGGGCATCGCGGTCCGGGTCGGCCACCACTGTGCCCGCCCGGTCTGCCTGCGGTACGGAATTCCTGCGACCACGCGAGCGTCGTTCTATCTGTACTCCACGCCGGCCGAGATCGACGCCCTGGTCGACGGCCTGGAGCACGTACGGAACTTCTTCGGCTGACGGGACGGGACGAACGATCGCATGAAGCTGGACTCGATGTACCAGGAAGTCATCCTGGACCACTACAAGAACCCGCACGGGCGTGGTCTTCGGGATGGCGACGCCGAGGTGCACCATGTGAACCCGACGTGCGGCGACGAGATCACCCTTCGCGTGAAGTACGACGGCACGACGATCAAGGACGTCTCGTACGAGGGCCAGGGCTGCTCCATCAGCCAGGCCTCGGCCTCCGTGCTCAACGAGCTCCTCGTCGGCAAGGACCTCGCCGAGGCGCAGAAGATCCAGGAGACCTTCCTGGAGCTGATGCAGTCCAAGGGCAAGATCGAGCCCGACGACGCGATGGAGGACGTCCTGGAGGACGCGGTGGCGTTCGCGGGGGTGTCCAAGTACCCGGCCCGGGTCAAGTGCGCCCTGCTGAGCTGGATGGCATGGAAGGACGCGACGGTCCAGGCGCTGGACGGCGCCGACGCCGAAAGGAAGACGGCATGAGCGAGACCGTGGAGATGAAGCCGGCCTCGGAGGAGGAGCTCCGCGAGGCCCTGATGGACGTCGTCGACCCCGAACTGGGCATCGACGTCGTCAACCTGGGCCTGATCTACGGCATCCACATCGACGAGTCGAACATCGCGACCGTCGACATGACCCTGACGTCGGCGGCCTGCCCGCTCACGGACGTCATCGAGGACCAGGCCAAGTCCGCCACGGAGGGCCTCGTCAACGAGCTGCGCATCAACTGGGTGTGGATGCCGCCGTGGGGCCCCGACAAGATCACGGACGACGGCCGCGAGCAGCTGCGAGCGCTCGGGTTCAACGTCTGAGGCAACGAAGCGACACGGAGACGGCGAGGTCCGCACGGACCTCGCCGTTCTTCGTGCCCTCGGCGGTGCGCGTCGAATCGTCCCACCGATATGTACGGCCGTACACAACGCTCGGTAGGCTCGCGCCATGGGATACGTGATGCTCGCGGGTGCCATCGCCGCCGAAGTCGCCGCCACGACCGCCATGAAGTACAGCGACGGCTTCAGCAGGCTCGGGCCGTCGCTGGTGACCCTCCTCGGCTACGTGGTGTCCTTCGCCCTGCTCGCCCAGACCCTGAAGAGCGTGTCCATCGGCACCGCCTACGCCATCTGGGCCGGGATCGGGACGGCGGCGGTCGCGGCGATCGGTCTGATGCTGTTCGGAGAGGGGCTGAACCTGGCCAAGGTCACCGGGATCGTGCTGATCATCGGCGGAGTGGTGGTACTGAACCTGGGCGGAGCCCACTGATGGCCCGCCGGTACGACCCCGAGCGGCGGCAGCGCATCATCGACGCGGCGATCCGCGTGGTGGGCCGCAAGGGCATCGCCGGGCTGAGCCACCGCTCGGCCGCTGCGGAGGCGGATGTGCCGCTGGGCTCCACGACGTACCACTTCGCCACCCTCGACGACCTGCTGGTCGCCGCACTGCGCCAGGCGGAGGACGGCTTCGCCAAGGTGATCGCCGCCCGCGGCGGCCTGACCGACCCGCGCAGCGACCTGGCCACGGAACTCGCGGCCTGGATGAGGGAGTGGCTCGCCGGCGACCGCACCGGCGTGGAGCTGGAGTACGAGCTGTATCTCGCCGCCCTGCGTCGCCCAGCCCTGCGCCCCGTCGCCGCCGAGTGGGCAGACGACGTCGCCGCCCTGCTCTCCCGCCGCACCGACCGGCTGACGGCCCGGGCGCTGGTCGCCCTCATGGACGGCATCTGCCTGCAGGTGCTGCTGACGGGGGCGCCGTACGACGAGGACTACGCGCGCGAGGTGCTCGCACGGGTCATCCCACCGGGCCCGTCACCTCGCCCTTGGTCTCCTCCTCCGGGCCCGCCTCGGTCAGACGCCTGACCGTCTCCAGGGCCGCGTCGACGCTGCCCGCCACGTCCGTGATCGGGTATTGCACGCTCCGTACGACACGCTCGCGGTCGACGACCAGGGTGAGCCGCTTGAGACGGCCGGTGCCGGCCGCGCGGAACGTCGGCAGGCGCAGGGCGGCGATCAGGTTCAGGTCGGCGTCGGACAGCAGCGGAAAGCCGAGCCGCTCCTTCGCCGCGAACGCCCGCTGTTCGTCCGGGCGTTGGGTGGAGACACCGTGCACCGTGGCGCCGGCCGCGGCGAACTCGGCGAGGTGGTCGCGGTAGGTGCAGGACTCCAGGGTGCAGCCGGAGGTCCCGGGGATCTCCGACCAGCCCGGAGGGTAGGCGTCGGCGCGGGCGTAGGCGCCGGGGAAGCAGTAGAGGACGGTGTACGGGGTGTGCGCGGCGACCGGGTCGCGCGCCGTCCCCTCGTCGTCCAGCAGTCTCAGCTCGGGAATCCGGGTTCCGGGCAGTTCGTGGACCCGCCGGGCCTCCGCGGAGGCCTCCTCGGCCGTCGCGGTCGTGCGGCCGTCGCCCAGGATCCAGGCGTCCCCCCAGTCCTGGAGGGCGACGAGGACGGGCAGCAGCGCGCGACCGCGGGCGGTGAGGTGGTACTCGTGGCGCACGGGCCGCTCCTGGTAAGGCACCCGGGTGAGCACGTCCGCCTCGACGAGGAGACGCAGCCGCTCCGTCAGCACTTTGCGGGACAGGCCGAGTTCACGCTGCAGCTCGTCGAAGCGGCGCACGCCGCGCGCCGTGTCGCGCACGATCAGCAGGGTCCACCAGTCGCCGACGACGTCCAGGGCCTGCGCGATGGCACAGGTGGCGTCCTCCAGGCTCGTCCTGCGGGCCATGACCCTCGTCCCTTCGTCCGTCAGCACGTTGACCCGAGGCTGCCATGCTGACATAGTTAGTTCCCAAAAGGAACTCACTCGCTCGCGGGTGTGGGCACGGAGGGGGACGGGTGCGGACGCTGCGGGAGGTACCGCGGACGGTGTGGCTGCTGGCCGCCGGAACGTTCGTCAACATGGTGGTGAGCGTCGGGTTCGTCTACCTCTTCCTCTATCTGACCGGGCCGCGCGGGCTCGGCGTGGGCGAGGCGGGCCTGCTGAGCGGAGCCGGGGGAGTGGGGCTCGTCGCGGGCAACTTCACGGGCGGCTGGTACGGGGACCGGCTCGGGCACCGGCGGGTGCTGCTGGCCGCGGCCGCCACCTCCGGACTGCTGCTGGCCGCCGTGCCGGTGCTGCCGACCACCGCGCTCTTCCTCACGCTGCCCCTGTGCGAGTACGCCTCCGGGGTGCAGCGTGCCGCCAACTCCGCACTCGTCGCGGCCATCGTGCCCGAGGGGGCCCGCAGGCCCGCGTTCGCCGTGGTGCGGGCCGCGGCCAACGGAGGGTTCACCGTCGGCCCGGTGCTCGGCGCACTGGTGGCCACCCGGTTCTCCTACGACTGGCTGTACGTCGCCGACGGGCTCGGCAGCCTCGCTCTCGCCTGCTGGACCGCCCGGGTGGTGCCCGCCCACGGGATCCGGCGGGTCCGCAAGGGCCATGACGCGGGCGGCGTGTGGCCGCAGCTGCGGGCGCGGCCGGCCGTACTGGTGCTGCTGGCGGCGATCGTCGTCATCGACGTCGTCTACCGGCAGCAGTACTCCACCTTCCCGGTCTTCCTCGCCGACCACGGCATGGACACCCGCCTGTACGGTTCCCTGCTCGCCGTCAACGGCGGCGTCCTGCTGTGCCTGGAGCTGCCCACCGCGCTCGCGCTGCGGCGCCGCTCGCCCCTGCCCGTCGTCGGCTGCGGGCTGCTCCTGGTCGCCGCGGGCTTCGGCGCGCTGCTCCTCGGCGCCGCGACCGCCACCGCCGTCGCGGCGATGACGCTGCTCACCCTGGGCGAGTTGCTCTACAAGACGACCGCGACCGCCTACGTCGCCGACCAGGCGCCGGAGCACGTCCAGGGCCGCTTCCAGTCCCTGTACGCCGGTGTGTCCATCAGCGGCATGGTGCTGTCCGCACCCCTCGGCGGCGCACTGTACGCGGCGGCGCCCGGACTTCTCTGGCCGCTGTGCACGGCCCTCGGCGCGGCGGCCGGGTGCGCGGTGCTGGCGGCCGGCCGGCTGCGGACGCCCGCGCGCGGTCCGCTACGCGACCGGCACCCCGCCCCGGGCCACACGGCGGAGCCCGCGCCGGGTGCCTGAAGGGTCCTCGTACGCGCCCTGGCCCCTGCGTCGCCCGCCACCTGAGACGAAGGCCCGCTGGTTCGCCTCCCCGGCCCCCCGCCGGTTAGGTTTCCCCTATGACCGACACGACTGCTCCTCGCACCACCGGCGCCGTGGCCGCCGGGCTTGCCACGATCGCTTCCGACGGCACTGTTCTCGACACCTGGTTCCCCGCGCCCGAGCTGACGGACGAGCCCGGCCCCGCCGGTACCGAGCGGCTGTCCGCCGAGCGGGCCGCGGAGCTGCTCGGCGGCGGCGCGGCCGCGGCGATCGGGCCGGACGTCCGCCGGGGCGTCGAGGTGGTCGCGGTCCGCACGGTCATCGCCTCGCTCGACGAGAAGCCGATCGACGCGCACGACGTCTACCTGCGCCTGCACCTGCTCTCGCTCCGCCTGGTCAAGCCGCACGGGCAGAGTCTGGACGGCATCTTCGGGCATCTCGCCAACGTCGCCTGGACCTCGCTCGGCCCGGTCGCCGTCGACGACATCGAGAAGGTGCGGCTCAACGCCCGCGCCGAGGGCCTGCACCTGCAGGTGACGTCCGTCGACAAGTTCCCGCGCATGACGGACTACGTTGTCCCCAAGGGCGTCCGCATCGCCGACGCGGACCGCGTCCGGCTCGGCGCGCACCTCGCCGAGGGCACCACCGTGATGCACGAGGGCTTCGTGAACTTCAACGCCGGCACCCTCGGCACCTCCATGGTCGAGGGCCGCATCTCCGCCGGTGTCGTCGTCGGCGACGGCTCGGACATCGGCGGCGGCGCCTCCACCATGGGCACGCTCTCCGGCGGCGGCAACGTGATCATCTCCATCGGCGAGCGCTGCCTGGTCGGCGCCGAGGCGGGCGTCGGCATCGCGCTCGGCGACGAGTGCGTGGTCGAGGCCGGTCTGTACGTCACCGCCGGTACGCGCGTGACGATGCCCGACGGGCAGATCGTCAAGGCCCGTGAACTCTCCGGCGCCTCCAACATCCTCTTCCGCCGCAACTCGGTCACCGGCGCGGTCGAGGCCCGCCCGAACAACGCGGTCTGGGGCGGCCTGAACGAGGTCCTGCACAGCCACAACTGACCGACGGCGGCCGTGACCTGCGGCCGCCTCCTCGGTCAACGTCCTGACCTGCTGCCGAGCTGTCGGCGGCTTCCGACGTCGGTCATGGCCGAGCGCCCTTCCACGGCCCTGGGACGGCCTGGAAGGGCGCTCGCTCTCCGTGCGGACCCCGGTTCCTCGTGAGCCCCCGTCCCCTCCGGCACGAGAGTGGGGCACGGCCACGCGACCGTGCGTGGGGCTGCCTCGCCGGGAGCCCCGGGCGGTGCGGTCGCTGAGGGCTGTTCGGCTCCCGTCGTCCGGGAGGGCGCCCCGCCGTGTCGTCGTGCGTCACGGATCACCCGGCGGAGGCCGCGAACCGCGCGAGCGCCTCGAAATCCCCTTCGCGCATGCCGAGCCTCGGGTCGACGAGGTGCAGCAGCGCACGACCGGGGTGCTCGGCGGTCACGTACGCGGTGTCCGCGGAGGTCTGCTCGTCGTCCACCCAGGCGAAGGGGCGGCCCGCCGCGTACGCCACGATCGCCTCGGTCTTCCAGTGCACCCCGTCGGGGCGGATCGCGAACAGCCCCGTGCCGAAGTCGACGTACGGCAGCTCGGGCAGGCCGAGGACCGGGGCGATCCAGCGGTTCGCCGCGTCCATCCAGGTGGTGGCCCAGCACAGGTCGTACCCGAGCCGCAGCAGCGCCGGGCCGTGCGAGGGGTTCAGCCAGACCCGCAGCGCCCGCCCCGGGTGCAGCGCCACCCGGATCGTCGTGTACCCCTCGGGGCGCCGCTCCGGCCGGGCCGCCCACGGGTTGAGGGGGCCGTCGACGTCGAGGAACAGCAGAGGGCGGCTCACGGGGCCACCCTACGGCTCAGCCCACGGGCGCGAAGGCCGCCGTAAGGCGCTCGTGGGCGGCCAGCAGCTCGTCGACCCTGTCCTGGCCGGCGGGCCGCAGCGGTGCGCGCACCGGGCCCGCGGGCAGCCCGAGCGCGCCCAGCAGCCCCTTCACCGTCACCGTGCCGGGCAGCCCTGAGGCCATCATCAACTCGATGAGTTCTGTGGCCCGTTGCTGCAGCAGGGCGGCCCGCGCGGTGTCGCCCGCGTCGAACGCGTCCAGGACCGCGCGCAGTTGACGCGGGGCCACGTTCGCGACCGTGCTGACGTATCCGGCGCCGCCCATCGCGTACAGGGCGAGGATGTGCTCGTCGCAGCCCGCGTAGAACGCCAACTCGCTACGCGCCAGCAGCCTCTGGACGCCGAGGAAGTCGTAGGAGCAGTCCTTGACCGCCACGATCCGGGGGTGTTCGGCCAGCCGGAGCATCGTGTCGGGCTCGATGCGGGTGCCGGTGCGGCCGGGGATGTCGTACAGCACGAGCGGCAGGCCGGAGGCGTCCGCGACCGTGCGGAAGTGTTCCTCCACGGCGTCCTGCGGCGGCCTGCTGTAGTACGGCGTCACCACCAGCACCGCGTCGGCGCCCGCCTTCTCGGCCGCCAGGGCGAGTTCGACGGTGTGCCGGGTGTCGGCCGTGCCCACCCCCGCCACGATCGAGGCACGGTCTCCGACCGCCTCGCGCACGGCGTGGATCAGCTCCGCCTTCTCGGCGTCCGTCGTGGTCGGCGACTCGCCCGTCGTGCCGCTGAGCAGCAGGCCGTCGCATCCCTCGGTCACCAACCGGTCGGCCAGCCGCTGGGCGCCGTCGAGATCGAGCGCCTCCGAGGTGGCGGTGAAGGGCGTGACCATGGCGCACAGAGCGCGGCCGAAGGGCGGGGCGGGAGCGGCTGCGGTTGTCATACGGGTAGTGTCGGCAACTCCATCGTGAAGCTCCACTGAATTTTTCTACTCAATATCGCTAAGTGATGCTTCACGATAGTCCTCACCGTCCGCGCCGTCTGTGCCTTTCGCAGCCCTGCGTCCGGGTCCGCCGTGCGCTGTGTCCAAGTCGGCCGTGATGCGTCACCATGGGCATGAGGTCACCGACGGGCAGCTCATGGGAGGCGTCATGAAGCTCGGCAAGGCACTGGCCACCGGAGTCGCGGAGGAGCAGCAGCAGCCGCGGGTCGCCGAGGAGGAGATCGAACGTCCCGAGGAGATCCAGGAGCCGCAGGCCGCCGCGCCCGAAGAGGTCCCGGCCGCCCGATGAGGCTGCGGCTGCCGACGGAACGCCCGGCGGAGCCGCCGACCGGTTACAAGATCGCTCACCCGGTGCTGTCCCAGGACGGCACCCGGGCCGGTTTCACCGGAGTGTCGCTCGGCGGCGCGCTGCCGTACGGCGTCGTCGCCGACGCGGCGTGCGTCTACGGCCTCCGGCACCGTCCGCCCGCTCGCCTGTGCGACTGCGGCTTCCACTGCGTGCACGAGCGCACGGCGGCCGAGGCGCTGCTGTGCACGGCCGAGCATCGGGCCGCCGTGCTGCTGGAGGTCTCCGTCCTCGGCGCCTACATCCGCTTCGAGCGGGGTTTCCGCTACGCCCGCCAGCGGGTGCGGACGATGACCGTCGGCCCGTGCGCGTGCGGGGCTCCCGCCGTCGCGCTGGCCGACGCGGGCTGGGGCAGACCCGGCATGCGGGCCCTGGCCGCCGCGTGCGCGGCCTGCGTGCGCGGCCGCGTCTCCGTGACCCCCGCCGGCTTCGCCCGGCTGGCCGGGGACGGCCTGCGGGTCGTGGCCGACGGCGGGTTGGGCGGTGCGGCCGGTGGCGTGCCGCCGGCGGCGGCGGGCGTCGGCACGGACGCGCCCGGTCCGGCCGCGGGCCGGGGCCCTGGTGGGGCGCAGGTTCCGGGTGCGTTCGAGGGGGAGAGCGTGCCCGAGGAGCTGGGTGTGCCCGAACTCGTCGCGGAGGCGGCCCTGTTGCAGGCGCGGCTCGACTGGTTCCAGGTCCAGCTGGCCCGGCTCGGCGAGCGCGGGCCCGGCGGGCCGGGGCAGGGGTAGTCGGGGACGGCCCGGGGTACCCGGGTGTTCCGGACCGAGAGGAGGCGGGACACCGTGACCGGGACCATCGACGCCAGGCCTGCGCGCGAGCAGCTCCACCCGATGGGCGACCGCTCGGTGGGCGAACTCGTGCACCAGGCGACGGAAGACCTCTCCCTGCTCGTACGGCAGGAAGTGGCCCTCGCCAAGGAGGAGCTGACCGCGAAGGGCCGGCGTGCGGGGCGCGGCGGCGGGCTGCTGGGTGCCGCCGGCGCCATCGGCTACGTCGGACTGATCGCGCTCGCCGGTACGGCCGTCGCCGCAATCTCTCTGGCGCTGCCCGTGTGGGCCTCCGCGCTCATCGTGGCGGGTGCACTGTTCGCGATCGCGGGTCTGCTGGCCGTGGTCGGCCGCTCCCAGTTGCGTCGCGCCGGGCCACCCGCACCGCGAAGGACGATCGGCAGCGTCAAGGCGGACGTCGAGCAGATCAAGGAAAGGGCGCACCACCGATGACGGACAGGACGCAGGGCGCGGACGGCGGATCGAGGAGGGCACTCGGCGCCAAAGGCCCCGACGAACTGCGCGCGCAGATCGAACAGACCAGAAACCGGCTCGGTGACACCGTCGAGGAGCTGGCGGCCAAGGCCGATGTGAGGGGCCGGGCCAAGGCGCGCGCGGCGGATCTGAGGGACCGGGCGGGCGCGATGACGGTCCAGCTGCGCAGCACGGCCGTGCACGCCGGACATCGCGCCCAGGAGAAGGCCACCCTGGCCGGGCACAAGGCGCAGGAGCGGGTCGGCGTGGCCGGGCACCGGGCCCAGGAGAAAACCACCCTGGTGGGACACCGGGCGCAGGAGAGGGCCACCCTCGTGGGGCATCGGGCGCAGGAGCGCGCCAGCCAGGTGGGGCACCGGGCCGAACACGCCGTTCCCGGCCCCGTGACCGACGCCGTCCAGGCCTGCCGGCGCAATCCGCGCCCGCTGATGATCGCGGGTGTGGCCTGTGCGGCCGTGCTGACGGCAGGGCTGCTGGTGCGCCGGTACAGGCAAAAGGAGTGCCAGTGAGGGCCGCCGCCGAGGGGCCGCCCTGACGGGCGCCCGACGCCACCGCAGAACGGAACACGCCCGGCCTCGGTCGGGCCGGAGGCCGCTCCCCACCTCTCCGGTGGGGGGCGGCCTCCTTTTGCGCTTGACCTGAACCTTGGTCGAGGTCGGAGGGTGGTCGGTGCACACAGCGCCCACCGCCGATCACCGGAGGCCCGAATGAGCCGTACCATCCGTACGCCTGAGATCCGTACGACCCGGCGCACCGAAGCCCACCCCGACCTCGCCGACCCGCGCGTCGGCGCGCCCTTCTTCAGCACCTGGCGGGTGGGCACGCCGCAGCGGCAGCGGCAGACCGTCGAGGCCGTCGCCGCGACCTGGGAGCGCCGCCCCTGGCCCGCCGACGACCTGGTCTCCTACCACGTCTACACCGGCCACGACGGCTCCACCCTGCTGCACCACTCGCAGTGGGCGAGCGAGCAGGCCTACGAGGCGTTCGTCAGGACCCGGCGGCAGGAGCGCGTCGACGAGATCGACACCGCCGTGCCGGGGATCGAACGGCTGCGGCTCGGCCGCTACCGGCGCTACCGCGGCAGCGGGCCGGCCGACCGGGCGGGCCGCGTCCCCGGGTGCATCGTGATCGTCGACGTCGAGTTCGACGGGCCCGCCCCCGAGCGGCAGCGCGCCTGGGTCGACGCCGTCATCGAGGCGCTCGAGACCGACCCGCGCCCGCACCCCGGCGGGATCGCCGCCCATTTCCACTTGAGCACCGACGGCACGCGGGTCCTGAACTACGCCGATTGGGAGAGCGCCCAGGCGCACATCGACGCCCTGAACGCCTCCGGCGAGGGCATCGGCTCGGCCACCGAGCAGTGGAAGCGCGTCCGGACCTGGCCCGGGCGGAAGAGCGGCACGGTCAGCCGCTACGACCACGCCCTCGGCCTCGTGCCCGCCTGATCCACCCACGCGGAATCCGGATCCGGCCCTGCGCGCGGGCCCCACCCGGCCCCGTGCAGGCGACTTACCGAAAACTCTGACCGTCTGGACAAAAAAAGTTTTCGGTGAGACGGTGAACCCATGCTGGACGTGACCGTGATCGAGGACCCCGAGGCGGCAGCCGTTTCCCTGGACCCCGTCCGGGCCCGGCTGCTCGCCGAACTGGCGGCCGGACCCGCGTCGGCCGCGATGCTGGCCGGACAGGTGGGCCTGCCCAGGCAGAAGGTGAACTACCACCTCAAGACCCTGGAGCGGCACGGCCTGGTCGAGCTGGCGGGCGAGCGTCGCAAGGGCAACGTCACCGAGCGGCTGATGCGCGCCACCGCCGCGTCGTACGTCATCTCACCACTCGCGCTGGCCGCCGTGCAGCCGGATCCGGACCGCTTCCGCGACCAGCTGTCCGCGCGCTGGCTGCTCGCCCTGGGCGCCCGGCTGGTGCGCGACGTCGGCGCACTGATCACCGGAGCGACGAAGGCCCGCAAACGGCTGGCCACGTACGCGCTGGACGGCGAGGTGCGTTTCGCCTCGGCCGCCGACCGGGCGGCCTTCGTGCAGGAGCTGACGGCGGGGGTGAGTGCCCTGATCCGCAAGTACGACACGCCGGACGCCGAAGCCGGGCGCGACCACCGGATCGTCGTGGCCCTGCATCCCACGGTCAGGGACCGGCACACCCCCGAGCCCGAGCACTAGACGTCAGGAAACCACCATGTCCGAGGAATTCGAGATCGCCCGCGAGTTCGAGGTCGACGCCCCGCCGGAGAAGGTGTGGGAGGCGATCACCACCGGTTCCGGAGGCTATCTGTGGCCGATGGAACCGCCCGAGCCCCGGGTCGGCGGCAAGGGCCCCTTCGGGTCCACAGTCACTGCATGGAACCCGCCGAACCGCTACACCAACCGTGTCGAGGACGTCGAGGGCATCTCCGAGCAGACCCTCAACCAGCTCGACTACACGATCGAGCCCCGCGACGAGGGGCGACGGGCCTGGGTCCGGTACGTGCACAGCGGCATCTTCGTCGACGACTGGGACAACCAGTACGACGGCGCCGCCAAGCACACCGACTTCTATCTGCACACCCTGCGCGAGTACCTGGCCCACTTCGCGCCCCGGCCGGCCGCCTTCGCCACGTTCGACGGGCCCGACGCGTCGAAGGCCGCCGACGCCCTCGCCGTGGTCGGGCGGGCGCTCGGTGTCGCCGAGGACGTGGCGGCGGGCACACGGCTGACCGTCCGGGGGCCGGACACGTTCGAGGCAGTGGTCGACTTCCGCAACCCGTACTTCATCGGACTGCGCACGGACCGGGGCCTCACCCGCGTCTTCGGGCGCAACCACTGGGGGCACCCGGTCGGCATCTCCCTGCACGACTTCACGCCGGGCGCCGACATCAAGGAGTGCGAGGCCGCCTGGCAGGACTGGCTGAACGGCGTGTTCAGCCAGCCCTGAACCCGGCGCGTCCTACGGGCGGAACCGCAGCACCTGCGGGTCGTGGTCGCTGATCTGGTCGCTGAACTCCGAGTTGATGTGCACGCTGTCGTACTCGAAGTCGCACCCGCGCCGGATCGCCGGGCTGATCAGGATCTGGTCCAGGACCTGCTCGTTGCCCTGGTAGTCGTAGGTGTAGCGCTCGCTCCGGGGCAGCGACTTGATCGCCGACCACAGCTCGCCGTCACCCTCGAGGATCTTGGCGGTGTCGGAGAACTCGAAGTCGTTCATGTCGCCGAGCGCGATGACGTCCGCGTTCTTCTGCGCGGACAGGATGTCCTTGACGAACGCGTTCACCACGGTGGCCTGTGCGTGGCGCTGGATCTCCGAGCTGCGCACCGGCGGTTGGTACTGCGCGGTCAGTCCCTGGTCGCCGCCCTTGGAGTTGAGGTGGTTGGCGATCACGAAGACCGTCCTGCCGCGGAAGACGAACTCGCCGGCCAGCGGCTTGCGGCTGTTGCTCCAGGCCGCGTCGGTCGGGGCGATGCGGCCCGGGGAGGCCGTCAGCTGCGCCTTGCCGTGCACCTTGGTGACGCCGACGGCGGTGGTGGAGTCGCCGCCCGCGCGGTCCACGAAGGACACCCGCTCCGGGTCGAACAGGAACACCTGGCGGATGTTGCCGCCCGGCTCGCCGCCGTCCTGGTCGTCGACCGGGTCGATCGAGCGCCAGTCGTACCGGGGGCCGCCCGCCGCGACGATCGCGTCGATCAGCTTGTTCACGGTCTCGCTCGCGTCGACCGTGCCGTCGTCGGCGGCGCCGTTGTCGTCCTGGATCTCCTCCAAGGACACGATGTCCGGCGACCGCAGGTTGTTCACGATCGCGGCGGCGTGCTTGTCGAACGTGGAGTCGCCCGGGTCGAGGTTCTCGACGTTGTAGGTCGCCACCGCCAGCTCGTCACGCGACTGCTTCTTCGTGGTCTCCCGCTCCAGCCCGCCGCTGTGCAGGGTGCCGAGCGCGCTCGCGACCAGCGTGTAGCCGCCGAACTGGTTGAAGTCCAGCGGGCCGGTGGTGGTGCCCTCCAGGGTGTCGCCGACGTTCGCCGTCGGGAAGTCGGCCGTGGAGCCCAGCGACTGGATCTGCAGCCGGCCGCTGTTCCGGGCGTCGTAGGAGCCGTAGACCGTCCCGCCGCGGCGGCTCGGGTGCTCGTGCGGCTTCACCGTCACCCACAGCTCGCTGTACGGGTCGGTCGCGGTGATCACGCGGGCGTCGGCGACCTGGACGTTCATGCCCCCCAGGGACTCGTAGTAGTCCAGGGCGTACGTCGAGGGGGCCAGGGTCAGGCCGTTGATCGAGCCGGCCGCGGCGGTGTCGCCGGTGGGGGCGTACTCGTCCGGCACGGACTTCTCGTCGAGGACGACCGGCGCCGGGACCGCGTTTCCGGTGGAGACGGTGGTGACCGACGGCTTGGTGATCTCCGTCACCGACTGGTTGCCCGAGGAGGCGCCGCCCGGGACGAACTCGGAGACCGTGCCGGTGACCGTGACGGAGTCACCGACCGCGACCTTCGGGGTGGAGCTGGTGAAGACGAACACGCCCTCGCTGGTGGCCGGGTCGTCGTCCGGGCTGGGGTCCTGCATCCAGAAGCCCCTGGACGAACCGTAGGTGCGCACCGCGGTGACGATTCCGGCCACGTCCGCGACCTTCTGGCCGGCGTACGGAGATATCCGGGTGGTGCCCTGGATGTCGTGGATGCGCACGGAGTCCGCGTGCGCGGGCGTGGGGAAGACGATCGTCGGGACCACGGCCGCCGCCGAACACACGGCGGCGACGGTCAGCGCGGCGAGACGCGCGGAAGACATGCTCGGCAACGGGAATCCCTCCGGGGACGTGACAGGCGCCGGGACGAGGGTGGAACGGGGCAACGCGCGTAGACAACCGGAACACGGTGAACGGCCGTGCCCTGCGGTGAACAGCTGTCCCCCGAACTTCTACGCGCGTCAATTTCCTGCGCGGCCAGGGCAGTTGTCAAGGTTTCGGCCATGCACGGCCGCCGTCGAAGAGATGAACCGGGCGGCATCGGTGGAAATCCGTCTAGGCTGAGCGGTTGAGTCGTCAAGGCCTTCAGGCCCGCCGTCGTCCAGGCCCTCAGGCCCGCTAGGAGAACCAGCCGATGTCAGACAGGTCCCCGTTGCCGCCGGTGCGGCTGGCTTCCGAAGCGGAGCTGGCCCGGGACGCCCTCGCCACCCCGCTGCTCTCGCGCGCCGCCCGGCTCGCCCGGTGGGCCGGACCCGGGACCCGGGTGGGCGCCGGCGGCGCGCTGGTGGAGGGACAACTGGCCGAGGCGGCCGAGGCGCTGGGGCTGGGCGCGGACAGCGGGGACGACGCCGCGGCCCTGGCGAGCGAGGCCTGGCGTATCGCCGTCGACACCGGACTCGTGGAGATCACCGACGAGGAGGAGGGCACCGTCGCGGCGGGACCGGAGCTGCGCCTGCTCACCGGCGGCTCGCCGCACGACGTGCTCGGGGTGTGGCTGACCGCGCTGGAGGCCGTGCTGGCCGACGCGAGCGTGCCCGACCTGGACGGCCTGATCGACGCGATGGACGAGGGCGGCGCCGTCGACCTCTCCGCGCTCGACTGGGACCCCCAGGCCGAGGCGGATTTCCTGGACGGGGTGCTCGCCAACCTCTATCTGCTCACCGTCGGCGAGGACGGTTCCGCCGGCGGCCCCCTGCCGCTGCCCGCGCTGGCCGCCTCCGTGATCGTGCCCAGCGACATGGGTGAGCCCACCAACGACATACTCGAGCAGGTCTCCGACGCCATGATGCGGCTGGACGACCAGTTCCGGCTGCTTCAGCCGGCCGGGCTCGTGGAGTACCGGCCGGTCGACGAGGCGCTCCTGGCGGACGCCGATCACGCCGAGGACCCCGCCGCCGAGCAGCAGGCCCCGGAGGACGAGGTGGACGTCACCCGCTACGGCATGGTGCGACTCACCCCCCTCGGACTGTACGGAATGCGGGCCCGGCTGCTGGACGCCGGCCACGAGGCCCCGGCGGTCGGCGACCTCGCGGACAAGGGTGCGGACGCGCTGCTCGACGGCACCGCCGGCTTCCCGTCCGCCGCCACGCACGCCGAGACCGAGCTGTGGCTGGCGCGCCGCGAACCGCTCGCCGCCGCGCGTGAGCTGCTCGCCGCCGCACGCGGTGCGGACACCGGGGCTCCGCTGCGGCGGCTGCGCTGCCAGCAGGCGCTGTCCCTGGTGGGCGCCGCGGCCGAACCGGCGCTGCGCGAGGTGCTCGACGACGCCGAACTGGGCGGGCTGGCCCGGGTCTGGCTGACCGAGCGGGGCCTGACCGACGTACCGCCCCCGTCCCAGGGGATGGTCTTCTGGCTCACCATCGACACCGTGGCCGCCCAACTGGCGGCCGAGGGGGACTCCGAGGAACTGCACGCGCTCGTGCAGGGCCTCGCGGAGCAGCACGGCGGTTTCTTCGCGGCGGCCTGGCGGGTGGACCACCCGCAGACGGCGGACGTGCTGGAGGCGATGGGGCGGCTGCACCCGGACAAGAAGATCGCCAAGGAGGCGCGCAAGGCGGCCTTCAAGGCACGGTCGGCGCACGGCGGCTGACGGCCGCCGCCGCCGGGCGGGCCCGGGGCCTTTCCCGGGCGACTTGGGTGTCTCGTGGGATTGCGTATACGGATTCATGAAAGAGAGTCCGGTGAAGTCGACCGGTGTTCAGCCGTAGTTCAGGCGCGGGCGGGACGGTTGCGCCGAACCGAGGTCCGCCACCCTCCACGGCAGCCACCACCGTCACAGGAGACACACCATGTCGCTCACCCGCAGGGACTTCACCAGGAAATCCGCGATCACCGGTGCCGGGGTCGCCCTGGCGGGCAGCGTCGGCGCGCTCGCCACCGCGCCCAACGCCCTCGCCGCCACGGACATCGACAACGACGAGGCGGAGTCCGCGCGCGGTGGCCACCACGGCGTCGGCTACGGCCCGTTGGTCTCGGACCCGAACGGCATCCTCGCCCTGCCCGCGGGCTTCGCCTACAAGATCATCACCTACAGCGGCAGGACCAAGCTGGAGTCCGGCGAGTTCACGCCGTCCAACCACGACGGCACCGCCACCTTCGAGGGCCCCCGGGGCACCACCCTCCTGGTCAACAACCACGAGCTCGCCGGCGCCCGCGCCCAGTGGCCGCACCCGGTGCCGCTCACCGAGGGCCTGGTCTACGACCCGGCGGCGGCCGGCGGCTGCACCGTCGTCGAGGTCCGCCGCGGCGGCGAGGTCGCCGAGTGGGTCGGCATCGCCGGCACCGCCACCAACTGCGCGGGCGGCAGCACCCCCTGGGGCACCTGGCTGACCTGCGAGGAGACCGAGGACAAGGCCGGCAAGAACGGTTTCACCAAGGACCACGGCTACGTCTTCGAGGTCGACCCGGAGGACCACCGGGCCAACCGCGACCCCAAGCCGATCAAGGCCCTCGGCCGCTACGCCCACGAGGCGGTCGTCATCGACCCCAAGCGCGGGCACGCGCTCCTCACCGAGGACGCCGCCGGCCCCAACGGCCTGCTCTACCGCTGGACCCCGCCGGAGGGCTTCCGCCACGGCCGCGGCAAGCTGCGCACCCTCGCGGACGACGCGGGCGTGCTGCAGGCCTTCAAGTGCTTCGACTCCGGCGGCAAGTTCGTGGACGACCTGTCCCGGGCCACGAAGATCGGCACGGTCTACGGCGTCGACTGGGTGGACGTCCCCGACCGCGACGCCAAGCAGGTCTCCACCCGTAAGCAGTTCAAGGACGGCCAGATCACCCGCGCCCGCAAGCTGGAGGGCATGTGGTGGGGCGACGGCGGCGCCTACATCGTCTCCTCCTACGCCCGGGAGGAGAGCCCCGTCCAGCACGACGGCCAGGTCTGGTTCTACGACCCCAAGCGCCGCACCCTGACCCTGAAGGTGCTGCTCGGCGTGAACCCGGACCCGGCCAAGGACGGCGCCTTCGACGGCCCGGACAACATCACCGTCTCCCCCTACGGCGGCCTCGTCATCGCCGAGGACGGCGAGGGCGTCCAGCACCTGTTCGGCGCCACCGAGAGCGGCCGCACCTACCCCATCGCCCGCAACGAACTGAACATCGGCACCGAGGCGGAGCCGGAGTACAGCGAGTTCACCGGCGTCACCTTCTCGCCCGACGGCAAGACCCTGTTCGCCAACATCCAGACGCCCGGCATCATGCTCGCCATCACCGGTCCGTGGAAGCGGCAGAAGCGCGGCTGAACCTTTCGGGAACGTCGGTGAATTAAATTCGCTCGCCCGTCCCGCGGCTCCCCTCCTAAAGTGATGCACGTCCAGGTGCGACAGGCAGGACCTACTTCCACTCTTAATGGGGAGGCCGCGGGTTCGAATCCCGCCACCGGCTCGACATGCCGGTGTAGCTCAGTGGCAGAGCACCGACCGTCGGTTCCGCCGGCCTCGATCTCTGGACACCGAAAAACTTCAGGCACCTCCCGGTGCGACGGCAGCGGCTACTTCCCTTTCCCGGAACAAGAACAGCCGCCGCCGACCTGATCTCGGGAGGCGCAGTTCATGGTGGGTGCCCGGTGCGCAGGCAACGGTTACTTCCTCGGATCGGACGGTTGCGGGTTCGAATCCCGTCATCGACTTCGGGTCGGTGTAGCTCAATCGGCAGAGCATCTGGCAAAGTCCGTCGCCGACCCCTGACCTCGGGCCCCCTCCTTCTGCTGCGCCTCCCTCCGAACAACGACGTCCAAGTCGCCGAGGGATTCGGGGGAATTCAGCATGGCGCGATTCAACACCAAGGCCGCCAAGGTGCAGCCCACTTCGCGGGTCACCTCCACGGGACGCGTGCTGCGCACGTACGAGGGCGGCCGGGGCCACGAGCGTGACGCACGCTCGGAGCTCTTTCTGCTCGCGATCTCGAACATGGTCTCCCGGCAGACCTTCTACGAGTCCGGCGCGGACCGCGACGACCGGTTCGCGAAGCTCGTGCGCGAGCTCGCCGTCGCCGACCCGTCCTGGACCGCCGGCCTGCTCGGCTGGCTG
Source organism: Streptomyces carpinensis (assembly GCF_002154505.1). Taxonomy (GTDB): domain Bacteria; phylum Actinomycetota; class Actinomycetes; order Streptomycetales; family Streptomycetaceae; genus Streptomyces; species Streptomyces carpinensis. The sequence continues at coordinate 3,117 of NZ_MUBM01000064.1, read as the reverse complement.
CGCGGCGCGGGGAACATGCGTACGGCCTCGATCGTCGGCGCCGCGGAGTACGTGCGGGCCCGGCTGACGGCGGGCGTCACCGGCGGCCCGTCGAACCGGCAGGTCGTGGACTCGGTGCTCCAGCGCCCGGACGAGCCCGGCGAGTTGCTCGCCTACTGGACGGCGACGTACGGCCGAGCCGTCCCCAAGCCTGTCAAGCGGGGGGTCGCCGACGCCGTACGACGGCTGTACCACGCCAGGTCGCTGCTGAAGTACGACACCGCGTCCAAGGGCTACCGCTTCGGTGACATCCTCAACCTGGTGCACGCCTCGCCGGACCCGGACAAGCCGCGGCAGGGCGAGCTGTTCCGGTACGCCCTCGACCGGCGCCACCACCCGGACACCGCCGAGCCGCCCGCGTCGATCCCGGTGCTGGCCGCACACCGCGAGCTGATGACGCTGCCCGTCGAGCGGCGCCGGGCGGTCGTCACCGAGCCCGGCGGCGCCGAGCGGCTGGCGGCGGCCGGCATCACCTGGGAGGCGCTGGCCGGCTGGATCCAGGGGCCGATGGACAAGGCGGCCTGGGAGGCCGTGATCCCGTCCATGGGCGCGATGGCGCTGGTGCGCAACCTGCGCAACTTCGACGAGGCCGGGGTCTCGGACGAGGTCGCCGCGCAGGTCGCGGCGAGGATCAGCGACCCGGAGCAGGTGGCCCGCTCGCGCCAGTTCCCCTTCCGCTACCTGGCCGCGTACCGGAACGCTCCGTCGCTGCGCTGGTCCTGGTCGCTGGAGCGGGCGCTCGGTCACTCGCTGGCCAACGTGCCCGCGCTGCCCGGCCGGACGCTCGTGCTGGTTGACCGCTCGGGTTCGATGTTCTGGTCGCTGGTGTCCGAGCGCTCGCAGCTCAACCGGGCCGACGCGGCGGCGATCTTCGGCACCGCCCTCGCTCTGCGTGCCGCGGACGCCGATCTCGTCCAGTTCGGGACCACCAGCGACAAGGTGAGGTTCCGCAAGGGCGAGTCGGTGCTGAAGGTCCTGGACCGCTTCGGCGACCTCGGCGGCACCGACACCACCGAGGCGGTGCGCCGGCACTACCGCAAGCACGACCGGGTGCTGATCGTCACCGACGAGCAGTACGCCCCGAACCGGCACGGCGACCCGACCGGCCAGATCCCGGCCCACGTCCCGGTCTACACCTGGAACCTCGAGGGGTACCGGGCGGGCCACGGCCCGTCGGGGACGGGCAACAGGCACACGTTCGGCGGGCTCTCGGACTCGGCTTTCAGGATGGTCCCGCTGCTGGAGGCGGCACGGGACGCCGACTGGCCGTGGGCGGCCTGAGCGCCGGCGGCCGGGTCATCGCCGCATCGCGCCGGTGACCGCGAGGCCGTCCATGTAGTCGCGCACGTGCACGAGCAGACCGTCGCGGACCCGCATCACGAGCAGGCCGGGGACCTCGAAGGGCTCACCGGTGGTGGTCACGGTCCCGGTGACGGTCTGCTCGACGGTGATCACCTCCGGGTCGGTGGACTCGTGCACCGCCACCTCGTGGACCGCCTCCGGCCGCGCCGGGCTCGCGCCCCAGAGAGCCGTGTAGCCCGCGCGCACCTCCTCGCGTCCGAGGTAGCGCGCGGGCAGGCCGGGGAAGCGGAACGGGAACTCGTGCACGGCGTCGACCGCGTACAGGCCGGCGAGGTCGTCGGCGGACCTGTCGAGTATCGCGCGGCGATAGCGGGCCAGTACGCCGCGCGGGCCGGGGCCGGCCGAGGGAGGGGTGGCCATGGGTGCCATGGGTCGGACTCCGTTCGGCAGATAACCGGGGACGGTCTCCGGTTGACGCCGGATAACATACGGAGATGGCCTCCGGTTCGCAAGGAGTATCTGGATGACGCAGGTCAGGCCCATGCGCGCGGACGCTCGGCGCAACTACGAGCGGTTGCTGAAGGTGGCGGCGGAAGTCTTCGCCGAGCATGGGGAGAACGCGTCGCTCGACGACATCGCCAAGCGGGCGGGTGTCGGCTCCGGCACGCTGTACCGGCACTTCCCGAACCGCCGGGCGCTGCTGGAGGCCGCCTACACCGACCGGATGGAGGCGCTCGCCGCGCGGGCAGGCGAGCTGGCGGAGCACCTGCCGCCGGGCGAGGCGCTGATGGAGTGGCTGAACGAGCTCTGCGCCGGGACGATCCAGGTGCGCGGGCTGAAGTCGCTGCTGGGCTCGGCCGTCACGGACGGCGGTTCGGCCGCGGTCACGGCCTGCGGCGCGTCGATCAAGGGTGCTGCGGCCCGGCTGGTGGAGGCGGCCCAGCACGAGGGGGCCCTGCGGGCCGATGTCGAGCCGGTGGACGTCCTGCGGCTGGCGCACGGCGTCGTGTCGGCGTCGGAGCTGGCGGACGGGCAGGGCCGGCACATCCGCCGGTATCTGTCCCTGCTGATGGAGGGGCTGCGGGGGTAGCGGGCCCGGGTTCGGCCAGGGCGGGCGCCCTCCGCGAGGGCGCCCCCGGGCCGTCGTACGGGCAGCGCCTACAGCGCCTGTGCCGCCGGCTTCACCATGTTCCGTACGGTGCGGGCCTTGACGAAGTCGCCCATGGCCGTCATCTCCCACTCGCCGGAGAACTGGCGGATCAGCTTGGCCATCATCACGCCGGTCTGGGCCTCGGCGTCGGTGAGGTCGAAGCGCACCAGTTCCTCGCCGGTGGTGGCGTCCAGGAGGCGGCAGTAGGCCTTGGCGACCTCGGTGAACTTCTGGCCGGAGAAGGAGTTGACCGTGAAGACCAGGCCGGTGACCTCCTGCGGAAGGCGGCCGAGGTCCACGGTGATCACCTCGTCGTCGCCCGCGCCCTCGCCCGTGAGGTTGTCGCCGGAGTGCTTCACCGCGCCGTTCAGGATGGCCAGCTTGCCGAAGTAGCAGCTGTCGATGTGGTTGCGCTGCGGCCCGTAGGCGATGACGGAGGCGTCCAGGTCGATGTCCGCGCCGCGGAACGCGGGCTCCCAGCCGAGGCCCATCTGCACCCGGGACAGCAGCGGGCGGCCGCCCTTGACCAGGGACACGGTCTGGTTCTTCTGGAGGCTGACCCGGCCCTTGTCGAGGTTGACCTTCCCGGTGCCGGGAGCGGGCGCGGCGGCGGCCGGCGGCGCCGG
>NZ_MUBM01000639.1 GCF_002154505.1 Streptomyces carpinensis | reverse complement strand
CTCCCGGGGGGGAGCAACAGTGTTAGGCGAACACGTCGAACCACTGCGGACCTGGGGGGGTTCTGTGCGGCAAGGGGGACTTGTCAGACCGTTTCCGTCGGCGCGCGAGCGTCTTGGGAACGGGGCCATCAGCCAGCCGGCGATCGACTGGGAGCAGCGGTACCGCCGTACCGTGATCACCAGCGACACCGTGGCCACCGCCTTCGTGGTGGCGGCTATCGGTGACTTCTTCGGGGACCGGGACGCGGCCAACTGGCACGAGAAGTGGGGAATTCTCGCATTCGGCACCGAGCTGCTGGTGCTGGGGGCGCTTGCGGTGAGCCGCTCGTGGGCTCCGGCCGTGCTCGGCCAGGGCGCCGAGGAATTCCGCCGGCTCGGACGCTCACTGTTCGCGGCGACCGTCGTACTGGCGCTCGGCGGGATCGCCCTCACCTCGCGCAACATCAAGCTCTGGATCTTCGTCGCGATCCCCGCGATCGCGCTCGTCACCATGACCGCGCGGTATCTGCTGCGCCTGTGGCTGCACAGACAGCGCAAGGAAGGACAGTGCCTGAGACCGGTGCTCGCTGCCGGGAGCCCGGCCACCGTGCGCGACCTGATCACCCGAACCCGCAAGTTTCCTCACCTCGGCTGGCGGGTGGACGCGGTCTGCACGACGGACGGTCTCGAGCTCGACGGTGACCACCTGGACGGAGTGCCGATAGTCGGCCGGCTGGCGGACGTCGCCAGCCACGTCCGCCGCGACGGCTACCGTGTCGTCGCGGTCACGCCGGACCCGCACTGGTCACCGGACCGGCTGCAGCGGCTGGCCTGGAACCTCGAAGGCAGCGACGCCGAGATGGTCGTGGCCCCCGTGCTGATGGAGGTGGCCGGGCCGCGGCTGCACGTCGACGCGGTGCTCGGAATCCCGCTGCTGCGGGTCAGCATGCCGACCTTCACCGGGGGCCGCCGGGCGGTCAAAGTGGTCGTCGACCGGCTTGGCGCAGCGATCCTGCTGATGCTGTTCGCACCGCTCATGGTGTTCGTCGCACTGCTCGTGCTGATGGACAGTCGGGGTGGGGCTTTCTACCGCCAGCGCCGGGTCGGCAAGGACGGCCGCGAATTCACCATTCTCAAGTTCCGCACCATGGTCACCGGGGCCGACGCGGCACGCGCCGAGCTGGCCGACCGCAACGAGGGCGCCGGCCTGCTGTTCAAGCTCCGCCGCGATCCGCGGGTGACCCGGGTGGGAGCAGTGCTGCGCCGGTACTCGATCGACGAGCTCCCGCAGCTTTTCAACGTGCTCACCGGATCGATGTCGCTCGTGGGTCCGCGACCTCCGTTGCCGGAGGAGTGCGCTGCGTACGGCCCGGACATCCGGCGCCGGCTGCTGGTCAAGCCCGGGCTCACCGGTCTGTGGCAGATCAGCGGACGCAGCGACCTGCCGTGGGAGGAGGCGGTCCGGCTGGACCTGCGGTACGTGGAGGACTGGTCGCTCGCCCTGGACACAGTGATCTTGTGGAAGACGCTGCGTGCGGTGCTCTACGGGCAGGGCGCCTACTGATGCGCGGGGGTCGTCGACCGGCCGGGCGCGCGGACCGCAGGCCAGAAGGCCTGCCTGGGGGGAGGAACGGGTCATGAGAGTCAGCGTTTTCGGGCTCGGCTACGTGGGCTGCGTGTCGGCCGCGTGCCTGGCCAGCATGGGTCACGAGGTCATCGGGGTGGACGTGAACCAGGTGAAGGTCGACCTGGTCAACGACGGCAAGGCCCCGGTGGTCGAGGAGCGGATCGGCGAGCTCATCGCCGAGGTCGTGCGGACCGGAGCGCTGCGCGCCACCGGCGACGTCCGCGAAGCGATCACGGGCAGCGAGGTGTCGCTGGTCTGCGTGGGCACGCCGTCGGAACCCAACGGCAGCCTGTGCACCACGTACTTGGAGCGGGTCACCGAGGAGATCGGCGCCGCGCTGGCGGATCGTCATGGGCGCAGCGGGCGGCACACCGTCGTGTTCCGCAGCACCATGCTGCCGGGCACCTGCCTGAACCTGCTGGTGCCGATCCTGGAGAAGTCCGTCGGCGGCACGGCCGGGGTGGACATCGGGGTCGCGGTCAACCCGGAGTTCCTGCGCGAGGGCACGAGCGTGCGGGACTTCTTCGACCCGCCCAAGACCGTCATCGGCGAGCTCGATTCGGCAAGCGGCGATGCGGTGTTGGCGCTGTACGACGGCTTGCCCGGCGAGGTGTTCCGGGTGCCGGTCCCGACGGCCGAGGCGATCAAATACGCGGACAACGCGTTCCACGGCCTCAAGATCGGCTTCGCGAACGAGCTGGGGGCGGTGTGCCAGGCGCTCGGGGTGGACTCGCACCAGGTGATGGACGTGTTCCTGGCCGACCGCAAGCTGAACATCAGCCCCGCCTACCTGCGGCCCGGCTTCGCCTTCGGTGGCTCCTGCCTGCCCAAGGACCTGCGCAGCCTGATCCACGCGGCGCAGCGGGCCGACGTCTCGGTGCCCATCCTCGCCCACGTGCTGCCCTCCAACGCGGACCATCTGCAGCGCGCGGTGGAGCTCGTCGAGCGCACCGGCAAGCGCCGGGTGGGCCTGTTCGGGTTGTCCTTCAAACCCGGTACCGACGACCTCCGCGAGAGCCCGCTCGTCGAGTTGGCGGAGAGACTCTTCGGCAAGGGTTACGACCTTCGGATCCACGACGCCAACGTGAGCCTCTCCCGGCTGCTCGGCGCGAACCGCGAGTACATCGAGACCCGGCTGCCGCACCTCGCGCAGCTGCTCGCGGATTCCGTCGAGGAGGTGCTCGAGCACGCCGAGGTGTGCCTGGTCGGGACCAGGGACCCGGCCGTGCTGTCGGCGCTGCCCCATGGCGACGGCCCGATGATCGTCGACCTCGTCCGCCTTCCCGACGCCGAGGCGCGCCGGGCCGAACAGGGGTACATGGGCCTTGCGTGGTGACGCGACCGGCGGCGACCGGACGGAGCGGCGCGCGCTGATCCTGGTGGAGAACCTGTCGGTGCCGTTCGACCGGCGCGTGTGGCAGGAGTGCACGACGCTGCGCGACGCGGGCTGGAAGGTGCACGTCATCTGTCCCCAAGGGAGTAAGCGGGACACAGAGCCGGAGGCGGAGATCGACGGGGTGCGGATCCACCGCTACCCGTTGCGCGCGGCCACCGGCGGGCCGGCCGGCTACCTGCGGGAGTACGGATCGGCGCTGTGGCACACCGTCCGGCTGGCCCGGAAGGTCGGCCCGGTCGACGTGGTCCACGCCTGCAACCCGCCCGACCTGCTGTTCCTGCCGGCACTGTGGCTGAAGCGGCGCGGAGCGCGGTTCGTCTTCGACCAGCACGACCTGGTACCCGAGCTGTACCTCTCCCGGTTCGGCCGCGGCCGGGATCTGCTCTACCGCGCGGTGTGCGCGCTGGAACGGCTGACCTACCGGGCCGCGGACGTCGTGCTCGCCACCAACGAGAGCTACCGGGACGTCGCGGTGCGCCGTGGCGGTCGGCGGCCGGCGGACGTCTTCGTGGTGCGCAGCGCCCCCGACATCGACCGGTTCCACCCCGTACCGCCCGAGCCGGAGCTGAAGCGCGGCAAGCCTCATCTGCTGTGCTACCTCGGCGTCATGGGCCCGCAGGACGGCGTCGACTACGCCTTGCGGGCCCTCGCGAAGCTGCGCGACGAGCTCGGGCGGACCGACTGGCACGCCGTGTTCGTCGGCTCCGGCGACACCTTCGACGCGATGGTGGAGCTGTCCCGGCGGCTCGGGCTCTCGGAGCAGGTGCAGTTCACCGGGCGCGTTCCGGACGCCGATCTGGTGCGCTACCTGTCCACCGCGGACGTCTGCCTCTCCCCCGACCCGCGCAATCCGCTCAACGACGTGTCGACCATGAACAAGGTCCTGGAGTACATGGTGATGGGCCGGCCGGTCGTCTCGTTCGACCTCCGGGAGGCGCGAGTCTCCGCCGGTGACGCCGCCGTCTACGCGCCCGCCAACGACGAGGCCGAGTTCGCCGGGCTCATCGCGCTGCTGCTGGACGATCCGGAGAAGCGGGCCCTGATGGGCAAGATCGGCCAGGAGCGGATCAGCGGGCCGCTCTCCTGGCGGCACTCGCAAGCGTCGCTGCTCGCCGCCTACGACGCTGCCTGCCGTGACCACGCTGCGGCGTCGGCGGGCGAGCCGGACCGGGCAGGGAGAGGGCCGCACCGTTGAGCGATGACACGATACGCCTGGTCACGATCGGGCGGATTATCCGTCGGCGCTGGCGGCTTCTCACCATCCTCGCCGTGGTGGGCGCGCTCGTCGGCTACGGCACCTCTTTGCTGTTTCCGCCGCGCTACACGACGTCGGCATCGGTACTGCTGCCCGGGGCGTGGGAGGAGCGCGAGCTGCTGACTCAGGCGCAGATCGCGACCAGTTCGGTGGTGGTCGACCGTGTGGCCGCCACGCTCCACTGGACCGGAGTCAGCGGCGGCGAGCTGCGGGACCGGGTGAGCGCCAAGGCCACCGACGGGAACATCATCAACATCTCGGGCACGGCCGAGACCCCGGAGCGCGCACAGCAGCTCTCGGACCAGGTGGCCAAGCAGTTCGTGGCATTCGCCGCGGGGATCGTGGACGGCAATACCGACCCCGGAGCCGCGACGCAACTCGAGACGCTGCGACAGCTGGTGGAACAGACCAGCAGCCGCATCACCAAGCTGGCCGACGCGGCCGATCCGGGGCAGACCGTGGAGAGCGTGCAGGCCCGCACCGACCTCGAGAAGCTGCGCACCACGCTGCAGGAGGCCATGAAAAAGCTGGACGAGGCCGACCCGGCTGCCCGCAAGGCCAACATGGTCGTCATGGGGCCGGCGCCCCGGCCGGCCGGCGAGGCACC
>NZ_MUBM01000638.1 GCF_002154505.1 Streptomyces carpinensis | reverse complement strand
ACGGGCCGGACAGCGCGACGCTCGGGATCATCGGAACCGTCTGCGCGATCGCCGGATTCTTCGTGCTGGGCATCGTCCTCGGCCCGGTGGCGGTCGTCTGCGGCTGGCTGGCGATGGGCCGCAGCTGGGCGGGCGCCAACCGCTCGGTCCCGGCCCTGGTCGCCCTCGTACTGGGCGCCATCGACACGCTCATCGCCGTCATCTCGCTGGCGGGAGCGGCCACCTGGGGCAACGGCATGTTCTGATCCCGGGCGGCCGCGAGCGGGGCCTCCGGCCGAAGGCCGGGGGCCCTCCTTCGTGTTCAGGGCCCTCACCTCGGCCCGGAGCCTGCGCACCTCCTCGGCCAGTTCCTCGATCGCCTCCGTCTGCCGCCGCTCGGCGACGTCGTCCCGCTCGAAGCGGGAGATGAACCACGCGGCGATGTTCGCGGTCACCACACCCAGCAGGGCGATCCCGGCCAGCATCAGCCCCACGGCCAGCGTCCGCCCGAGCCCGGTGGTCGGCGCGTGGTCCCCGTACCCCACGGTCGTCATCGTCGTGAACGACCACCACACCGCGTCACCCAGCGTCTTGATGTTCCCGTTCGGCGAGCCCCGCTCCACCGACAGCACGGCCAGCGACCCGAACATCAGCAGCCCCACCACCGCCCCGGCGACATACGTCGTCAGCCGGATCTGCTCGGCCATCCGCGCCCGCCGCCCCACCAGCATGAGCGTGGACACCAGCCGCAGCAGCCGCAGCGGTTGGAGGATCGGCAGCACCACCGCGCACAGGTCCAGCCAGTGCCCCCGCACGAACTCCTTGCGCCGCCG
>NZ_MUBM01000637.1:240-810 GCF_002154505.1 Streptomyces carpinensis | reverse complement strand
GACCCGGACACCCCGGCCCCGCCCCGCTTCCTGCCCGAGTTCGACAACCTGCTCCTCTCCCACGCCGACCGCACCCGCGTCGTCCCGCCGCACCTCAAGGGCCGCAGCTGGAAGGGCAACCAGGCCTACCGCACCCTTCTCGTCGACGGCTTCCTGGCCGGAGTGTGGCACCTGACGGACGGCGCGCTCGTCGTCGAGCCCTTCGGGGAGCTGACCGGGTCCCAGCGCCGGGACGTGACCGGGGAAGGGCGGCGGATGCTGTCCGTCATGCACCCGGGGGAGTCCTACGACATCCGGTTCGGCACCGTCGTACGACCCTGACGACGGCGGCGCGGCGGCGATGGCGCCCTCTCGGGGCGCCGCCCGCGGGCTCACCGCCGAGCGCGGAACACCGGCGTGGAAAGGGGGCGTTGCGGGCCGCTCGTGGTGGCTCGCAACGCCCCCTGGCATTCACCCGAGGGGTCCTCGGGGGCCTTCAGGAGCCGATCTGTGCCGTGACCAGCGCGGAGAAGGTGGTCATCCGGGTGTACACACCCGGATGACCCGCCCCGGCACAGCCGTTGCCCCAGG
>NZ_MUBM01000637.1:0-128 GCF_002154505.1 Streptomyces carpinensis | reverse complement strand
GCGGTGGTGCCGGCCGCGTACACGCCCGTGTCGGCGGGGGAGACGTACTTCGCCGTGGCGTACGGCATCGCCGTCGACAGGGTCACAACGGCCACGTCGTCACCGCTCGCGGCGTCCGTGTAGTGCGG
>NZ_MUBM01000636.1 GCF_002154505.1 Streptomyces carpinensis | reverse complement strand
GATCCGCGACGGCGCCGTCGCCCACCGGCCCATCTACGTGGCCCTGGCCGTCACCACCGAAGGCCGGCGCGAGATTTTGGGCCTGTGGGCCGGCGACGGCGGTGAAGGCGCCAAGCACTGGCTGCACATCCTCACCGAGATCAAGAACCGCGGCGTGAGCGACGTGCTCATGCTCGTCTGCGACGGCCTCAAAGGCTTGCCCGAGGCAGTAGAGACGGTTTGGCCGAGGACCATCGTGCAGACCTCATCCGTGCACACTCCTTGGTGGCGGGAATCCCCCGCCGGTCACCGCGCCAGCGGGAGAGGACCTGTGCAGACGCGTTGCCTTCGAGGCCCCCATGCAGACCTGTCCCTCGCGCTGGAGGCGGGCCGCGAACTGGCCAGCGGGAGTTGCGCTTCGAGCGCCGAGATGAGGTACCAGCGGGGCCGCCCGGTCGGTGACCTGGACCGACAGGACGGAACCCGTGGACCACTCGTTACCCACCAACACCACAGACACAGTCAGGGCGTTCGCCGGCATCGACTGGGGCAATGCCCATCAGCAGCTCTGCCTCGTGGACGAGGCCGGCCAGGTCGTGCACCAAAGGCGCTACGCGCACGCCGCTGGCCCAGCTCAACTCGGGTGCCTCCATCGGGTTCGCCTACGCCACGCTGACCGTCGCCGCCCGCGAACACCCGGGAGCCCCCCTCTAGCGGCCTTGAAGCATCGGAGACGATTGCCGTCAACCCGACCGGCACGCTCAGCTCCGTACGGTGAGGTTGTGGTTGAGGGTT
>NZ_MUBM01000635.1 GCF_002154505.1 Streptomyces carpinensis | reverse complement strand
GGCAGCGGCATGGCCGTGTCCCTGCGGATCACCGATCCGGCGGGACAGACTCTGCCCGGGCCCGTGGAGACGGCCGTGGGCGGCAGCGCACGGCTGCTGCGCGACGGCGTCACCGACCCGGACGCCACCCGCCTCGGCACGGAACGGCAGCCGAGGACCGTCGCCGGGGTCACGGCCGACGGCACGCTGCTGCTCGTCGTCATCGACGGCCGGGCGAAGGGCGTCAGCGTCGGCGCGACCGGGCCCGAAGCGGCGGACCTGGTGCGCTCCCTCGGCGCCGTCGACGCCGTGAACCTGGACGGCGGCGGCTCCGCCACGGCCGTGGTCCGCGGGCAGGTGCGCAACAAGCCGCGCGAGACCGAGGGCGAGCCCGTGACGGAACGTCCGGTGGCCGACGCGATCGCGGTGCTGCCCGGAGCATGACGGCGGCGCCGACCGCGGCGGCCCCTCAGGGAAGCGTGACGGCGCCGGCCGACGCCGTGAAGAGAGAACCGCCCGTGCTCATCGAGACGTAGACCTCGTAATCCCCGGGATGCGCGTTCGTCAGGGCGACGCCCTTGTATCCGGACGTGGCGAAGTAGGCGAAGTCGTACGTGCCGAAGTCGCCGCGCCTGAGGTGCGGGCGCACCGCGAGCGGTTTGCGGGACATGCCGAGCCGGAACGAATACGTGGCCTGCGCCCCGCGCAGCACCAGATAGTAGTTCGCGTGGCCGTGCGCGGCGGCCTCGATGCCGTGCACGAAGAAGACGCCCTCGACGTGCAGGGTGCGGTCCTTCAGCCAGCTCTTCTCCAAGGAGAAGGCCGTCTCCTGGGAGAAATGACCGATGACGGGCCGGCGGACCAGACGGACCCGCTGCTCGTCGCCGATCAGCGAGATCTCCAGGCCGCCGAAAGGCCGCCGGATGTCGAAGGGACGCCGTGCCACGAGCTTCGTGCGCCGGTCTATTCCCTCGGCGGGGCTCGCCACCCGCACCGACAGCTCGAACACGCCGCCCGGCATTCCCGCCATCGGAATTCCGGTCTTCGCCTCGGGTTCGAACCCGCCGTCGGTGTAGTCACGGGCGAACCGGTCGAAGTAGAGGCTGTAGGTGTGCTTGGCCTCGGTGGTCGCCAGCGGGAACTCCCAGTGCCGTCCGCCGCCCTCGATCACCAGGCTCTTGACGGAGGGGAATTCGCCGTGCGGGGACTCGCCGGGGATGAAGGCGTGACCGCTCAGCAGCAGGTTGTTGCCGCGGATATCCTGCTTGTTCAGCACGGCGGTCAGCGCGTCGGAGGCCCGCAGCCCGGCCAGATACTGCTGCCGCTGGACGGGGTCGACCCGCGCCTGACCGTTCTCCACGAAGCCCAGCCGGGGCACGGCACCGTCGGACAGCGCGGACAGGACACCCAGCACCAGGGGCAGGTTGTATCCGGAGACCTCGCCGTGCTGCCGTACCAGCTGGGAGTTGGTCCGGATCAGGTTGAAGTTCTCGCAGGCCCAGAAGAGCTGAAGGTGCGGACTGATCTCGGTCTCGTACTGCTCGTCCGCCTCCGAGGTGAACAGGTACACGTTGTGGCCCTGCGCGCCGTATCGTTTCAGCAGTTCCGGAATGGCGCCGTCGAGCAAGTCGACGTGCATCGGCGGCATGTCCGGGCCGAGCATGTAGCGGCCGGTCTCCGCGCGGTCCCGTACGTAACTGCCGACGAGGAACTGCGGAACGACCGTGACGATGTTCCGGAATCCGTGCTTCAACCCGAAGTAGAGCGCGGCGCTGCCGCCCTTCGACACACCCAGCAGGCTCACCTGGTCGCGGCCGAGGCCCAGTTGCCCCATGGTGTTCTCGATGAGCCGGAGAACGGAGGCCTCGATGTCGAAGTTCATCGACCGGCACATGTAGTAGCTGTAGTGCCCGTCGAAATCGTCGCGGATCCACAGCACATTGGCCCGCAGGCCGTTCAGCGACTTACCGGCGAAGTGGTAGCCGTTCGGTGCGGCGAATCCCGAGAAGACCACGATCAGATGGCCTACGTCGCCTTCGCCGGCCCGGAATCGGTACTCCACCGGGACGGCGCCGGACGTGTCCGTCCCGGTCGTCACACCGCGCCGGTCGACCGTCGCCAGATTCGGTGCGAGTGCAGGGAGTTCCGTATTCATGAATGGCCGAGCCCACTTCTGTGCCGATGTCCGCCCCCTGCTTCCTCGGGGTGAGAGGAAGCCTGGAAAAGTGTATACGGCAGGTGTGGGAGAGGTAAGAGCGAGGTGTGGGGCCGCAAAGTGGGCCGTGCGACAGTCCGGGCATGACAAAGGGCCCCCGCCGCCGCGGAGGCCCCTCGTCAGTGCTGCTCGGTGGCTACGCCGGAACCGAAGCCACCCCCGGCTCCAGGAACCGCTTGCCGTTCACCCGCTCCGAGACGCCCTCGCGGTCCAGGTACGGCGTGATGCCGCCCAGGTGGAAGGGCCAGCCGGCGCCGGTGATCAGGCACAGGTCGATGTCCTGGGCCTCGGCGACGACGCCCTCGTCGAGCATGAGCCCGATCTCCTGCGCGACCGCGTCGAGCACCCGCGCCCGGACCTGCTCCTCGGTCAGGACCACATCGCCCTGCTTCAGCAGTGCGGCGACCTCCGGGTCCAGCTCCGGCTTGCCGCTGTCGTAGACGTAGAAGCCGCGCTTGCCCGCCTCGACGACCGCCTTGAGGTTCGGGGAGACCTTGAAGCGGTCCGGGAACGCCCTGTTGAGCGTCTCCGAGACGTGCAGGCCGATCGCCGGGCCGACCAGCTCCAGCAGGACCAGCGGGGACATCGGCAGACCGAGCGGCTCGACGGCCTTCTCGGCGACCTCGACCGGGGTGCCCTCGTCGATGACGTTCTGGATCTCGCCCATGAAGCGGGTCAGGATGCGGTTGACCACGAACGCCGGGGCGTCCTTGACCAGCACCGCGGTCTTCTTCAGCTTCTTGGCCACTGCGAACGCGGTCGCCAGCGAGGCCTCGTCCGTCTGCTTGCCGCGGACGATCTCCAGCAGCGGCAGGATCGCGACCGGGTTGAAGAAGTGGAAGCCGACGACCCGCTCGGGGTGCTTGAGCTTGGCCGCCATCTCCGTCACGGACAGGGAGGAGGTGTTGGTGGCGAGGATCGCGTGCGCCGGGGCGACCGCCTCGACCTCCGCGAACACCTGCTGCTTGACACCCATCTCCTCGAACACGGCCTCGATGACGAAGTCCGCGTCCGCGAAGCCCTCGGCCTTGTCCAGGACACCGGTCACCAGCGCCTTGAGGCGGTTGGCCTTGTCCTGGTTGATACGGCCCTTGCCCAGCAGCTTGTCGATCTCGCCGTGGACGTAGCCCACGCCCTTGTCGATGCGCTCCTGGTCGATGTCGGTCAGCACGACCGGCACCTCCAGGCGGCGCAGGAAGAGCAGGGCGAGCTGGGAGGCCATCAGACCGGCGCCGACGACACCGACCTTGGTGACAGGCCGGGCCAGGTTCTTGTCCGGGGCGCCCGCCGGACGCTTGCCGCGCTTCTGCACCAGGTTGAACGCGTAGATGCCGGAGCGCAGTTCGCCGCCCATGATCAGGTCGGCGAGGGCCTGGTCCTCGGCGTCGTAACCCTGCTGGAGGTCGCCGTTCCTGGCGGCGGCGATGATGTCCAGCGCGCGGTAGGCGGCCGGGGCCGCGCCGTGCACCTTGCCGTCCGCGATGAACCGGCCGCGCGCGACGGCCTGGTCCCAGGCCTCGCCGCGGTCGATCACCGGGCGCTCGACGACGATCTCGCCCTTGAGGACGGACGCCGTCCAGATCAGCGACTGCTCCAGGAAGTCGGCGCCCTCGAACAGCGCGTCGGCGATGCCGAGTTCGTAGACCTGCTTGCCCTTGAGCTGCTTGTTCTGGTTGAGGCTGTTCTCGATGACGACCGTCACGGCCTTGTCCGCGCCGATCAGGTTCGGCAGCAGCGTGCAGCCGCCCCAGCCGGGGACCAGGCCGAGGAAGACCTCGGGGAGCGAGAACGCCGGCAGCGCCGCGGACACCGTGCGGTAGGTGCAGTGCAGGCCGACCTCGACGCCGCCGCCCATCGCCGCGCCGTTGTAGTACGCGAAGGTCGGGACGGCCAGCTTCGACAGGCGCTTGAAGACCTCGTGGCCGCCCTTGCCGATGGCCAGCGCGTGGTCATGCTGCTTGAGGAGCTCGACACCCTTGAGGTCGGCGCCGACCGCGAAGATGAACGGCTTTCCGGTGATGCCGACACCGACGACCTCGCCGTCCGCGGCCTCCTTCTCGACCTGGTCGACGGCGGTGTTCAGGTTCGCCAGCGACTGCGGGCCGAAGGTGGTCGGCTTGGTGTGGTCGTGCCCGTTGTCGAGGGTGATGAGGGCGAAGCGCCCGGCGCCCAGGGGCAGGTCGAAGTGGCGTACGTGCGCCTGCGTGACGACCTCGTCCGGGAACAGCTCGGCCGCGCCCTTCAGGAGTTCAGCGGTGGTGCTCACTTGTCGCCTCCGTCGAAGTGCGGGTTCTCCCAGATGACCGTCGCGCCCATGCCGAAGCCGACGCACATCGTGGTCAGGCCGTAGCGGACCTGCGGCTGCTCCTCGAACTGGCGGGCCAGCTGCGTCATCAGACGGACGCCGGAGGAGGCCAGCGGGTGACCGAAGGCGATGGCGCCGCCGTACTGGTTGACGCGCTCGTCGTCGTCCGCGATGCCGTAGTGGTCGAGGAAGGCCAGGACCTGGACGGCGAAGGCCTCGTTGATCTCGAACAGGCCGATGTCGGAGATGGACAGGCCGGCCTTGGCCAGGGCCTTCTCCGTCGCCGGGATCGGGCCGTAGCCCATGACCTCCGGCTCCACGCCCGCGAAGGCGTAGGAGACCAGGCGCATCTTGACCGGCAGGTCGTTCTCGCGGGCGAACTCCTCGGAGGCGATGACCGAGGCGGTGGCGCCGTCGTTCAGACCGGCCGCGTTACCGGCGGTGACCCGGCCGTGGACGCGGAACGGCGTCTTCAGGCCCGCCAGGCTCTCCAGGGTGGTGCCCGGGCGCATCGGCTCGTCCGCCGTGACCAGGCCCCAGCCGGTCTCGCCGCCGTCGGGGTTGGTGCGGCGCACCGAGATCGGCACCAGGTCCTGCTGGATCTTGCCGTTGGCGTAGGCCTTGGCGGCCTTCTCCTGCGAGCGCACCGCGTACTCGTCGGCGCGCAGCTTGGTGATCTGCGGGTAGCGGTCGTGCAGGTTCTCCGCCGTCATGCCCATGAACAGGGCCGACTCGTCGACCAGCTTCTCGCTCACGAACCGCGGGTTCGGGTCGACGCCCTCACCCATCGGGTGGCGGCCCATGTGCTCGACACCGCCGGCGATGGCGACGTCGTACGCGCCGAAGGCGATGGAGCCGGAGACGGTGGTGACGGCGGTCAGCGCGCCCGCGCACATGCGGTCGATGGAGTAGCCGGGGACCGAGGTGGGCAGGCCCGCGAGGATGCCGGCCGTGCGGCCGATGGTCAGGCCCTGGTCGCCGATCTGCGTGGTCGCCGCGACGGCGACCTCGTCGACCTTCTTCGGGTCGAGACCGGGGTTGCGGCGCAGCAGCTCCCGGATCGCCTTCACGACGAGGTCGTCGGCGCGGGTCTCGTGGTAGATGCCCTTCGGGCCCGCCTTGCCGAACGGGGTGCGGACGCCGTCGACGAAGACGACGTCCCTGACGGTACGAGGCACGATGGCTCTCCTCCAGGGTGCGGGATGGCACTGCTGCGATGCGCTAGCACTGAGCGCGCGCTCAGCCTCATGCTACTCGTGGGTAATGTGACTGCCCAGTCCCCCCGCCCGGAGCGGCGAACATCACACCCCCGCGACCCGTTCGGGCGCGGGGGTGCGAGGCGGGCGCGGCTCCGCCGGGTGGGGCGGA
>NZ_MUBM01000634.1:422-555 GCF_002154505.1 Streptomyces carpinensis | reverse complement strand
ACCCGGCACCCCGTGCGCCCGGCCGACCGCTGGGTGTCCCTGCGTGCCCAACGCGGCAACGCCGACGACGCGCTGATGCTGCGACTGCACGGCCCGGACTGGTGGAACAAGGCGGTGGCGCCCCGCGGGCGCA
>NZ_MUBM01000634.1:217-383 GCF_002154505.1 Streptomyces carpinensis | reverse complement strand
CGGCCCGCACACCCCGCACGAGGTGACCACCATGGTCGCCACCAGCGTCCTCATCCCGCCCGTCGCCACCTGGCACTGGCTGAGCGGAATGTGGCGCCACCGGGCCGCCCCCGTCTGGCAGGAGGTGGCTCCGTGAACCCGATCAGGGCCGTGCTGTTCGACCGGG
>NZ_MUBM01000634.1:0-182 GCF_002154505.1 Streptomyces carpinensis | reverse complement strand
GGCCGTCTGCCCGCACGGCCCCGACGACGGTTGCCGCTGCCGCAAACCGGAGCCGGGCATGATCCTCTGGGCGGCCGGGCGGATATGCACCGCGCCCGCCGACATCGTGGTGATCGGGGACATCGGCGCCGACATGGAGGCCGCCCGCCGCGCCGGTGCCCACGGCATCCTCGTCCCCACCC
>NZ_MUBM01000633.1 GCF_002154505.1 Streptomyces carpinensis | reverse complement strand
GGCCCTCGACGACCGCGCTCACCGGGTCGGCGTCGCTCTGCCCAGAGGCATCGGTGGCCAGGGACTCCAGGATCTTGTTGGCGAAGGGGACCTGCTGGTCGGGTGGGAGCTGGTTGAGCCTGCGGGCGACCACCTCGCCGATGTGACGGGCCAGCACATGAGGTGTGGACTCCGCGCTGACCTCCGCGTCGACGGCCTTCCAACCCCTGGCCCCGAGATGCCTCAACTCGTCGTGCACGCTCTGGGTGATCAGCTTCTCGTACACCCCGGCGACCGGCTGTCCCAGATCCCCCGCTGCCCCCACCACGACTCCCCTGGATCACGCGTCAACGTGCATCTGTTGTAACAGGAGGCACTGACAACGGCAGCACGCGGCCCATGCCGGTTCGGTGTCGGACTGCTGAGGCCGACACCGGTCACAGCAGGGCAGCCGCCCCCAGTCCCACCATCCCCGCCACCAAACAGAACACGCACCAAGCGAGATTCGCCGTAGGCGAGTACGCCTTCTTCCTGCGGACGACCACCGCGCGTCGCGGGTCTCTCGGGTCGTAGCGCAGGAGGACGGGCGTGCCGCGGTGCAGGGCGTTCGGGGCGTCGGTGTTCAGGGGGACCTGGCGGTAGGTGTGGACGGCGGGGGCGTCCGGGCGGCCTATGGGCGGGGCCTGGTAGCGGATCTGGGG
>NZ_MUBM01000632.1 GCF_002154505.1 Streptomyces carpinensis | reverse complement strand
CTGCCCGCCGACGCCGCCGACCGGGCCGCCCGCGTGCCCGGCGTCGACGCGGCCGTCGGTCTGCTGGACACGCAGGTGCTGGTGCCCGTCGGCTCCGGCGGCGACCGGTGGCTGCAGGGCTCGACGACGCAGGGCATCTCCGGTTCCGGCGAGCAGCTGGCGAAGGTGCAGGACCTCGACGTGCGCAGCGGGAGTCTGGGCCGGGTCGGCAAGGGGCGGATCGCCATCGACAGGACGCTCGCCACGTCGGCGAAGGTCGAGGTGGGTGAGAAGCTGCCGATGTACCTTCCGGACGGCACCAGGACCAGCCCCGAGGTCGTTGCCGTGTACGGCCGCGGGCTCGGCCTCGCGGCCGTGACCATGGACCGCGCCTCCCTGGCGCCCCACGTCACCTCGGGCTTCGACAGCGTGCTGCTGGTACGGGGCGGGGACGCGAAGGCCCTCACCGCGCTCGGCAAGGTCACCGACGCCTCCGGCTACGCCGTCGAGCAGAGCACCGACCGCGAGCTCAACGCCTGGGCCANNCGCCAACACGCTCGTGACGACCGTCCTCGACCGCCGTCGCGAGCTCGGCATGCTCCGCCTCATCGGCTCCACCCGGCGTCAGGTGATGCGGATGCTGCGCTGGGAAGGCCTGCTGGTGGCGGTCGCCGGCATCGTCCTCGGCACGGCCATCGCCGCCGCGACGCTGATCCCGATGATGCGCGGCCTCACCGGCGA
>NZ_MUBM01000631.1 GCF_002154505.1 Streptomyces carpinensis | reverse complement strand
AGTAGGACACCGCCGAACAATTCTTGAGAAAACCCCCGTGCCGACCGGCACGGGGGTTTTCTGCTTTTGGGGTCGTTTAGGGTCGAGCCATGCGCTACGACCTCATCATCTTCGACAACGACGGCGTCCTCGTCGACAGCGAGCCGATCTCCAACCGGCTGCTCGCCGCCTATCTCACCGAACTGGGGCACCCCACCTCGTACGAGGACTCCATCCGCGACTACATGGGGTCGGCCATGCACCGGGTGCACGATCTGGTCCTGGAGCGGACGGGCAAGCGGCTCCCGGACGACTTCGACGACGTCTTCCACGCCCGTGTCTTCGCCGCGTTCGAGCGGGAGTTGAAGCCGGTGGCCGGCGTCACCGGCGTGCTGGAGAAGCTGGCCGCGGACGGGATGCCGTACTGTGTGGCGTCCTCTGGCAGCCATGAGCGGATCCGGGTGGGACACCGGACGACCGGACTCGACCGGTGGTTCGAGGAGGCGCGGATCTTCAGCTCGCAGGACGTGGGGCGCGGGAAGCCGGCGCCCGACCTCTTCCTTCACGCGGCCGGACGGATGGGGGTCGAGCCCGAGCGGTGCCTGGTCGTCGAGGATTCCCCGCTGGGCGTGGACGCGGCCGTGGCCGCCGGGATGGACGTGTTCGGGTTCACCGCGGTGACCCCCGCGGCCAGGCTCGCGGCGGCGACGCAACTCTTCGCCTCCATGGGTGAGTTGGCTGACCTGCTGGTATGACCGGCGCCATCGGTGCGGGGCTGACATTTGTCATGCGGACCTCCGGACGATCGTTTCTACTGGAGGACCCCGCCCGGCGGCCAGGGTAGGGGCATGACGAAGACGACGGGGACCCAGGGCCGCAGCGAGAAGCAGAACCCGAGCGCGCTGGACAACTTCAAGCCGCTGATCGTGGACGTGGCGGCGCCGCTCGGTTCGTACTACCTCTTCAGGGACGCGTTGGGGATGAGCACCTTCGCGGCGCTCGCCTGGAGCAGCGTGGTGCCGGCGGTACGGACCGGGTGGGGCCTGGTCAAGGAGCGGAGGACCAATGCGCTGGCCGGCCTGATCCTGGTCGTGAACGTCGTCTCGCTGCTGTTGAGTTTCGTCTCCGGGGACCCGCGGCTGATGCTCGCCAAGGACAGCGGGATCAGCAGCACCATCGCCATCGGCATCCTGGTCTCCGTGGCGCTCGGGAAGCCGATGATGACCGCGGGGATGAAGCCCTTCCTGGTGAAGGGCGACGCCGCCAAGGAGGCGGCCTGGCAGCGGCTGACGTCCGGGGCGGCGGCCGACTCCGCGGCATTCCGGAGCAAGGAGCGCGCGTTCTCCGTCGTCTGGGGCGTGGCGCTGCTGGCCGAGTGTGTGGTGCGGGTCGTGGGCGCGTACACCGTCCCTGTGGACACGATGGTCTGGCTCGGCTCGGTGATCATGGTCGTGGCGATGGCGGCGGCGTTCATGGTGAGCGGTGCGCTGGCCGCCGGACCGATGGAGCGCATGCTGGCCGCCGAGGTGAAGGCCGGAGCCGAAACCGCCGTCGGGCAGCCCGCGCTCGCCGTCGCCGCCTGAGACACCCGGTTCGCTCGGCCTGGCGGGCGGGTGAAGCTGAAGAAAATTCATCTTTGATCGGACCTACCCACAGGTAGCCCGGGGCCCTACGCTCGCCGCCATGACAGAAGTGCTGCGGCGCGGTAGGGCCTCGTTGGCGTTCAGCTTCTTCGCGCAGGGCGCCGCCTTCGCCCTCCTCGTGACGCGCATCCCTGCCGTTCAGGACCGGTACGGCGTCTCCGACGCCCTCCTGCCGGCCTTCCTGGCGGCCGTGCCGATCCTCGCCGGCGCCGGCAGTGTGACGACCGAGCGGCTGGTGAGGCGAATACGGCCGAGCCGGGTGCTGCGCTGGTCCCAGCCGGTGGTCCTCCTGGCCCTGCTCGGGGTCGGGGCCGGGGACCGGATCGCCGCACTGGCCGCCGCCCTCGCCGTGTTCGGGCTGGCCGTGGGCGCACTGGACGCGTCGATGAACATGCTCGGGGTCAGCCTGCAACGGACGTACGGCCGCAGCATCATGCTCAGCTTCCATGCCGCCTACAGCCTGGGCGGGATCGTGGGTGCCTCGCTGGCCTGGGTGGGGGCGCACTGGCACCTGGCGCTGTGGGTGTCGTATCTGCCGGTGGCGGCGGTGCTGCTGCCGGCGACGCTCGTGGGCAGCCGGTGGTACGTGGACGGTGACGCCACCGCCGTACCCGGGGCGGCGGAGCACGGGCATGGTCCCGTCGTCTTCAGGCTGTTGCTGCCGCTGTGTCTCGTGATGACCTTCGCCTACATCGGGGACTCGACCGTCTCCAACTGGAGCGCGAAGTACCTGCAGGACACCCTGGGGAGCTCCGAGCAGTTGGCGACGGTGCCGTACAACGTCTACATGGTCACCACGCTGGTGGGGCGGGCCATCGGGGATC
>NZ_MUBM01000630.1 GCF_002154505.1 Streptomyces carpinensis | reverse complement strand
GGCTTGGTCACGTAGTCGTCCGCGCCCGCCTCCAGGCCCAGCACGACGTCGATGGAGTCCGCGCGCGCCGACAGCATGATCACCGGCACCGTCGACTCGTCACGGATGCGGCGGCACAGGCTGACGCCGTCCAGGCCGGGGACCATGACGTCCAGCAGTGCGATGTCGGGCCTGTGGGCCCGGAACGCCTCCAGGCCGGACAGGCCGTCGGGCATGGCCGTGACCGCGAAGCCGTCCCGCTCCAGGGCGAGCTGTGTGGCCTCGCGGATGACGTCGTCGTCCTCGACGAACAGGACGTGGGTCTGCTCTGCCATCCCGGTGCTCTCAGTCCTTGTGTGCTTCAGATGGTGCGCTCACTGTGTGGACGCGTTGTGCGCGTGATGCGTTCACTCGCGAGGCGTTCACCAGGAGAACGGATCGCCGAACCGATCGGTTCACGCCGCAGGAACTCTCCCGTGGCCGGTTCTCGCGGGCCGTCGTATTGTCTCGCGGTCAGTTGTCGGGGGCCTTCGTCGGGCCCCCTCCGACGGCCTTGCTGTACTCGTTGCGCGTGCTGAACTCCTTGGTGAACCCGCTTCCGGTCCAGCGGTAGGTGATCACGTCCTCGCCGGAGGGGTTCGACACCGGGTCGTCCTTCTCGTAGACCTGCTTGGTCACCACGAGGTCGCCGCGGTCGATCTCGGCGTAGACCGGCGGTTCCTCCGACCGGAACACGTTCTGGTACCCGGCGCCCCGCTCGCGGTACACGTACGCGCCCACGCCCACCGCTTCTCCGCAGGTCAGCACGTTGACGACAATGTCGTCGCCCGAGCCCCCGGTCAGCTTGCCGTACGACACGTCGACGGGGTACTGGTCGGCCACGCACGGCTTGAGGCTGCGCTTCACGGCGGCCGAGACCTTCGGGTCGTCCTTGACCAGCCGGACCGCGTCCACCGGCCGGGGGGTGTCGGCGGAGGTGGGGGAGGGGCTGGAC
>NZ_MUBM01000063.1 GCF_002154505.1 Streptomyces carpinensis | reverse complement strand
ACCATCCGGACAGGGGGCCGAGCTATCCGTCGGATATGACGGATGCGGAGTGGGCAGTGGTCCGCGATGCGATGCCGCTCCCGCTCTGGCTGGAGGGCCGTGGCGGTCAGACGGTGGACGGGCTGGCAGCTGAGGAGGGTAGCGGGTTGCTGTCGAATGCAGGGCCGGCCGGGCCGTCCGCGGCGCGACCTTGCAAGTGCCCGCGGCTGCCGCGTCATCCGTCACCCTGCTCGATGTCCAGGTGGATCGGGCCCCGAAGAACGGGGCTGGGCCGGTACGGCGGCGGGTCGGCGACCAGCCTGGGGCGGTCGAGCCGGCGTACCAACTCGGTCAGCGCGATCTGGGTTTCCCGCCGGGCCAGCGGGCCGCCGAAACACAGGTGGATGCCGCTGCCGAACCCCAGGTGCTGGTTGTCATGCCGATCCGGGTCGAAGCGGTCGGGATCGTGGAAGCGCTTCGGATCGCGGCTGCCTGAGGCCAGCATGAGCATGATCTGCGAGCCCTGGGGGATGACGGTGTCGGCGACGGTGACGTCGCTGTACGCCACCCGCCAGGGAATGATGTGCACGGGAGGCTCGTAGCGCAGCAGTTCCTCGACCAGCGGCACGACGAGGTCCGGTTCGTCGCGCAGTCGCTGCAGCACCTGCGGGTGGCGCAGCAGCGTCAGCATGCCGTTGGTGATGAGGTTGACGACGGTCTCATGGCCGGCGATGAGGAGCAGTCTGGCGGTGGCGACGATTTCGGCGTCGGCCATCCGCCCGTCGGGTCCGTCGTCGTTGGCCAGCCGTGACAGCAGGCCGTCTCCCGGCCGGCGGTGGCGCTGTTCCACCAGCTCGCCGAGGCACTGGCGCAAGTCCTTGCGGGCCTGTACGCCCTTGTCCAGTTTCTCCTTCGGGTCGGTCTCGGGGTTGTAGTCGATCGAGTTCATGATGTCGTTCACCCAGAGGTGGAACCTCGGCTCGTCCTCGCGTGGCACGCCGAGCAGGTGACAGGTCACGGTTACGGGGAGCGGGAAGGCGAAATCGTCGACGATGTCGATCTGGTCTTTGCCCGCCAAATCGTCGATCAGGCTGCCGACGCTGGCGGTCAGGAAGCCTTCAAGTCCGGTCACCAGCCCAGGGGTGTGCGGGGGGCCGAAGTGACGCATCGCCATACGCCGCAGGCGATCGTGCTCGGGCGGGTCCATGTGGATGAACGACGAGGTGGCCCCTTCCTCGGCTGGGGGTATCGGATGCGACAGATTGCGCAGGTTGGAGCTCAGATGCGGGTCATTCAGTATGTCTGTGATCTCGCGATAGGTGCTGATGACGTAGCTGCCGTTCTCCTGCCGGGCCACCGGCGTCTTACGCAACTCGGCATAGAGCGGGTAGGGGTCGGCCCGGGCGGAGTAGTCGAAGATCCGTTGCAGTGTGCCGGGCGTTCCGGTCGTGGTCGTCTGGCCTTCCTCCGGCCGATGCTGGTGCACGGCCGTGACGCGGCGCTCACTCGGGTCAGGGCCGGTGACGACCGCGGTGGCGCCCTGAGCGAGCAGGGTGGGGGCGGGGAGGTCGACGGGCACCGGTTTCATGTCGGCCGGCTGGTCCGGCGTGGGGCAGGGGGGCGGGAAAGGTGCGGCCGTCTCGATCAAGCGTCGGTAGTGGTTCAGCCACTTGGCGTTGTTGAAGCTCACGGCAGCCGTGACGCGGCCCCGATAGCCGTATGCGGTGACGAAGCGGTGGTCGTCCAGCGATCCCTGGGTGACGACCACCTCGTCGGCGAAGGTTGGCACGCCGACGGACTTGATGTTGACGCCGAACTGGATCGACCAGAACAGCGGGATGGACAGGTGGGGCCGGCGGTCCGCCTGGGCGCTGACCATGTTGTGTGCCGCGACCTCTGCCTGTTCCACGGCGTTGGCCCAGTGCTCCAGTGAGATGAGCCGGTATTCGTAGATGAGGTTCGGGCAACGTGCCACGTCTCCCGCGGCGAAGACGTCGTCGGTGACGTGGCCGTTGATGTCGAGGGCGCGGCAGCCCGCGTCACAGGTGATTCCCCATACACCCGCCGCCAGTCCCGACTCCCGCAGCCACTCGGTGTTGCGGATGCTCCCGAGTGCCACCACCGCCACATCGGCGTCGACCGTACTGCCGTCGTCGAAGTGAGCACGGCGAAACCGTCCCTGCGCGTCGCCCTCCAGCCGGGCGACCTTGACACCGCACCGCAGGTCGACACCGTGAGCGCGCTGCATCTCGGCCGCAACCTCGCCGATCATGGCGCCGAGCGCCCCGACCAGGGGGGCCGGCGCGAGTTCGGCGACGGTCACCGGGATGTCCCGCTCGCGGCAGACGGAGGCGATCTCGGAGCCGGTGAATCCCGCACCGATGACCAGCACACGGGAGGGCCCGGCGGCGAGGGCCCGCTGCAGGCTCTCGGCATGCTCGCGGGTACGTACGACGAACACCCCGTCCAGGGCCGCCTCGGACTCGACGAACCACGGCCGGGCCCGTACCCCGGTGGAGATCAGCACCCGGTCGAAGGGAACCTCGCGTCCGTCGGCCAGCCGCACGTGGTTCGTCGCGAGGTTCAGCCCGGTGGCGGGCACGCCCAGCAGCCACTCCGCATCGATGTCACGACGCCGGGGCAAAGTGGTGGCCCTGGCCGGCACCGACCCGGTCAGTACTTGCTTGGACAGGGGAGGCCGGTCGTAGGGCTCGCCCAACTCGTCACCGATCATGGTCAACGATCCGGTGAAACCCTCGTCTCGCAGAGCCTCCGCGGCCCGCAGCCCCGCCAGTGAAGCCCCGACGATCACGATGCGGCCATCGCGCTTGAGCGCACGCAGGTTGTCGGCACTGGTCATGACGGCGGCCCCTCCGCCGGTGCGTGCCGCGCCTCCGGCTCGTCGAGCAGGATCGCCTGGACCGGGCAGGCCGCCGCGGCGCGTAGCACCTGGTCGCGCTGGGCGTCGTCGGGGTTCGGGGCGTACATGAGCGCTTCCTCACCGTGCATCCGGAACGCCTCCGGAGCCAGGAACGCGCACTGCGCGTACCCTGCACATCGGGAAAGATCAACGACAACTTTCACCCCGACCTCCACAGGGAGTGGGAACTGCAGCCCTCAAGCCTGCGCCACTCCGGCGCGCAAGGGAGGATCCGGCCGCTGGCCACCCCTGCGAAGTGCGAGGGGGTGCAGCGCGCTCGTCGGGTCCCCATAGAAAGAATTGATCATCGCGGCTCAGGCGATCGACGCCTGACTAGCGACGTATCCCTGGTAAAGACCAGCGTAACAACGGCCCCGATACCGGCGAGTCCGGTTGCCCGGGAGACGAACGCCTGACATCCGACGTTGACATCAACGACGCCGGACAGCGGCGTACCTTGGTGGAGAACCGGCGTACGCGGCACGGCAGCGAGACGCCGAGTACCGCCATGAGCTGCCCCAACCTCCCGCCCCATGACGGCTCTACCTCAACTCAGCCCGAAGAGAAGTAGCGCGGCAGCACCGGCACGACCCTCTCTGCCGCAGTCGGACTTGCGCCCGCTGCACGACCCCGCTGCTACGAGGCTGATGATCAGCGGTGAGACGGAGCACGGCGGGCAACGCCTGCCTCGGCGTGCCTGTCGGCCTCGCGCGCACAGCAGCGTGATCAAATAGGGCATGGCATCGTCCTGGACCGGTAATCGGGTACGCCTGCGCGCTGTCGAGCCCGACGACTGGACGGCGTTCGCGCGTTTCGCCGACGATGACGGGCCGCGACGGGGCCCGCTGGATCTGCCGCGGTCCGCCGAGAGCTACCGTGCCTGGGCGAAGGAGCAGGCCGTTGCCGAGTGCGATGACGACCGCTTCCGGTTGGCGGTCGAAGCGACGGCCACAGGAGAGCTGGTCGGTACAGTCGGCTCACATCGCACCGGCCGTCGCTCAGGCTGGTTCGAGTTCGATATCACCATCAGCGCCGGCCACCGGCGCAAGGGCTACGCGACGGAAGCCGTGGTGCTGCTGCTGCGCTTCATGTTTGCCGAGCGGCGCTATCACAAATGCCTGGCGGCGGTTTTGGCCCACAACGAGGCATCGCTGGCACTTTTTCGTGGGCTCGGCTTCACCGAGGAGGGGCGCTTGCGGGAACACGTTTTCTTCGCCGGCCGGCACCACGACCTCGTCATGATGGGCATGCTTGTCAACGAGTTCGACCGGCGACACACGATGAGCGAACCATGAGCCGGTGATCCGAGCGCGTGGAACGGCACTCGGACTTGATCGGCGTTCGTTGTTCGCGGGTGGAGGCGGCCTGCCACCGAAAGTAGGGCTGCCCTCAGTCGCGCAAGGTGGCACGCAGGTGCAGGCCGGCGGTTGCGAGACCTTCGAAGGTGGTGACCCGGTAGCCGGGTTCCGCGCCGGGCGGCTCGCTCAAGTGGTAGCGGCGGGCGGTCTGCGCGGTCATGAGCGTGAGCATGGCCATGGCCAGAGCGGCTCCCTCGCAGCCGTGGGGCCCGGTACCGAAGCCGAGGAAGACCCCGGGTTTCGCCGGCGAGTCTGAATCGTCGAGCCAGCGTTCGGGCCGGAACCGGTCCGGTTCGGGGTGTTCCCGTGCGTCGCGGTGGGCGGTGTAGGGGCAGACGAGAACGGTGGATCCGGCGTCGATGGTGTAGTCGGCGAGCTGAGTCTGTCGCGGGGCGCGCCGGGTGAGCAGCCAGCTCGGGGGGTGCAGTCGGAGCACTTCGCGTACCAGCGCCTGGGTGTATTGCAGGTTGTCGAGGTGGGTGCTGGTCGTCGTGGCCGGGTCGTCGGGCAGCAGGGCGGCTTCGGCCGCGACCCGGTCCGCGGCCTGGGCGTATCGGGCCAGGTGGAGCAGGATCCATCCGGCTGCCCGGGAGGGTGTCTCGAAGGTGGCGACGGTGATTCCGGGGAGGGTGTCGAGGATGACTTCTTCCGACAGCGGGCCGTAGCGGGAGGAGGGCCGGAGCATCTGTCCCAGCACGTCGTCACCGAGCCGGCCCGATGAACGGCGCCGGCGGACAATAGGCCGCAAAGCGTTGGTGAAGGCGACTTGCCGCCGTGTGCGGAACCGCCGTGCCGGTGTGGGGACCCAGCGCGGCCACACCCAGTGCGAGGGGCGTACGAGCACCTCCCGGGCCACGAAGAGCTGCCAGGCGAAGGGCAGCAGGGCGGGAGCGTCTTCGGAGAAGAGGTAGCGCACGCCGATCTCTGCCAGGACGGGCCGGACCAGGGGCAGAATCTCGACGTCCCGGCCCGTGGGCCACTGGTCGGCAAATCGAGCGGTCCCGGGCGCGATCTCACCGATCCGGGCCGCAACCGCCTGCGGGCGCAGTCCGCGCATGCGGGCGGCGCGAGCGTGCGCCCGTTCCTCGGGCATCGGTGCTCCGCCGGCCCGCTTCAACGGCGGGAAGAGGGGCGAGGACGGCTTGGGGAAGTCCTGCGCACGGTGCAGGACCGCTTCACACACCCCGGCCGTAGCGGCTACGTAGACACCCGACTCCAGCTGCCAGACGTCCCCGCACTCGTCAGCGCCACGGCGCGCTAGTGCCAGCCGGTCGTGGCTCCAGGCCGCGAAGCTGCCTCCGGGCAACCGCGGCGGCTCATTCACTCGGCCCATGGGATCGCCCCTGACTTCTCGTACCAGTCAGGCCGATATCGTCGGCAGCGCAGTCAGGAGCCGGCGGGAGCCCGAGGGCGCCCGCCGGCCGTGTGGTCACACCCTGTCGTCGCCGGTGTGCGTGCCCCAATCGTGGGCGCCGTACGCACCGTAGTTGCGGGTGAAGGACAATTTGGCGAGCAGCTTGGCGATCACGAGGCACTCCTCTCGCTTGCCTTCAACACCATGTGCCATACGTTCAATTTTTTCGCACATAGCATATATAGCGCATTTTAGGGCATCTGCCGCACGCGTGAATACAAGGCGCGGCGGGCCGGGCCCGCAGCCGGCCAACGTCGCCCCGGTGCCGGCGGTCGCCGCCCCGGCCGCGAGGTGTGGCGGCGCCGGGCACCTCAAGACCGGCAGCACCAACGCCCCGAAGGAACGGAAAGGCTTCCGCGTGAACCGGTCACCTCGCACTTCGGAGAGGCGGCGGGTTGGCGAGCTGCGACCACTGCCGATAGTGGCCGACGACGGCACCGATCCGGCGTCGTCGGCCTACAGGGCGCCCGGTAGCCGTTCAAGTACCAGAACGACGCCGAGTACCAGGCCAGGGCGATCATCGTGGAGCGCGCCACCGGCGAGCGGGAGCGCCACCGGCCTCGCGGAGCCCGGTCAGACCGACGTCGTAGGCGATGATGCACTGCTGGGCGATCGGGACGGAGAACAGGAAAGCGAACATACCGATCAGGCGGTGCTCGGTGCCCACCGGGTGCGGCGCGGCGCGCAGGCCGGGCAGCCGGCCGTACATCCACAGCGCGAGAAGCAACTGGATAACAGCCAGTCCCAACAGGGCCCGCCCAGCTGGGCCTTGAGCAGGGGCACGGCGTGGCCGTGCGCCCCGAAGAAGCTGCGCCGGTGCTCCGCCGTACCAGAGCAGGGCGACGGTCACCGCCAGGGGCAGCAGCAGCCACAGCAGCCCCAGGCACTGCAGGCTTCGGTGCGGAGGGTGAGGCGTGGCACGTGATCAGCCGCCCCCGCCGTCGGCCTTGTCGCCCCGAGGATCACCGGCCCGAGTGGACGCAGAGTGCGGCGGGCCGGTGATCAGAAAGCCCACGAGCGAGGTCACAGCGCCGACGGCCTCGGCGATCGCACTGCCGGTCCTCTTCGGCCCCCAGAACGGCTCGTACATGTTCGGCAGCGGACCGAGAGCGCCCACGTTCACGTACCCATAGAGCAGCACGGCGCCCAGGGCGGAGACGGACACCAGGAACGCGAACACCCACACCGGCCGCCGGCGACCGAGCAGCAGGACCAACAGCGCGGCCAGGGAGGCCACGGCGGCTTCGAGGCGGAACAACGTTCCCTGGCTGATCTGCTGCCCGACCCGGTCATACGGAGAGGCGAGGCTGGCATGCACGTAGGCGTCCACGGCCAGTGCGGCCGCGGTCATCACTTGGAGCAGCACGCGCACGGCCGTGCGCCTGCTGATGGCGGTGCGGTGCGGGCGGCCGCCGGGTCCGGGAGCCATCGCTACTGCCCGGTCGCGGTCGCGGCGGCGCTGCCGGGGGCCGGTGACGCCGGGCCGTTGCCCTCCCCGGTCTCATGGCCGTCATGGAGTAGGGGTGTTCGGGTTGATGGGAGGAGGGCGAAGGTGTCTTGGGGGAACGCAGGCGGGGCGTCCTTGGGGGATTCGTCGGCCATGTACATAACCTCTCTTTCACCGGTTAACTCCGATCGGTAACTCATTAATAGGCGGCCATGCCTCGGCTCGCTGGACTGCCGCGCGGTGGCAGGTAGCAAATAGTCAGCTAGACGGTTGGGTGGGCACCTCGGCGGCATGGCCTCCGTTACGAGAGTGGTAAGCCGGGCGGCCTGTTACCTCGGTCGGCCAGGGCTATCTGAGTGGCGTGTGTCGAGTCGGGAGGGCACCGAAGGTGTTGGGAGGCATCGCGCCGACCGTGCAGGCGGCAACCAGGCCGCGGCTCCGGTCAGCGGGTCACGCGGGGGTACAGGCGGGCGCCTGCCGCGGCGAGCAGCACGACTGCACCTGCCAGCACGGCGATGTCGGTGCCCAGGCCGAAGGCGGACTGGCCGTGGGGCAGCATGAGCGAACGTAGCGCGTCGGTCTGGTAGCTGAGCGGGTTGACGTGCGCCACAGCGCGCAGCCAGCCGGGCATGAGGGAGATCGGGTAGATCGCGTTGGACGCGAAGAACATCGGCAGGGTGAGGATCTGACCTATGCCCATGAATCGCTCCCGGGTACGCACCCAGCAAGCGATGACCAGGGAGAACGTGACGAACACCGCCGCCCCCAGGACGAGGATCACCACCACTCCGAGCAGCGGGGCCAGCCCGGTGCGCAGGTGGACACCCAGGGCCGCGGCGAGCACGTACACGATCACCCCTTGAGCCAGGGCCCGGACCCCGGCGGAGAGCGCCTTGCCCGACACGAGCGCGGCCCGCGAGGCGGGGCTGACCAGGAACGTGTGCAGGATTCCGAGGTCACGCTCCCAGATGACCGCGATGCCGTAGAAGATCGATACGAACAGGGTGCTCTGGGCGAGGATGCCCGGCGTGAGGAAGTCGAGATAGGGGAGGCCGCCGGTGGGGATGGCCCGGGCGCGGGCCATGACCTGGCCGAACACCAGCAGCCACAGCACCGGTTGCACCGCGCGGGCGAGCAGTTCCAGCGGGTCGTGGCGCAGCTTGCGGACTTCGATGTCTGCGATGGCCGCTGTCTCGGACAAGAAGCGCGCGATGGTAAGCACCCAATGCCAGGGCCCAGTCTTGCCGACGGACTCGTGGTCAGCCCCGGCGACACGCCGTGCGCCGGGTGCGGGCGACATCGCGGAACCGCCCTTCTGCCTCGCCCTGGTCCTTGGCGTATGCGACGAACACGTCTTCCAGGCCGGCGTCCGGGCCGATCGAGGCCGTGAGCTCATCGGGCGTGCCCAGAGCCACGAGCAAGCCGCGACGCATCATGGCCACACGGTCGCAGAGAACCTCGGCTTCCTCCATGTCGTGCGTGGTGAGCAGCAATGTAGTGCCCTCCTGCGCGATCAGGCCCCGCATCTGCTGCCACACCCTGCGCCGGGCCGCCGGGTCCAACCCCGCCGTCGGCTCGTCGCAGAACAGCACGGTGGGCCGGTGCAGCATCGCCTGGGCGATTTCCAACCGGCGGACCATCCCCCCGGAGAACTCCCGCACCATCTGGTGGGCAGCCGATTCGAGATCCATGGCCGCCAGTGCCTGCGCGATCCGCTGTCGGCGTTGACGGCGCGGGATGTGGTACAGCCGGGAGAAGACACTCAGGTTCTCCCATGCGGTGAGTGAGCCGTCGGTCGAGAGCATCTGCGGGACGTAGCCGATCGAGCGCCGCACGCCCGCGGCCTGAGCGGTTACGTCGAAGCCTGCAACACGAGCGGTGCCATGCGAGGGCGGCAAGAGCGTGATGAGCATCTTGATCGTGGTGGTCTTGCCCGCCCCGTTTGCGCCGAGAAGGCCGAACACTTCCTGGCTGCGGACTTCGAGGTCGAGGTGGTCCACGGCGGTCAGGGCACCGAAGCGGCGGGTCAGTCCCTTGGCGATCACCGCGGGTTCGGCCGCGGACAGCCCACCCGCGCCGGCCGTACCGGGCTGCGTGGAGTTCTTGCGGGGACTGTCCATGGAGATCAGGGATTCGGCTTGGCGGGCTCGGGGAGCCGGTTGCGGCACGCGCGACTTCGCCGCCAGAGGGCGTGATCGCCACGATGCCTGGCCGGGAGGTGGCGGTCACGTTCTGTCGAATTCCATTATTCCCCTCCGGCTCCTGTAGGGCCCATCGACTGGCGCCGCGCAGGAGCCGGCGGCACCGGCGCTGCGTTCCACCGTCTCAGGGGGGTTCGTGACGAGTTGGACGGCGGCGGACCCCGCACCGAGTCCACCTTCTAGCAGATCCGGGAGCCTGCGATTCGCACATGCACCAGGGTGGGTCTCGCGGGTACGGTATCCCGGCGCCGTACGCTCGCATCGTCCGCTCATGCGGTTGCGGCGGTCCCGGCTACCGACTGCGGTCGACTGCAGAAATCCGGGAGCGACGCCGGGCGGCGGGACGACTCGGTCTGCCGGAACAGACGACACTCAAGCGCCACGACCCCTGGGTGGGCGGAGATCACGTCCGTGAGCCGGCGGGTGCCTACGCGTGACACATGCCGTGGTTGACCATCTGGGTGTGGCTTGCGACGACCGGGCGCGCGCTCTTGGCCAGGGACTTCACGAGCGGGTTGGTGCCCGAGGCGATCTCTTTGTCGATGAGCGCGAGGGTCTGCACGTGGGCGGGGTACTGGGCCTTGAGCCACGCGGCATCGTAGGCGGGTGTCCCGGCGAGGCGCTTGAGCGCGGCGGTTTGCCTCAGTTGCGCGGCCGTTTGCCCGGACGGCAGTGCCACGCTGAGTTGTGCCGCGGTCTTGACGACACCGGCATCAAGGGCGCGGTGGTCGCGGATGAAGTCGGCGCCAACCCGCTTGACGCAGGCGGTGGTCGCCGCGCTCTGAGCTTGCTGACTGGTCGTGATCTCCCACAGGTTTCCCTGATGGGCTGCGAACAGGAACTGCCTGTCCAGCGTGGAGACCGTCGATGGCGAGGGCGACGACGAAGCGAGGGCCGGGAGCGACAGAGCACCCGTGACGCACAGGGTGGTGGCGCAGACGGCGGCGAAACGGGCCCGGGATCGAGTCGTGTACATGAGTCCTCCACAGGTCGCACGTGGCAAGCCTCGACAGAAACCCATCCTCATTGCTCGAAGCGTGGCAAACGGGATCTATGCCATGGTTCACCGGGTCGAGCTCCTCGGCAACCGAGGACCCGGCGCGCCTATCAGCTTCGGTGGGTGGTCTGGCGTAGATCCTCGGTGGCCGACCGTACGACCGTCGGCACACCTGCATCACCACATGATTGAACCGACGGAAAGGGCCGCCACCTGCGAACGGGAATCGAGCTTCCGGTGATCGGGTGCAGGTGACGGCGGTTCTCGAAGGTTCAGAGACTCAGGACAACGGCGGCGGCGATTCCGCCGAGGCCTAGGGCAACGGCGCCCTCGGTCCAGCCGCCGGCATCCCAACGGAAGAACCGGTCAAGGGCGAGCCGCCGGGGACCGATGGTGGCGATGGACAAGGCGACGACGGCGATGCAGACGCTGTACTCCACGCCACCGCTGGTCTCCCACAGTCCGTTGGCACCCGTCACGGTTGTCATGGCATTGATCATGACGCCAATCAGGGCGGCGGCCGCGAGCGGGGTGAGCAGCCCCGCGGCCAGACCGAGGCCGCCGAGGAATTCGGACAGGCCGCCGATCACGGCGAAGAGGACCAATGCGCCGAGCAACTGATCGATGCTGAGCGCCTGCTCCCCATCGCGGAAGGGTGATTCCAGGCCGCGGTCATCCCCCGGTCGGCTCACCGCCCGCAGGCGGTTCCGGATTCCGAGGCGTCCTGGGTCACACCGTTCGCCCGGAGCTCGACGCAGCACGCGTCGGGTCGTGGGGCGAGTACCGCTGTGGTCTTGTCGCTTCCGAGGCCGTGCAGATATCCGGCCAGGAAAGCCTGGTTGACGGCGCAGACCAGTGCCGGGGCCTTGGCCGCCAGGGGCTGGAAGGGGCAGTTACGCAGCCGCAGCAGGGTGGGCGTGGCGCGCTCCGGCTCGTACCCGAACTTCTCGAGCATGTCGGCAGCCAGACTCAGCCCTCGCTCGGCGCCGAGCCGTCCGGGGCGTACCCGTTCCCGCTCCGCGCCGCCGAGGGTTTCCCCGCGCCGATACGCCACACGGAGCGCGGCGTCGCGGGCCGATTCGCCCTCGGCTTCGGTCATGACGGCTTCAGCGAGGACGTCGGCGAGCATGCCGTGGCGGCGCTCGGGGATGGTGACCGCGATGGCCTCGGCCACCGGCTCGTACACCTTCGCTCTGCGGCCGACCTTCCGGATGCCTGTGGATGATCCGTAATGGGCCTGGAGCAGGCCGGCCGCCACCAGCTTGTCCAGGTGGAAGGCCGCCAGCTTGCGGGAGATGCCGAGGTCGTCGGCCACCTCCTCGCGCGTGACCGGACGCCGCTCTCCCTCTGCGGACTGTCTCCGGTTGTGGGCTCGCCGCGCAGTTCGACGCAACATGAACCCGGTCGCGGGGCAAGTACAGCTGTGGTCTTGTCGCTTCCGAGGCCATGCAGGTAACCAGCCAGGAAAGCCTGGTTGACGGCGCAGACCAGGTCTGGGGCCTTGGCTGCCAGGGGATGGAAGGGGCAGTTGCGCAGGCGTAGCAGTGTGGGCGCGGCGCGCTCGGGCTCGAAACCGAAGTCTTTGAGTGTTTCGGCGGCGACACTCTGTATCCAGCACTGACCGCGGTACGCACGCTGCAGGCCCGGCTCGCCGGGGAGGGCCGTGCGCTCGAGACTATGTGGATCGGGACGGCTGACGGCCTGGAGGCGCGGGTGGCCCCGGCCGAGGGCATCGCGTTCACCAGCGTGGTGACGGGCAAGGTCCGCCGCTCGAAGAACCCGCTCCGGATGGCGTCGCCGGCGAACATCATGGATATGGCGCGCGTCCCGCTCGGCGTGATCCAGGCCCGCAGGGCTATCGACCAGTTCCGACCGGACGTGGTGCTCGCGACGGGCGGCTACGTCGCGGTCCCGGCCGGGCTGGCGGCCCGGATGTGCCACCGCCCGCTCGTGCTGCATGAGCAGACGGTGCGGCTGGGGCTGGCCAACCGGAAGCTGGCAGCGAGCGCGGCGCGGATCTGCGTGTCGGCGGAGTCGACGCTCGATCTGCTGCCGGAGTCGGCGCGGGCGGTCGCCGTGGTGACGGGCAACCCGGTACGGCCGGAGGTCCTGGCGGGGGACGCGGACCGGGCCGTGCAGGCTCTGGGGCTGTGGGGCTTCAACCGGCAGTTGCCGACGGTGTACGTCACGGGCGGGGTGCAGGGTGCGCGGCAGATCAACGAGCTGGTCGCCGAGGCGCTGCCGTGGCTGCTGCAGCAGGCGAACGTGGTGCACCAGTGCGGTCCGGCCAACGAGGCGGGTCTGCGGGCGCGGGCGGCTGGGCTCCCCACTGAGCTGGCGGCCCGCTACCACCTGACGGGCTTCATCAGCAGCGAGCTGCCCGACGTCCTGACCCTGGCCGACGTCGTGGTGTCACGGAGCGGGGCGGGGACACTCGCGGAGCTGACCGCGCTCGGCAAGCCCGCGGTGTTCGTGCCGCTGGCGTCGTCGGCCGGGAACGAGCAGGCATACAACGCGCGGCACTTGGAGCAGGCCGGGGCGGCGATCGCGTTGGAGGGCGAGGTGTCGCAGGGCCGGCTGCGCGACGCACTGGGCCC
>NZ_MUBM01000629.1 GCF_002154505.1 Streptomyces carpinensis | reverse complement strand
CTCCGTGACCGTCACCGCCCCCACCACCGCCGGCTCGACGGACCCCGGCCCTTCGCCCACGCCCTCGCGGCCGGACTCGTCCGCCCCGACGGACGGTGTGATCCCGACCGCGTACCTCGGCACCTGGACGACGACGATCACCAACGACCTCGGCGCCAACCCCCGCAACCTCACCATCAGCCAGGGAGGGGTGGGCGACACGGTTCTCACGCTCGTCGCCGACGGGCCGCTGCGGGGCGGCGGCACCTACCACTGCGTGTTCCGGGCCGAGCTGACCCGGCAGCCGGTGGACGGCGGTCCGCTGGAGATCGGCCCGTCCGATCTCACGGTCGGCCGGGGCACCCCCGGCTGCAAGCCGGGTGAGGCCACGCAGGTCTCCCTCCTGTCGGACGGCAGCCTCCGGCGCGTCAACACCACGACCGGGGACCAGCTGACCTACACCAAGGAGTGACGGGAGCGGCGGCGGCCGGCGGCGACCGGGGTGACCGCTCGTCCGCCGGCGGTCACCGCGGTTCCGGTGGCCGTTGCCGCGGCATGTTGGGCCGCGCACTCCCCGGCGGCGGCATCGGAAGCCGCCCGGGTCCGGCGGCCCCCGCCTCCGGCCGTCCGCCGCCCGGCACCGCGGACTGGAGCCCCATCGGCGCCGGGCCGACCCGGAACTCCACCATCCAGTCGGCCGTCTCCGTGCGCACCAGCTCGGTCACGTCCTCCGAGAACCGCCGCAGCACCGTCAGGCACCGCTCGGCGGCCTCACCGGCCGTCCCCTCGGTCGGCCCCAGGACCTCCCGCACGTTCTCGGTCGCCCAGTCGAACTGGAGCACCTGCAACCGCCGCTGCACGGCCTGCGCGGTCGCCACGTCCCTTATCCAGCCGGCGGTCACCCCGAAGTACCGGTCGATCCCGACGCACGCCACGGACAGCAGCAGCGCCAGATACCCCCAGGGCGCCACCTCGCCGACGACCTGCGTCAGGTCCAGCAGCGGCAGCACCGCCCCGGCCACCGCCCC
>NZ_MUBM01000628.1 GCF_002154505.1 Streptomyces carpinensis | reverse complement strand
CGGCCGCGGCCGTCCGGCGCAGCGGGTGCGCTTCCGCGCCGAGCGGGGGCATGTCCTGGGCATCGACGCCGGACCCCACAAGGTGCGAGTGCTCGTGGCGGACCTCGCCGGACGGGTGGTCGCGGACCACCGGATCGAGAACTCGTCCGGTCGGTGGGCCGCCGCTGACGTCCTCGCGGCGATCACGCGGTGCGGTGACGAGGCACTGGCCCAGGCCGGCCTGGGGCGGTCGGACATCTGGTCGATCGGGGTCGGAACGCCCGGCATCGTGGACGAGTCCTCGGGCACCGTCCGCCTCGCGCCGAGCATCCGCGGCTGGGCGGGGCTGCCGGTCGGGCAGGAACTGCGCGACCGGTTCTACTGCCCCGTACACGTGGACAACGAGGCCAATCTGAGTGCTCTCGCCGAAAGGTGGACCGGTGTGGCCCGCGAGAGCCGGAACACGGTCTTCGTCCAGTGGGGCGCCCGCATCGGCCTCGGCATCCTGATCGGCGGGAGGGTCCACGCGGGTTCCGCCTCGGGCGCCGGTGAGCTCGGCTTCGCCGACCTGACCGCGCCGTCGGAAACCGGCGACGGCCTGCCGGCGGCCCGTGCCGAGCCGGGCGACGGGATGGGCGCCTTCGAACGCCTCGTCAGCGTGTCGGCGATCCTCGAGATCGCCGTCGACGAGGCGCGGCGCTCGGGGGACGAGGCCTTCCGGCTCGCGCTGACCACCCCCGACCGGTCCCGGAACGCGGCCGCCTTCTTCACCGTGGCCGCCCGCGGGGACAACGAGGCGGCCGTGCGGACGCTCGAACGCACGGCGGCCCGCTTCGTCCGCGGGATCGCGGTCGCGGCACTCGTGCTCGACCCCGACCTGATCGTCATCGGCGGAGGTGTCTCACGGTGCGGCGCTCCCCTCCTCGAAGCAGTCGAACGTCACCTGCGGCCCCGGCTGTTGACGACTCCTCGGTTGGAGATGTCCGCGCTCGGCGACAGCTCCGTCGCCGTCGGGGGGATCCGCCGGGCCCTCGACGAGGTGGAGGCCGGACAGGCACCGGTCTCGGGCCTGTTCTGAGCCGACGGCCGTCAGGGGCGGACGAAGCCGACCTTGCCGGACGGCCACCGGTTGCCCTGCCTGCCTCCTCGGCCCGGCCGGACGCTCTGTCGGCACCCGGCGGCTCCCAGGGGCGCCCAAACCCCTGAGAGTCCCCGGTCGGGCACGGTTCTCGTTGCGGATCACGTGACGCAGCCATGGCGGGCAGTGCGCCGCCCCGGCGAGCTCGCGCTGCGTCGCAGAACGCGCCGGGGCCGTGGGCCGTAGGTCAGCTGATCCGGCCCGCGAAACGGTAGCGGAAGCCGTCGGCCGCGGTGACGACCACGTCGTAGTAGCCGTCCTGGTCGGTCGGCCATTCCACGACGGCCGGCTTGCCCTGGCCGACGTACACCGTCCTGTGGCCGCCCTCGTAGTCGTTGGCGGCCAGGGTGAAGCGGACCTGGTCGCGTCCGCCGTTGGACAACTGCAGCCGCAAGGTGCGGTGGCCGGGCACGAGTTCGGCCTCGACCTGGGGGACGGCACCGGTGTTCCGTCCGCCGGGGACCACGCTTCCGGCGAAGGACCGCACGAACCGGTCGGGGCCGTAGATGCTGAAGGCGTACTTCCCGCCGGTCGTCGCGGTGTCCCACTCGTAGCGCTTCGCGCCGTCCTTGGTGACGGTGAACGGCGTCGCCTCGAAGTCGCGGTAGGCGTCGGGGAAGAGCTGCATGCTGACTCCCTGCGCACCCTCGTTGGTGAGCGTCGCGGTGACCTTGCCACTGGTGCGGTCGACGGCCACGGTGGCGTGCTGCTGGTAGGGCACGGGCCGCGCCTTCAGCCGGCCGGACGGCGGCGTCGGCATCGACTGCTGCCCCGTGGCCGGGATCGCCTTGGCGATCGACGGCAGCGTCCGGTCGTGCTCCGCGGCCGCGACCAGCACGTCGACCGAGGGCAGGTCGGGCAGCGAGGTGTCGGCCGCGGAGAAGTCGATCGCCGAGGTCAGGTCACCGCACACGGTCCGGCGCCAGTCGCTGATGTTCTCGCAGATCGCCGGCTTGCCCAGGCTCGTGGTCCAGTGCTCCAGGAACCGGATGATCGAGGTGTGGTCGAACACCTCCGAGGACACGAAGCCACCGCGCGTCCACGGCGAGACCAGGATCATCGGCACCCGCGCGCCCGGACCGATCGGCAGCCCCTGCACGAATTCGCCGTCCGTACCGGGCTCCGGCAGCGGCGCCTGCACGTGGTCGAAGTAGCCGTCGTTCTCGTCGAAGGAGAGGATGAGCAGCGTCGATTTCCACAGCTCCTCGTTCTCGTGCAGCGCCCGGATGACCCGGTCGGTGTAGACGGCGCCGTAGTCGGGGGCGCCGGCCGGGTGCTCCGACCACAGGTACGGCGCGACGATCCAGGAGACCTCCGGCAGCGGCTGCTCCGCGCCGGGCTTGCAGGCATCGATGAAGTCCTTGAGGACGTAGTCGACGTTCTCGTTCGAGTTGGGCCCGGTCGGCTTGGTGTGGGTCTGCAGCACGTTGCCGCGCGCGAGCAGCCCGTCGGGCGAGGTGTCGGCGCCGGGCTGCGCCGGGTTGAACGCGGCGAAGGAGCGTACGGTGTTGTCGGTGTAGTCACCGAGCCAGTTGCTGTCGGTGTCGTTGTTGACGTATATCTGCCAGGACACCCCGGCCTTCTGGAGGGCCTCGGGGTAGGTCTCCCAGGTGTATCGGTAGCCGTAGTCGCCGCCGTTGGTGATGGCCGGCCCGTGGTTCGCACCGGTCGGATCGATGCTGCCGGACCACATGTAGATGCGGTTGGGGCTGGTGCTGGTGGCGATCGAGCAGTGGTTGTGGTCGCAGATGGTGTACGCGGAGGCCAGGGCGTACTGCCAGGGGATGTCCTCGCCGGTGAAGTAGCCCATGGTCTGCTCGCCCTTGGCGGCGATCCAGCCGTTGTTCTTGCCCATCGCCCAGGCGTTGTGGCCGTCCGTCCAGCCGTGCGGCAGGCCGCCGGCGTTCTGCGCGTTGTACTTGCCCGTCTCCAGACGGAAGGGCAGCAGGTATCCGCCGTCGGTCCGCTTCGCGTCGGGCTGCTGGAAGACGGTGGTGCCGTTCGGGTACTGCAGGGCCTGCTTGTCGCCGAAGCCGCGGACGCCCGGGAGCATGCCGTAGTAGTGATCGAAGGAACGGTTCTCCTGCATGAGGATCACCACGTGCTTGAGATCGGCGATCGTGCCGGTGAATCCGGTGGCGACCGCTGCCGTGTCGGCCGGCGCGGCCACGGCCTTGCCGGTGCCCGCCGCCGTGAGGCCGGTGGTCGCAGCGGCCGTCGCCGATGCCGCGGCCGCCTGGAGCAGCCGGCGCCGACTCAGGCCGGAACGGAAGAGGGAGGCGGGAACGCCTCGCGGAACGCGGCCGGTCGTGCCGGCCAGCGAGCCGTCGGCGTTGGTCTCGGGAAGGTGCTCGGTGGGCTCGTCGACATGCGACATGTGCGTGATCCTTTCGAGGTGACGCTCGGAACGCAGCAGGGCTGCGGCACGGCCCGACGGCCTCCGGGACAGGGGTGACCTGGCCGGCAGGGGCAGCCGTCGGCCGTACGGCGGGAAGGTCTGGTTGCGCGGTGGGAACGAGCGGTGGGAAGTCCGCCTGCGGTGGGAGAACTTGGCGGCAGACGGCAGGTACGGCGCGCGGCTACCTGTGCGACGGCCGTCGCTGGATGAACGCCTGAGGATCGGTTGCGTACCGGTGAAGCCGATGTCCCGCTCCCATAGCGGCAGTTGCGCCCGCTCCCGGAGTCGGGGCGCTCGTCCGGTCAGTCCGGTCGCGGCTGGGAGAAGAGCCGCGCCGGGCCGTGGGCGTCGGGGCGGTGCCGGCCGTGCCCCAAGGGCGGCGGCGGGTCAGGTCGGGCATGAGTGCCTTTCCTTCGGTGGGCGGCCGCCCGGGCGAGGGAGCATGGTGGCGGCAAGTGATCGATGGGCGCCTGCAGCTTTTCGGCAGCCAGGGCAACCTATCAAGACAAGTTCCCAACTTGTCTTGCGTTGTTCAATCTTGCATGGGCCGGAGCGATATGTGGACCCCTCAGGTATGCCGCTCGTACACCGGCGCGATCCACGGCGTAGACCCGGGATGGGGAGCGGGCCGCGGGGTGGTGCACCATGGTCTGAGCCGGGAGGCCGTGGCGACACGGGCCACGGGCGCGTACCGGCGAGGGGGAGGGGAAGCGGCGGTGCCGAGGAACCAGGAGACGGGACACGAGCGGATCGCGCGCGCCCTGCGCGAGGCGATCGCGTCCGGGGAACTGCCGGTCGGCGCCAGCCTGCCGTCCGAGGCGGACCTGTGCGCCGCGCACGGCACATCGCGTGGACCGGTGCGGCACGCGTTGGCCACACTGCGGGCCGAGGGCCTGATCGAGACCCGGCAGGGCCGACCGGCACGGGTGGCGTCACCGGTGCTGCGTCAGCCCATGGCCGGATTCACGTACTTCACCCGGTTCGCCCGGGCCGCCGGGCGGGTGCCGAGCGCCCGCACGCTGGAGATCGTCCGCTGTCGCCCGGAGCCGCGCGAGGCGGCCGTGCTGCACGTGGACGAGGACACCACGGTGGTCCGGCTGCTGCGGCTTCGGCTCCTGGACGGGCTGCCGACGATGCTGGAGCGGTCCGTGTTCCGGGAGGGGGTGGGCCAGCTGCTGTTCGGCGTCGACGTGGAGCACGGGTCGGTCACCGAGCGGCTGGCCGCGCAGGGCGTGGACCTCGGATCGGTGGACCAGGAGATCGACGCGGTTGCGGCGGACGCGGTGGACGCCCGCCATCTGGACGTGTCCGCCGGTGCCCCACTGCTGCGGCAGCGGCGCGTGGCGCGGGAGCCGAACGGGACGGCGTTCGAGGTCGCCGACGACCGCTACCGTCCGGACATGGTCACCTTCTTCGTCCGCGACGAGCGACCGGCTGCTCCACCGGCCCGACGTCGACGAGCCGCACGTGGGACCCAGGGTGCGGAGGACGGCGGTGGGGCACCTGGACCGGTCGATGAGCGCAGCACCGGTCGGCGAGGTGGAACAGGGCGGTCCCGCGCGACGTAGGCCCGTGACGGTCGGCCCCGTGCCATCCGCTTCGGCGACCACTCCCCCAGGCCCTTTAGAAGGTTCTCCTGGTGTTCACCGAACGGTAGTGGTCCGCCGCTGCCTCCTGCCGGGTCGCAGACCTCTCTCTACCGTCATGGCCAGATATTGGCCTGTGCCCGAAAGGCGTCGGGGTCGCTCTCCACCGGCAGTACGCACACCAAGTGACCGCCGGGCACTCGCAGCACACGGCATTCCTGCCACCGCGACACCTGCTCGGCACCCAAGCCGATCAGTCGCGTGGTCTCCGCTTCGACATCGTCCGTCTCGATGTCCAGGTGCATACGCGGTGCGTCGTCGACCGCTTGGACCGCGGTGACCAGCCCCGGCAGAGCCTGGTGGAGCGTGGTGAACTGCGGTGCCGGCGGGAACGGCCGGGCGGAGACTCCGAG
This sequence comes from Streptomyces carpinensis, assembly GCF_002154505.1. Classification (GTDB taxonomy): domain Bacteria; phylum Actinomycetota; class Actinomycetes; order Streptomycetales; family Streptomycetaceae; genus Streptomyces; species Streptomyces carpinensis. The sequence goes on along the minus strand of NZ_MUBM01000628.1, from coordinate 5,627 downwards.
TGCTGCTGACCAGAAGTCCGCTGCCTGGGCAGCCTCGGCCTCGGGTGTGTCGATCAGGAGAGCGTACACACGGCTTCTATGCATCGAGCCTCTTCCCTGGACCATCTGATGGGGGTGATCGCCTTTGTCGGCGTATAGCTTGGCCGGGCGCGGACCGCGCCGGGAAGGGATGGGCGTGATCCCGCGCCGGCGGTTCGGGCCGAGGCGATCGTGCAGGTCGGCGCCGGAGACGCCCGGTGACGCCGCACGACGCGGCCGTCATCAGCGGTGGATCTTCGCGCCTGGCTCACCGGGTTTCGGCCGCCACTCGATCACGCGGCGGCCCGACGGCTGCGTCACGGGCGGTCGGAAAGCTCCTGTTCGGTCCAGACGACCTTCCCGCTGTCGGTGAAACGCACGCCCCACCGGTCGGCCACCTCCGAGACGATGAACAGGCCCCGGCCACTTTCGTCGCTCGGCCGGGCCTGGCGCAGGTGCGGTGCGGCGCTGCCGCCGTCATAGAGCTCGCAGGTCATGCCGCGGTCCAGGAGCAGCCGAAGGCGGATGGGGGGTGCGCCGTGCCGGACCGCATTGGTGACGAGCTCGCTGACCACCAGTTCGGCGGCGAATACGGTCTCCTCCCCGATCCCCCAGTCGGCGAGCTGGTGGCGGGTCACCTCGCGGGCGGTGGCGGCGGCCTCGACGTGGTCGGGAAGCTCCCAGGTCGCCACGCGGTCGGCCGGGAAGGAGCCGGCGCGCGCCAGGAGAAGGGCGGCGCTGGGCCGGGTGCCTTCCGGGAGGGCGCTGACGATGGCGTCGGCCAGCTCCCGCAGCGGCCGGTCGGGGCGGCGCAGCTCCTGATCGAGGACCTCCCATGCTGTTCGGTCGTCGGCGAGGAGGGAGCCGGTGTGCAGGGCGAGGACCGTCCCCTCCGGCATCTCGAAGGTGCAACTGCCGAAGGGTCCCTTCTCGGCGCTGCCCAGGGGTGGCCCTTCCGGGACGTCGGGCCTCTCGGTGCCGTTGCCGGAGCGAGCGATCAGTGGGCCGGGGTGGTCGGCGCGACACAGCGTGCAGGTGCCGGCGACGGGGTCGAAGAGCGTGTAGAGGCAGGAGGCGGTGAGCGCCTCACGGTGCAGGGGGTCGGCGGGCGGGAGTGCCGCCCGCTCCTCGGCCAGGGAGGTGGCGGTGGAATCGAGACGGTGCATGAGTTCGTCGGGGTCCAGGTCCTCGGCCGCCAAGGTATGGACGACGGTACGCAGCTGCCCCATGACCGTGGCGGCCTCGATACCCTCCCCGGCGACGGCGCCGACGACCAGCGCGGTGCGGGCTCCGGGCAGGCCGATGGTGTCGAACCAGTAGCCTGCCCGGCGGCCCGGCAGGTTGACGTAGGCCGTCTCCACCGCGGTCTGCGGCACCGGCTTGCGGGGCAGGGCGCGGCGCTGCATGGTCGTGGCCACGAGCCGCTCGTGTGTGTAGCGGCGTGCGTTGTCGAGACAGAGGGCGGCGTGGGCGGCGATCTCGCGGGCGATGTCCAGGTCCCCGTCGTCGTACGGATCGCACGGGTTGCACCGGTAGAAGTAGGCCAGGCCCAACACGGCGCCGTGCACGGTGAGCGGGATCAGGATGACGCTCCGGACCCCGGCCGCCAGCAGCGCCTGAGTGGAAGGGGTGCGGACCTCCGGGTCCCAGAGGGTGTCCGGGGTGAGGGTGAACAGGCGTGGTTCGAGATCGGACAGGACCAGTTCGTACGGGGTCTCGCCCGACCCGGCGCGCATCTCGCCCAGCGGGTAGGTCGTCAGGTACGCCTCGCAGCCGCGGGAGGCGACGTGGCGCAGGGTGACGTCCGGGTCGAGGGGGGTGAGCGGGGGATCGTCGCCGCGCACGACGCCGTCGACGATCTCCACTCCGGCGATGTCGGCGAAGCGGACGTCCTCCGCCCCCGCCACCGCCGTGCCGGTGAGGTCGCTGAGGCGGACGGTCGCGGTGTCGACCAGTTCCCGGCAGGTGGCGGTGGTGTCGAGCGTCCGCCCGACCCGCTCCCGCACGGCGGAGAGGAGTGCCAGCCGCTCGTGGGCCTTCTCGCGGTCGGTGACGTCCACCGTGGTCCGGGCCAGGCCGATCACGTTCCCCTGCGGGTCCTGGAGACGGAAGACGCTCACCGAGTGGATCCGCAGGCTGTCCGCCGCGTACATCCCCACCAGGCGGTCCACGGCCGGAGTGCCCGTGGCGAGCACCGCCCGGCTGACCGCGATCTCCGCGTCGGGATCGGAGTACTCCATCGCCGCGGTGAAGGGGCGCCCGACGACGTCCTCGGCGGACAGCTTCACCACCCCGGGCACGCGCAGCTCGGCCTGCACGATCTGCAGCTGTGTGTCCAGGACGAGGAGGTCGACCAGCGGCTGGGAGAGCAGCCCCTCGATCAGCACGGCTCCGATGCCGCCGACACTGAAGTGGCTGTCCGGATCGAGGAGCAGCCTGGCATCCTCACCACTTTGCGAACCCACCCGGCCACCTCCGTACGCTCCGCGCGCGAGCAGTCGGAAATGCCTGATTAATGCATATCTCGATGGTACTGAACAGCCTTCCGCATGACGACCTCGAAGGTCCGCGCTCCAGCTGCCAGGAGGGGTGCGAACCCTCTACGACACTCCACGGGACCTTGCACGGGCCACCGGGCGCGTGAGTCACCAGGGGTCCGGCGTCCGGTGCCCGCTGCCGAGCACCGCTGGGGCCCAGTCGAATCGGCCTCCGTACTCCTGCCGCAGGAACCAGTCGCTCATGGTGGTCGAGTCTGACATCGGTCGTGCGCCGGACCCCTGGCCGCGGCGGATGCCGCGGACATTCGCCGCAGCCCGCTGACCGCTGCACTGATCCGCTCCACACGTTCCACAACCGCTTCCGCCGGCACCCCGGGGCCGCCGATAGGGTTCGGAGACCTGTCACGGACCATCACCGGCATGTGCCGCACCGGCAGTTCCAGCAACGGCTGCAACAAATTCCGGTCGGGCGAGTCCGGGTCGGCGGCATCCGCCTCCAGCACGCGCTGCCGCCGTTCCCGGAGTTGAGTTCGCGTCGCAGGTAGCCCCGCGGATCCGCCGCCAAGTGCCCGTCAACCGCCATACCTTTGGGCGACGTAGCGGCGCAGCTCGTCCAGCGGGCCCTGCCACATACCGTGGTCCGGGCGGTAGGACGGAACGACGCGGCGTCGTGCAGCTCCAGCAACCGCACGCCGGACCGTCGGTGTGGTGGGTGCGCGAACGGACCGCCGGGAGGGAGCCCCGAACCTGAAGGTGCGCATCGTCTGGGCACCCTTGACCATCCTTGCCAATCGTCGCGATCATGGCGCCCACCTTGTCAGTTGCAGGGTTCCAGCGAACGGGTGAGGGTGGAAAGAGAACACACGACCGAGCGACGAAAGGAGTCTCTGATGCAAGCGAGGAAGGCCGCACTCTATGCGCTTGACCTGACGGAAGCACGCTGGGTCAAGAGCAGCAAGAGCATGGACAAGACAACGCCTTACTGCGTCGAGGTGGCAGACCTCGGTGGCGGTGCCGTCGCCGTCCGTGACTCGAACAACAGGGACCTGCCCGCTCTGCGGTTCACCGCAGAGGAATGGGCTGCGTTCCGAGAAGGTGTACGCGAGGGCGAGTTCGGTTAGAACGTCTCGCGCATCATCAACGCTTAGCCGGGCCCGGCTTCGCTCGTGCGGATTCCGCCTGAGCGGTTCTATCGCCAGTATCTGCTCGCGCTCCTCACTGGAGAGCCACTCATCAGAGGAACCCGTCAGAGCACCTCATCACAGGGCTGGAATCCCCTCTGACTGCGCGTCGCAGCGCCAGGATCTTCTCCCAGACCCGTGTCTCTTGACCATGGTCAGCCATACGCGGCTGTCCCAACAGGTGTCCTCCATGCGCACATCGACCCTTGCCCCCGGTGTCCTCACCGGTCTGGCCCTCGTACTCGGCGGCGCCGCATTCGCCGCCCCCACCGCCCAGGCGGACATCCCGGCCTGCACGAACATGGTTCAGCAAACGGGCGTCGGAGCATCGGCGGCCGTCACAGCGGCGTGTACCCAGGGTGTGCACGGCGACCTGCAGGGCTGTGTGGCCGCCCTGACCGGGGCCGGTGTGCCGGGCGGCGCCGCGACCGGTGCCTGCCGGATGGCCGCCAACCCGCCTTGAGGACCTCATGCCCGTAGCCGGATGACCAGGATCGCGGAGCGCCTTCCTCCCCCGTCGGCTCAAGGACAACCGACACGAGCGACGAGGAGTGCCGGTCCTCAAGCCCCGTAGTGCCGACGCGCGAGATGCACGGTGATGTCGGCGACCATCTCGACCCTGTCCGGCAGAACCTGCACGATCTGGCCGAATACGCGCTCTCGCTCCAGGGCCGGCAGGACCAGATAGGCCGAGACGGTCGAAAGATGGCAGACGTAGTCGCGAGCACTCATCGTGAAACGCCGCTCGATCAGGGACTGTTGAACGCCGGTGAACCACTCGGACCGTTCGAGCTCCGTCCCCGGCCACTGCATGTCGTGATCCGGAGGCGTCCCGTCCGGGGACGGAATCTCGTCGCTGTCCAAGAACGGTGCGCGTGCCGCGCGAACAGCTTCCTCCACAGCCGGGTCGGCCAGTCGGATCGGGCCGCCGCACGAGGCGAACACGCCACCCGGCTCCAGCAGTGCGGCCACGCGTGGCCACCGACCCTCCGGGTTCGTCCAATGCAGCGCGGCTGCCGCATAAACCAGCCCGTACCTCTCGCCCGGCCGCAAGTCCTCCAACGCGGATCGCACCGTCCTGACGCTCGGCGGCACGTGCTTGCGCAGTTCCGCGAGCATGGACCCGTCAGGCTCGGTCGCGGTGACCGTGATCCCCCGTTGCGCGAACAGGCGGGTCGCCTTGCCCGTCCCGGCGCCGATCTCGAGGGCGGTCCGTACGGGATGGCCCGCGTACGCCATCACCATGTCGAAGAGCTCCACGGGATACCCGGGCCGGAATCGTTCGTATGCTTCCGCCACCACCCCGAAGCTCAGCGCGCGACCAGACATGCCGAGCATCCTGCCATGAGCCGCGCCGTCGATGCCCGGCCTTCCGCACGCCGCGGCCAGGCCCCTGGGGAGGACGACCGGTGCGGCGGGTCATGACGTCACCGGCCCAGAACCCTGCGGATCCGATATCGAGATATCGTGGTGTGTCGGATCGTCTGGACGAGGGAGGTGGCGCATGGCCGCGACGGCGGTATTGGATTCGGGTGATCTGATCGAGGCGTTCAAGGCCCTCGGCAACCCCGCCCGTCTGCAGATCATGCAGTGGCTGAAGGATCCCGAGACGCACTTCGGCGAGTACGAGCCGATCGCGGACCGCCGCTCGGTCGGCGTGTGCGTCACGCACATCCAGGCGAAGTCGGGACTCGCACAGTCGACGGTCTCCAGCTATATGAGCACGCTCGAGCGGGCGGGACTCGTGCGCCCCACCCGGGTCGGCAAGTGGACGCACTATCGGCGCGACGAGGAGCGGCTGACCCAGCTGGCGCGAGCGATCGGCACCAGCATCTGATTGACACATCGCAATATGTCGATATGATCTCTTTCATGTCGACCTTCGATGCTGCGCCCATCGCCCTGATCGTCCACGCCCACCCCGAGCCGC
>NZ_MUBM01000627.1 GCF_002154505.1 Streptomyces carpinensis | reverse complement strand
GGCGGGGGAGCGGGTGCTGCCTGGGGCGGCGCTCAGCGTTCCTGGGACAGGCGGAGGAGGTCGGAGAAGGTCCCGCCCGCATGGATCAGATCCTCGTAGCGGCCGTGTTCGGTGATGCGACCCTCTTCCATGACCACGATGTGGTCGGCGATCTTGGTGTTCTCCAGGCGGTGCGTGACGATGATCGTGATGCGTTCGCCCGCGATNNCACTGGCCGCCGGACAGCTCGGCCCCGCCCCACAGTTCCTTGGCGAGGAGGGTGTCGAGTTGCCGGGGCAGCTTCTCCACCGCCTCGCGCATGCCCACGGCGTCGATCGCTTCCCACACCGGTTGGTCGTCGTGGGTCCGGGGCTGGCCGAGGGTGATGTTCTCACGGGTGCGCAGCGGCCAGCACGCGAAGTTCTGGGGCACGAGGGCGGTGCGTTTCCATACGGCGTCGGGGTCGGCGTGGGCGAGGTCGGTGCCGTCCCACAGGACGCGGCCCTTGTCGGCGAGCAGAACGCCGATGATGAGCTTGACCAGTGTGGACTTGCCCGAACCGTTCTCGCCGACGACGGCCAGGATCTGCCCGCGCCGCAGGGTGAGCGAGACACCGTCGACGGCGGGTTCATCCTTGCCCGGGTAGCGGTAGACGACCTCGTCGAGCTGGATCTCCTCCACGTGTTCGGGGACGGTCAGCTCGCCGCGCCTCGGTGCGCGTTCCTCGGCCATGTCGAGGAAGGAGCGCATGTCGGCCAGGTACAGCGAGGTATGGAACATCGCTGCGCCGTGAATGACGAACTGCGAGAGCGCGCCCAGGGTGGTCTGCACGGCGACGACCGCGGTGGCGGCGACCGGGAGGGCGACGCGGCCGGTGGTGGCCAGCCAGGCGAGCGTGGCCCAGGTGCCGAGCAGGAACACGCCGCCCAGGGCGCTGGTCGCCAGGACGATGCGCAGCATGCGGGGCGCGGCGGTGAGGGTGCGCCGGTCGATGCGGTCGGACAGGGCGCGGTACCAGTAGACCAGGTAGCCGGTCATGCCGTTGGCGCGGACCTCGTCACCGTACCGGGAGTATGTGGCCCACCAGCGCATCATCGAGCGCACGTTGCGGTCACCCACGTTGAGGTAGTGGGTCTCGTAGTCGACGCGGGCGGAGAGCACGGCGCCGACGCCGGCCGGGAGCACGGCCAGCAGGAGCAGGGGAAGCATCAGTGGGTGCAGGGCGGTGATGACGCCGCTCGCGGCGATCATGCGGATCAGGGCGGCCATGAACCGCTGTGCGTCCTGCACCATCAACCTGGTCCTGGTGACGCCGACCTCGGCGGCTTCCTGCCGGTCGGCGAAACCGTCCTCGCCGAACGCGGATGCCTCCACCCGGCAGACGGCGGCCACGAGCGCGATGTCCGCCTCGGTCGTCAGCAGGGGAGTGATCCGGCCGTCGGCGTACGAGGACACGGCGCTGCCGACTCGGCCGAGGCCCGCGGCTGCCGTGACCACGATCAGAGAGGGCAGCGCGCCGTGCAGGCGTTCGGGCACCGTGCCGGCTCCCAGGATGTGGGTCATGGCCCGAGCGGTGAACGCGAGGACGATCGCGGCCGTGGCACCCGTGAGGAACTGGCAGATGAGGAGGAGCACGACGCCGGGCCTGTCGACCGACCAGGCCATGCGCGCCGTGTGCCGGAGCACGGTGGGAAGGCGACGGCACATGGCGGCGAAACTGGCCTCTGCCAGCGGGTTCTTGCCGTACTTGCCTTCGAAGGTGATGGTGGCCGGTGGTGGAGGGGGCGGCGTCTTTGCGTGTTCGGTCGAGGCGTCAGTCACAGTCACCTGCATCCTTCCTTGGGGCCGGTGCCGCGCCTGGGTGGCTCGGCGTGCACGGCTTAACGACGCACTGCGAGATTCGAACGCGCTCGATTCCAGACGTGTGAGTCCCCTTGAGCGGCAAGGGGTCTTTCGGGCGATCGCCGCGTTGGAGCCGCCGTCGGGCGGTGAGGATTGGCCGAAACGCCGGTGACTGAAACGCCCGGGGCCAATGGGGTTCGCGGTGCATCCGGCACATCGTTCGTCCCGCATTGTGCCTTTGACGGACGCTCAGCAACCCCCGCACGGGACAGATCCGCCGGTCGGAGACCGAGCCCGTTGCGAACAGACCGGGGGCCGCTGCACCGATGAGAGCCCGCATCGCGCGGGAGGCACCTTGCAAGCGACGTGAGGCCACACCAGTAACGCACGGGAAAGGACGCCGCATTGACGCTATTCAGTCACGATCATAGGCTCCCTGTCAGTCGGCTTCCGCTCGCGCCAGCGCTGTGATCAGGCTGCTTCCGCGTGTCTTCGGGCGTCCAGTGTCGGCCCGTGCGCGCCGGGCCAG
>NZ_MUBM01000626.1 GCF_002154505.1 Streptomyces carpinensis | reverse complement strand
ACCGCCCCCAGAACCCGTCCCACCCACTCGTCGGGAGCGCGTGCAGGCGGCCCGGATCCACCGGATCGTCATGCATCCCCCGCCCCACCGGAATCGCCTGCTCGATCTTCGAGCGCAGCCGCGACAGGTCCCCGGGGAGGTCGTTCGCCGTCAGGGACGTCTTCACGGCCGACATTCCGCAGCCGATGTCCACGCCCACCGCCGCCGGGCACACCGCGCCCCGCATGGCGATGACCGAGCCGACCGTCGCACCCTTTCCGTAGTGGACGTCGGGCATGACGGCCAGACCCTTGATCCAGGGCAGGGTCGCGACGTTCTGCAGCTGCTGCATCGCCGCGCCCTCGACCGCCGCGGGATCCGTCCACATCCGGATGGGCACCTTCGCGCCCGGTATCTCCACGTACGACATATCGTCCCCATTCCCCCGAAAAAGTACAGAAGCCTCAGAAGTTGTGAATGGCAATACCGGCGCCAAGGTCTACGAAACAGGGCAACGGACCGGCGTCCACGGCAGTGCGTGCGATACACATTGTCTCCGGGAGCGGCCCCCACCCGGCAAGCGAATAAGAAGCGGGGACCCGGGCCGGCCACCTGTGGACCGACACGCATCGACACCGTCGAGAGGAGCCTGCCCGTGCTGCGGAAGGCGTACGTACCCGGCGCGGCCGCGNNTTCCGGCACGACGACGGCGGCGGCCCAGCCGGGCAAGTACCGCACGCTGCCGGAGGCCTGCGGCGCGGTCGGCCACAGCACCCTCGACTCGCTGCTGCCCGGGATCAGGCAGATCACGGACGTGGACCAGCGGGACCGGGCCTACCAGGGCGAGGCCACGCTCACCTACGACACGGACCGCAAGGTCGGCTGCCGTTGGAAGGTGGACTCCACGGAGGCCACCGACCGCCTGCACATCGACTTCGAGCGGGTCGTCTCCTACGACAACTCCGTGAGCGACGACAGCCAGGCGGAGTCGGTCTTCGCCACGAAGCTGGCGGCCGCGGACCTTCCCGAGCCCCCCGCCACCACGCCCTCCGGGTCGGGCTCCGGCGCCA
>NZ_MUBM01000625.1 GCF_002154505.1 Streptomyces carpinensis | reverse complement strand
TGTTCCTCGCCGCGAACACGGCAACGCTGGTGTACGCCCTGTTGGGGGCCGCCACGGCCACGGTCGCCGCACCGGCTCTCGCGGCGCTGCTCGCCCCAGCCGGCGGGCGCGCCTTGACCTGGCCGTTCGTTCTGACGACGCTGACGTTCCTGGCCGCCGCCAAGTCCTTCCCACGGCTGACGGGCCACAGCCGCCCCGCCCCCGAGCGGGGTGCGGCGGCCCCGTCCGGCGGGACGCCGCCCGTCGAGGGCACCCGCTCGCCGGACTGGGCGGCGCCCCCTGCCGCCTGAGCGCCCGAGCGACATCGGAGTCGGTCGTCGGCGACCGGACCCCGGCGGCTGGCCCCAGCGGCCGGGCGGCCGGCCCCGGGCGCCCGGCCTCAGGCCTCAGGCGGCCGGGGCCGGGCCAACGGGCGGTGCGCCGCTCACCGCGGCCCGCTACAGGGCCCTGGTGGCGGAGCCGAAGTAGGAACTGTAGGAGACCTGAGGGGTGTTGCCGCCGGTGTGGTAGCCGCCGATCACCCCGATCACCGCCCAGCCGCCCGGCCAGGGCACCAGCATCGGTCCGCCGCTGGTGCCGCCCACGAAGGCGTCGCAGGCGATGCGCGGGAAGGCACCCGGGTCGGACGGGTCGTCGCTGTCCCACTCGGTGGTCCGGCTCCAGCACTCCAGCGGTTTCTCCGCTCCCGCCGGATACCCGATCATCCGTACGGGGGCCTGGTGGTACCCCGTCCCGGTGAGCAACTGCACGCCACCCACCGCGTCCTGGATCAGCGTCCCGTCCTCGCCCGGCCCGGTGACCGCGAAGGCGAAGTCGTACTCGGCCCCCGCGTGCTCGCCCAGGTCGTAGTACTGCTGCGCGACGTAGACGCCGTTGCTCCGCACGGGGAAGATGCCGTAGGGCTTGAGCCCGTCGTGGTACTGCGGCACGAAGCCCAGGTCGCGTGCCGGGGAGGTGCCGGCGTAGCCCTTCAGGCAGTGCCCGGCGCTGAGGACGAGGGCGTGGCCCGGGCTGCGCACCACGGATCCGCTGCAGGTGCGCCCGGTACCGGTGGCATCGGTCCAGAAGAACGTTCCGGTCTGGGGCATGCCGTCGAAGCTCTGGCTGGGCGGGATGTACTCGCCCGGCCGAGGCCCGTCCACGGTGGGGGAGACGGTCGCGGCGGTCGGCAGTGCCTTGCCGGCAGAACCGGTTTCGGCGGCTTTGCCCGGGGCCGCGGGCAGGGCGGACGCCATCCGGGCAGCGGTCCAGTAGGCGTCGAGCCGGGCGGCGACCGGATTCGGTCCGGGCGGCGCGCCGTCGGCGGCCGCCGCGGGAGCGAGCCCGGCGGCCGGCAGCAGAGCCGCCGCGCACCAGGCGGCGTACCGGATGAAACCTCGCCTGCGCACCGTCCTGTGCACCATCAGTTCCCTTCCGTACCACTTGGCTTGAGCGCCTCGCACCCCACCCATCTGCCACGCGATGCGCCGCCTGACCGAGGAGTCGGAGCGCCTGACGGTGGTTCGACCGCCCGCACGTGCGCGCCCGAGTTGTACCCGTCCGATACCTCTGGGCACACGTGAAGCACAGCCTGGCGAACCTCGCCCCTGTGGACTCGGCCGACTCGCAGCACTCGTACCCAGCCGGCTCGAACGGCTCTCGTATCGCTCCACGGACCTCGACGGCTTCACCGCTGCGACCGGGCACCCTCCCGCCGCGACCCCCCTGAAGCCTGCTCGAAACAGGCCACTGCGCGTTCAGTGCCTTTGTTGCGCTGCTCTACACCGACCCTGGCCGACTATCGGGAGGATCTCGGTGCGGTTCGGCGGGTCCGGGATCCGCGGGACCGCCGGCGGGAGGTACTGACACTCACCGAGGTCTGTCGGTCGTGAGCGAGGGGTCGTCACCGACTTCGGCGGATTTCGTCGGGGTCTGGCTCGCCTCCCGCCGCCGTAACCCCGAAGCGCCGAAGTCAGGGGCCGCGAAGGGCCCCCGAAGGCAGGCCCAGTTCCCGCTCGGCCATCGTGAACACGAGACTGTCCAGCGCCGGATGGGTGAAGGGCGCGTCGTCGTTCACGTACGAATCGAGCCCGTCGATCACCACGAGGATGACCAGGCAGGCTCCCATGGGGTCGTCGGTCGTGAACTCGCCCGCGCGTACGCCCTCCTCGATCAGGGCGGTCAAGGTGCCGCGCATGACGGCCTCCTGCTCGGCGACCACGCGCCGCAGGTTCGGGCGGTAGCGCGCGAGATGGCGGGCGTTCAGCCAGAGCCTTCCGAGGTTGTCGAAGTCCTTGTCGCCGATGCGGTGCAGGAAGCGGCCGAGCCGGCGCGTCGCGGGCAGTTCACCGTCGGCGCGCGGCAGCAGCGCGTCGCGCTCGTGGGTGACCGCCCGGGCGAACGCCTCGCACAGGAGGGTGTCGACGGTGGCGAAGTAGTGGCTGATCAGCCCCGGCCGCACCCCTAGCTCCTCGGCCACGAGCTGCATGGTCACCCGTTCCAGGCCCTGCTCCAGGGCCAGCCGGGCGGCAGTCTTCAGGATCTCCGCTCGACGCTCCGCGGGATCTTTGCGCGTCCGGGTGCTGCGGGGGCTTGACGTCATGCCCAGCACCCTATTGGATACGGCACCAATAGTCTATTGGTGCTGACACCAACAAGCCTCGGTCCTCACGGCCTCTCGGACACGGCGGCGGCGAGTACAGCCAGTACACGGTCGTCGCTCGGCCTCAACTCCGAGTCACATCGGCTCTCATCTCCCGGTCTCATCGAAGGAATCCGCCCATGGCCCCAACGCCCGCAGTCCCCGACGAGGCCGGTCGGCCCACCGGCCTCGACCGCGCGGGCCACGTCGAGACCCGCGGTATCGACTGTGTGCCCGACGACGAACGGCACGGATCACCGCGTGAGCTCTTCGCGATCTGGGCCGCGCCGAACGTGAGCTACCTCAGCTTCGTGGTCGGGGCCACCCTGGTCCTGATGGGGCTGTCGCTGGTCGAGGCGCTCGCCGTCGTCGTCGCGGGCAACCTGTTCTGGCTCCTGACCGGCCTCGTCGCAGTCAGCGGTCCCGTCGCCGGCACCACCGGCTCGGTGATCTCCCGGGCCATGTACGGCATCGTCGGCAACAAGGTCGTCGTCGCCGTCACGGGATGGCTGATCTCCGCGCTCTACCTGGCGCTCAACTGGTCGGCGGCCTCCGTGGCCGGGATCGGCCTGACCGGGCGGCTCGGCCTGCCCGGCTCCACGGCCGTCGACGCCGCCGTGATCTGCCTGATCGCCGGCGCCACCGTGCTCATCGCGATCTACGGCCACGCGACCATCGTGCGTCTGTACACGGCGCTGACCGTCCTGCTGACGGTCGTGTTCCTGATCGTCTCGGCGCTCGTGCTCGGGCACACCGACTGGTCGTACGCGCCGGCGGACCCGCCGACGGGCTTCGCGCACCTGGTCGTGCTGGCATCGGGATTCACCATCGTCGCCTCCGCGCCGCTCTCGTACGCGAACAGCCCGGACCTCGCGCGCTACCTGCCCCGGAACTCCAGCGGCACCGCCGTCGCGCTGTGGACGTCGGCCGGAGCCTTCCTGCCGAGCGTCGCCTTCACGGCGGTCGGGGCGTTCGCCGCCACCAGCCTGGACATGAGCGACCCGCAGGCGGCGCTGGAGAGCATCATGCCCGCCTGGCTCGCGCCCGTCTTCGTCATCGGGGTGGTCGTGAACACGATCGCGAACAATGGCATGACCGCCTACAGCGCGGGACTGTCGATGCAGTCGATCGGAGTCCGCCTCCCGCGCGTGGCCGCCGTGCTCGTCGTCGGCGTCATCGGCACCGCCATGACCCTGTTCGCCATCCTGGTGTTCGACTTCCTCACCGCGGTCAACGCCATGATGGAGGTGGTCGTGGTCGTCACCGGCCCCTGCATGGCCGTCTACGCGACCGACATCGTCCTGCGGCGCAACCGCTACGACGGGAACCTCCTGCACGACCAGAGCCGCAACGGCCCCTTCTGGTACCACGGAGGCGTCAACTGGGCCGGCGCGCTGGCCACCGTCCTCGGCGCCTTCGCGGCGACCCTGTGCGTCAGCTCCGGTTTCTGGACCGGACCGGTCTCCGCCGCGATGGGCGACCTCAACCTCGCCGTCCCCGCCGGCGTCCTCGGCTCGGCGGTGACGTACTGGGCGCTGTCCCGCGCCCTGCGCACCGTCCCCGCCGCCGCAGCCCTGCCGCAACCGCCCGCCGCAGAAGTACCCGCCGTGGCCGCCCGCCGCTGAAGCGGGCAGCCGCGACGGCCGATCGCACCGTGTCGCACCATGCGTGGTCGCATGATGCACGCCGCACGGATCGAGAAGTGCGACCCACCCACGCCCCTGACGACT
>NZ_MUBM01000624.1 GCF_002154505.1 Streptomyces carpinensis | reverse complement strand
CCGAGGAGCAGGGCGAGGGCGCCGACGGGCACGTTGATGAAGAACACCGACTGCCAGTTGACGTGCTCGACGAGGACGCCGCCGAGGATCGGGCCGCCCGCGGTGGAGGCGCCGATGACCATGCCCCAGATGCCGATGGCCATGTTGAGCTTCTCGGCCGGGAAGGTGGCCCGCAGCAGACCGAGTGCGGCCGGCATCAGCAGTGCGCCGAACAGGCCCTGGAAGACGCGGAAGGTCACGACCATCGCGATGCTGTGCGACAGGCCGATGGCCCCGGAGGCGGCGGCGAAGCCGGTCACACCGATGAGGAAGGTCTGCCGGTGCCCGAAGCGGTCACCCAGCTTGCCCGCGGTGATCAGCGAGACCGCGAGGGCCAGGAAGTAGCCGTTGGTGATCCACTGCACATCCGCGAAGCTGGCGTGCAGGTCCTTCTGGATGGCCGGGTTGGCGATGGCCACGATGGTGCCGTCGAGGGCCACCATCATGACCCCCACGGCGACGGTGATCAGGGTGACCCACGGGTGCCCGCGCAAGCCCTCGGGCGGTGGGGGGTCCGACGGGGCTGACGCCTTGTCCCCCGGCCCTGTCGTATCGACGGTCTGACTAGTCATACATTCGAGGCTAATGTCAGCCACTGACAAACGACAAACGGATTCACAAGTCGGTAACTGACAAGTTGCACTCCTATAGTCTGAACAGCGGAAAGAGTTTGCCGGGAGGACCGAGCACGTTGATGGACACAGTCGGGGCCGCCCCCGGTACGGCGCCGCGTCCGGGGCTGCGCGAACGCAAGAAGCAGCGCACCCGGGACGCAC
>NZ_MUBM01000623.1 GCF_002154505.1 Streptomyces carpinensis | reverse complement strand
CCAACCCCATCCTCATCGCGGTCAGGAGCGCACCTGCCGCGATGAGGTTGGGGTTGGTGAAGTACGCGCCCTGGAGATTGGCCAGGGCGGAGGTGATCGGGCGCTTGGCACCCGTTTCGATGAGCGCGAGTGACCAGAAGAAGTCGTTGTAGATCCAGATGGATTCCAGGGTCGCGAGCGCCGCGAACGCCGGGCGGCACAGCGGCAGCACGATCTGGAAGAACTGCCGCCACACCGGGGCGCCGTCCACGAGAGCCGCTTCGAAGATCTCCTTCGGGACGGTCTTCATGTAGTTGCTCAGCACGAAGGTGCAGAATCCGCACTGGTAGGCGATGTGGATGAAGATGATGCCCCAGAGGGAGTTGTAGACGAGCAGGGAGTCGCTCATCCACGCGGGCAGCGGTACCAGAAGGTAGAGCCGGTACAGCGGAGTGATCAGGACCTGGGCGGGGAGAAGGTTCCCCGCGGTGAACAGCATCAGCAGCGCGATGTTGAAGCGGAAGTCGAACCGTGAGACGAAGAAGGCCACCGCTGCGGCGAACAAGAGGGTGCCGAGTACCGCCGGAACCGTGATGAGCACGGAGTTCCAGAAGAAGTGCGGCATCCCCGACTGCTCCCAGGCGTCGGTGAAGTTCCGCAGGCTGATGCTGTGCGGCCAGGACAGGTACCCGTGCCGGGTGGTGTCGGAGTAGGGGCGCAGGGAGGTGTACACGGCCCACAGCAGCGGGACGAGCCACAGCAGCGCGATGCCGCCGAGCAGGATGTGCCGTCCGGTCTGCCGCTTGGGCCCTTTCGAGGTCGCGGCGCGGTACGCGGGCAAGGGGCGTGACCGGCGGGTGGGCGGCGGGGCGGTCGTGGTCACTGGTCCTCCTTGCGGAACGTCTGGACGAGGAACGTCCCGATCGCGGCCAGGGAGACGACGAGCAGGATGACCGCGAGCGCGGACCCGTATCCGATGTGGCTGGACTCGCCGATGATGTTGTCGGTGATGAGCAGCGACAGCAGTTCCATGCCGGGCTTGCTTCCGGTACCGCCTCCGAGCACGTAGACGACGTCGAAGGCGCGCAGTGACTCCATGACGGTGACGACCAGGATGATGATGTTGACCGGCTTCAGGGCCGGCAGCACCACCCTCAGGAAGGTCTGGCGTCCGTTGGCGCCGTCGAGGGCGGCCGCCTCCTTCAGGGCGGGGTCGAAGCCCTTCAGCCCGGCCAGGTAGAGGATCATGATGTAGCCGGTGTGCCGCCAGCCGGAGGCGACCAGGACGGCCCACAGGTTGAGGTGGGGATCGCCCAGCCAGTCGATGTCGTGGCCGATCACACCGTCGAGCAGGCCGGTGTCGGGGTTGTAGATGATCTCCCAGACGAAGCCGACGACCGCCAGGGACAGCACCATCGGCATGAAGATCGCCGTTTGGTAGAAGCGGGTGAAACGGATCTTGTGGTCGAGCTGGTAGGCCAGGAAGACCCCGAACGGGGTGGGGAGCAGCGCCGTGAACAGCAGCCAGACCACGTTGTGCCCGACGGCCGGCCAGAACGGCGGGTAGTTGGTGAAGATCTGGTGGTAGTTGCCCAGCCCGACCCAGTGGATGTCGGACAGGGTGAGGCCGTCCCAGCTGGTGAAGGACAGGCCGATGGAGGCGAGCGCCGGCAGCCACACGAAAACGAGCAGGGCGAGCACGGGGATGCCGACGACGAGGGCCAGGAAGAGGCGGTCACCAGGACCGAGCCGGCGGGGACGAGGATGTGCGTGCGACGGCGACCGACGCATGGTGCGCACGGAGGACATGGTGAACCCTTCCGCGGGATCAGGCCGTGAAGAAGCGCGAGCGCTGCGACTCGATCTTCTTGAGGAGGGCTGAGCCGTCGTCGGGGTGGTTCAGCCACTCGGTGAAGCCGGGCTCGACCACGGTGGAGATGAATCCGGGGTCGCTGTCGCGGTCACCGAACTGGGTGATGTGCTTGGCCCCGGCGATGAGGTCGGCCGCCTTCTTCTGCAACGCGTTGTACGACCCCTTGTCGGCGCCGGAGTTGACGGCCACGTTGCTCGGGTCGATGCCCATGTAGATGCCCTCGGCCTTCGCGCTGCCGAGGAACTCGAGGAACTTGGTGGCACCGTCGGGGTTCTTCGGCCTGCGGCTGAGCATGAAACCGTCGGTGGGCGCCTCGACTGTGTCCTGACCGTAGGTCGGGTCGATCTCCGGGAAGGGGAAGAAGTCGATGTCGGAGCGGAGGGACTCCTCGGTGACCTGCTGGCCGAGGAAGAGACCGATGATCGCCATTCCGGACTTCTTGTCGAGCAGCGACTGGGCGGCGTCCTGCCACGAGCGTCCGCCGCCGTTGGCCTGGTAGTAGGGGGCGAGCTCGCGCCACAGGTCGATCGTCTTGGCCGCGCGGGCGTCCGTCCAGGCGGCCTGGCCCCTCATCAGGGACATGTGGAAGTCGTAGCCGTTGGCGCGGAGGTTGAGGTAGTCGAAGGCGCCGAGGATGCTCCAGCTGTCACCGCCGCCGTAGCCGGAGGCGATCGGCGCGAGGCCGTCCTTCTTCATCTGCTTGGCCAGCGCGACGAACTGGCTCCAGTTGGTCGGGACCTGATAGCCGTGCTGCCGGAAGACGCTCTTGCGGTAGAAGACGGCCCATGGGTAGTTGTAGAGCGGGACGAAGTAGTACTTCCCGTCCTCGCCCTTGGACAACTGCTTGGTGGCGTCGCTGTAGCCGGCGCCTATCTTGGCCCATACGTCGTCGATGGGAGTGGCCAGGCCCTTTTTGGCGAAGTACTGCATGCGGTAGCCGGCGAACCAGGTGAAGACGTCGTCCGGGGTGCCCTGCAGGTAGGTGGAGATGCTCTTCTGGAAGGTGTCGTGGTCGACGACGTTCGTCTTGACCGTGAGGCTGCTGTCCTTCCGGAAGGCGTCCGTCACCGCGGCGTAGGCCTTCTTCGGGGTGGCGTCCCCGCCGTTCGACCCGAAGGTCACCGTCTTCGGGTCGGACCCGCCCCCTGCCCCGCAGGCGGCGAGAGCGGGCACGGCCAGGGCGGCGGCCCCGACACCGAACAGCCCGTGAAGCACCGTCCTGCGGCTGGGACCCGCGGCGGTCCGGAGGCTGCGGCTGTGCAGCGTCATTGCTTCTCCTCGTAGGTTTCTGATCCGATGAAGGACTGGATCGCGGTGGCCGCAGCCCCACGTGCCCACTCCTCGAAAGGCAGGGGACGTGTCATCACGTCGCACTGCGAGGCGGTACCGAAGGCGGAGGCGGCGAACGCGTCCCGGATGCCCTCGGCGAAAAGGTCGTAGGCGGCAAGGCCTTCCCCGGAGATGACCACCCGCTCGGGGCCGAGGAGGTTCACCAGGGAGCCGATGGCCTTGCCGATGGCTTCGCCGGCCCGTGCGTAGGCCTCTCGGACACCGGGGTCTCCGCGGTGGGCCAGATCCAGCGCCTCGGCCGCGGTGGTCACCTGCTTGCCCGTGGCCTCGCGCACTGCGCGGACGATCGCGGGGTCCGCCGCGATCGCCTCCACGCACCCCCGGTTGCCGCAGTGGCAGAGCGGGCCGAGCGGGTCGAGGGACAGATGGCCGATCTCACCGGCCACGCCGTGTGAACCCGACACCACCCGCCCGTGTACGACCAGGCCACAGCCGATGCCGGCACCCACGGTCACCAGGGCGAAGTCCGAGAGGCCGACTCCGGCCCCGAACCAGTGCTCGGCGACGGTGAGCGCCCGCACGTCGTTGTCGACCGTGACCGGCAGCCCGGTCGCGGTCCCGACGATCTCGGCGAGCGGTACGTCGCGCCACTCCAGGAAGGGGGAGTAGCGGACGACCCCGTTCGCGCGGTCCACGTCCCCGGAGATGGCGAGGCCCAGCCCCCGTACCCGGACACCGAATCCGTCGGCCTCCGTGAGCAACTCCTGCACCAGGGCGGTGAGGGCGGGGAGCACGGCCTCCGTCTCGCGGCCCGTCAGCCGTACGTGCCGGGAGATCCGGATACGGCAGCACAGGTCGGAGAGCACGGCGATGATCTCGTCGCCCGTCACCTTGATCCCGATGAACAGCGCCCTGCCTCCGTCCACCCAGACCAGGTTGGCGGGACGTCCCACCGCCGGCCGGGCCTCTTCGTCCACACCCTCGACCAGATAGCCGAGCTCCATCAGCGGACGGACCGCCTTGGTGACGGCGGCCGGAGAGAGCCCGGTCCGCCGCCCCACCTCCGCGCGGGTGAGCGGACCGTGGGAGAGCAGGGTGGTGAAGACGAGGGAAGCGGCCGGTGTCATGGCCGGGGCCGCCCCGTGGGAGTCGGTCGAGCGCATGGCCGGAAACTTAGGGAGCTTCTTTTCTGCTGTCAATAAAAAAAGCATGCTCCTTTTGACGATCAGTCACCGAGCCTGTCAGCCTGCAAAACAGAGATATGGACAGGGGATTGACATGTGATCAGAGGCAAGGTTGGCTGCGCACTGGTCCCGGTCCCCTGTGTGGCACTCTCCGAACGTGAGGATCAATGTCTGCCATCTCCTTCGACCCCACCTCCGGTGTCTGGCTGCTCTCCACGGTGCGCACGTCGTACGCGATGCGGATCGACCACACGGGAGCGCCCTGCCACCTCGCCTGGGGACCGAGGCTGCCCCTTGCCGCCGTCGGCCGACTCGTGCCGCCTCATGCCGGGGACGTCAGCAGCTTCGAGGGCCGCTCACCGGCCGGTGAGGAGCTGCCGGTCGACGGTGGGGCCCGGTACGGAGCGCCGTCGCTCCGGGTGCGGTTCGCCGACGGCACCCGCGCCTTCGAGTGGGCGCATCTGGACCACCGGATCAGCGAACCGGCACCCGGAACGACCGAACTCGCCCTGGAGTTCGGTGATCGCCACTACCCGCTGGCGGTCACGCTCCACTACCGCGTCCACGACGACACGGACGTCATCGAGCGCTGGACCGTGCTGCGCAACACCGGACGGGAACCGATCGCGGTGCTCCGCGCGGACTCTGCCGCCTGGACGCTGCCGCCGCGCGACGACTACCGGATCAGCCATGTCACGGGCCAGTGGTCGGCGGAGGGCCTGCTGCACCGCGAGCCTGTCCCGCACGGCGAGACCGTGCTCACCAGCCGGCGCGGCATCACCAGCCACCACGCGAACCCGTGGCTGATGCTGGACGCCGGCGATGCCACCGAGGACCGGGGCGAGGTGTGGAGCGCGGCCCTGGCATGGAGCGGCGGCTGGCACCTCACGGTGCAGCGCACGTCCGACGGACGGACGGCCTTCACGGGCGGCGCGGGACATGACGGAACGGCTCTGCCCCTCGGCCCGGGCGAGGAGTACACCACCCCGCGCTTCGCGGCCCTCTACACCGACCGCGGCTTCGGCGGGGCGAGCCGTTCCTGGCACGCCTACGTCCTGGCCCATGTGCTCCCGCACCCGGACGAGACGCGTCCCGTGCTGTTCAACTCCTGGGAGGCCACCGGCTTCGACGTCGACGAGACCAGTCAGAAGGAGCTCGCGGCCCAGGCGGCGAAGCTGGGCGTGGAACTCTACGTCGTCGACGACGGCTGGTTCGGGGGTCGCCGCGACGACACCGCCGGACTCGGCGACTGGGCGCCGGCCGCCGAACGGTTCCCGCAGGGGCTGGGCCCCCTCGTCGAGGAGGTCCACCGGCTCGGCATGCGCTTCGGCCTGTGGGTGGAGCCCGAGATGGTCAACCCGGACAGCGACCTCTACCGGGCGCACCCGGAGTGGGTGTTGCACTTCCCGCACCGCACCCGCACCGAACTGCGCAACCAGCTGGTGCTGAACTTCGCCCGCGACGACGTCGCCGAGTGGGCGTACACATGGCTGACCCGGCTGGTCGCGGACAACGCGATCGACTTCCTCAAGTGGGACATGAACCGCGCCTTCAGCGAGGCCGGCTGGCCGGCGCAGGAGGACGGGCAGGACCTGCTGTGGACCCGGTACGTGCTCAACCTCTACGGCGTCATCGACCGGCTGCGCGCCGACCACCCCGGGCTGCGGATCGAGACGTGCAGCGGCGGGGGCGGCCGCGTCGACCTGGGCATCCTCTCCCGTACGGACCAGGCGTGGCCGTCCGACAACACCGACGCGGCGGACCGCGTCACCATCCAGCACGGCTTCGGCCAGATCTACCCGGCACGGGTGATGGCGGCATGGGTGACGGATGTGCCCAACCAGCTCACCGGCCGCTCGGTGCCGATGCGCTACCGCTTCCACGTCGCGATGGCGGGCGTCCTGGCGGTCGGCGGGGACCTCGCACACTGGACCCAGGAGGAACTCACCCAGGGCGCGGAGATGGTGGCGCGGTACAAGGAAGTCCGCCACATCGTGCAGCACGGCACCCAGCACCGGCTGCGGGGTCCCGTCGACGACGGACCGACCGCCGTGCAGTACAGCACCCAGGACCGCCGGGAGGTCTTCGTGCTGGTGTGGCAGCGGGCACCCCGCCACGGCATGCCCCGCCCCGCCCTCAGGCTCGCCGGCCTGGATCCCGCCGCCCGCTACCGGGACGCCGCCACCGGCGCCGTGCACCACGCGTCCGTACTGACGGGGTACGGGATCACGCCCGAGCTGCCGGCAGGTGACTGGTCCAGCACGTCCCTGCACCTGATCAGGGTGGACGACGAGGCGGTCGACGACAGCGGCCGATCCGCATCATGAGTGTTTGACACGGCTGGTGGAGCCCGGCGCGTTCGGGGATGCCCCGGTCAGGGGGATCGCTGCCGTAAGCGGTGGCCGGACGGAGACCCGAGGCCTGTGCCGGAGGACTTGCCGGGCTCGGGGTCGATCACCGTCGAACTGGACGCCCTCGCCCGTATGCTCTCCGGAGCGGCCCGGTTCCGCGCCGTGCGGGCGACCGGCTCGTGACCACACCGGGCTCTCGACCTGGGAGAACCTTCCCGCCCACGGAATGAAGACCGGGCCGTGGCTGTTGCGCCGACATCAGGGGCCGAACACGACACTCGGTGCGAGGTGGAGATGAGTACCGTCCTCACACAGCTGCTGACCGGCTGGAGAAGACCTTCGACAGGCACCGCACCGACGCCGTGGGCGCCGTGCTCACCGCGGACGCCGCACGGGTGCGAGGTCGCTCCAGGAGCGGCCGGCTTCGGGGACGTGCCGGGCTCGCCGACACCACGTGTCGATCGTCGCGTGCGCGGGTGAGCATGTCCGCCCCACCGAGCGACTTCACCGGCCAGAGCACCTGCGGTGAATCCGGCTCACCGCTGCGCGTCTTCCTGCGGACCGAGACGGGCAGCGCCGCCGTCCTGGTGGCGGCGGCGCTTGCGGCGCTTGTGTGGGCCAACGCCGCCACCCACGCCTACGAGACGTTCTGGAACACCCACCTGTCCGTCGGCATCGGCGCTCACGGCCTGTCGCTGTCCTTGCGGGAATGGGTCAACAGCGGACTGATGGCGCTGTTCTTCTTCGTCGTCGGCCTGGAGGCACGCCGCGAGTTCGACATGGGCGAGCTGCGCGACCGCAGAAGACTCGCACTGCCGCTCGCCGCCGGCATCAGCGGGATGCTCGTGCCGGTCGCCGTCTACCTCGCGCTCAACGCGGGCCGGGGGTCCGCGCACGGCTGGGGAGCGGCGATGTCCACCGACACCGCCTTCGCCCTCGGCGTGCTCGCCGTCGTCGGGCGCCGCATGCCGAGCGGGCTGCGGGTCTTCCTCCTCACGATCACCGTGGTCGACGACTTCCTCTCCCTGGGGGTCATCGCCGTCGCCTACAGCGACCGGATCAGGGTGCCGGCGCTGCTCGTCGCGGTGGGTACGTTCGTCGTCATCCTGCTCGTCCGCGGGCTCGGGGTGCGCCGAGGCGTGGTCTACGCGCTGCTGGCGCTGGTGGCGTGGGGTGCGCTGGTCGAGTCGGGCGTGGATCCGGTGGTCATCGGCCTTGCGATGGGCCTCCTGACGTACGCCTATCCCGCGGCGCGCGCCGACCTCGAACACGCCACGGGCCTGTTCCGGAAGTTCCGCGAGCAGCCGACGCCTGAACTGGAACGCTCGGTACGGGCGGGGCTCGCCGCCACCCTCTCTCCGAACGAGCGTCTGCAGGGCCTCTACCACCCGTGGACCAGCCACGTCGTCGTACCCTGTTTCGCCCTGGCCAACACCGGTATCCGGCTCGGCGCCGACCAACTGGGCCGGGCGTTCACCTCGCCCGTCACACTCGGCATCCTCCTCGCGTTCGTCCTCGGCAAACCGCTCGGCGTCGTCGGGGGGACCGCGCTGACGTACGCGCTCGGCCGCGGCCGCATCCGCCTACCGATCGGCTGGGGAGCCGTCACCGTGGGCGGAACCCTGGCCGGAGTGGGGTTCACGGTCTCCCTCCTCATCGCGACCCTCGCCTTCCGGGGAACGCAACTGGAGGACGCCAAGATCGGCATTCTGAGCGCGGTGGTCTGCTCCTTCCTGACCAGCAGGCTCGTCACCGCGGTCATCGCCGCACTGCCGCGCCGCACCAGGCGGCGGGCACTGCTGGGCAACGCCGAGACGATCGTCGATCTGGCGGTGCCGGTGGATCCCGACCGGGACCACGTGCGCGGACCGCGGCACGCACCCGTGACGGTCGTGGAGTACGGCGACTACGAGTGCCCGCACTGCGGACAGGCCGAACCGGTCGTCCGCGAGCTCCTCGGCGACTTCGGTGACGTGCGCTACGTCTGGCGTCACCTGCCTCTCAGGGACGTCCACGTCCACGCACAGCTGGCCGCCGAGGCGGCGGAAGCCGCAGCGGCGCAGGGTCGTTACTGGGACATGCACGATCTCCTGCTGAGCCACCAGGGCGCGCTGCGCCTGGACGATGTCCGCCGGTACGCCGCGGACATCGGCCTGGACGTGGCGCGCTTCGAGCGCGACATGCGGTCCCCCAGGGGAGCGGAACGTATCGCCGAGGACGTGGAGTCGGCCGACCTCAGCGGAGTGGCGGGCACCCCCACGTTCTTCGTCAATGGGCGCAGACACCACGGTGCCTACGACATCGGCAGTCTGTCGGCGGCTGTGCGTGCGGCTCGAGAGCGGGCGGCGGTCGGCGCCCGCTGAGGGCGGCCACCGCGGCGCGGATCTCCCGCAGTTCGTGCACGGTGGCCTGGGCGCTGCCGCCGCGGGAGGAGCCTTTTCGTTCGTTCTGCAGGAACGGGGCTGCCGTCTTGCCGGAACGGTGGCTTCATCACCCGTCCGTGCCGTCGGTGCCGCTCCGTCCGCCCTCCGGCTCGCTGGTGAGCCGGGTCGCGAGGCGGTAGACGACGGTGACGTCGTGGTACTCCTGGCCGGGGAGGACTCGGGCAGGAAGGTTGGTCCGGTCGCTGTGGCTCGTCGACTCCCGGTCCCCGCTGCCGGGGAAGCGGACGGCTGTCCGGGGTTCCTCGGTGAAGCGGAGCTGATCGGCGCGGACCGTCGACCGGAACGAGATGTCCCACACCGGGCTCTCCGCTCCGGTGCCTGCCGTTCAGGGCGGTTCCTCGCGTTCCTCGGTGGTGCGGCGGCTGGGCCGGGGCGGCAGTCTCCCGTCCTCGCCGCGCGCGCGGCGAGGACGGGAGTGGCCCTGACTCCCGCGGCGGCGCCGGTCCTCGTCGGCAGGCCTGCGCGCCGTACTTCGTCCGGCCGACTCGGTGCGGCGCGGACCGCCGCCCGCCGCGTCCGGGGCGTCCGCGGTGGCGTGGCCGCCCTTCCGTACCGTTTCGCCCGCCGCTCCGGTCACGCCTGCCGCCTTCTCGGCCACGTGCTCGGTGGTACCGCCGACTTCCTCGCCGGCCTTTCCGACAGCCTGGCCCGCCTCCCCGCCGACGTCCTCCACCGCGCGTCCGGCGCTGCGGCCCACGTCCTGGACGGCGCTTCCGGCTCCATGCCCGACGTCTTTCGCCACTGAGCCGACCCCGCGGCCCACGTCCTGGACGGCGGCCCCGGCACCCTGGCCGACGTCCTGGACGGCCCTTCCGGCCCCCGTACCCAGCTCACCGATGGCCTGACGGGTTCCGCCGCCGACGTCCTGCACGGCGGACCCGACTCCACGCGCCAACTCGTGCAGGATCTCCGGGTTGCGATCGAGCGTGGTGAGCACCCGGTTGATGATCATCGCGACATTGTCGAGACGTACCTTGAGCTGGGCCTGTGCCTCCACACCCGAGATGCCCAGGCTCACCCGGCCCAGCGTGACGTCGGCGCCCACGTTCAGCTTCAGCAGATCCAGCACCTCGGCCTGCAGTGAGACATGCGCGCGCAGGTTCTCGACGTCCAGGTCGATCTCGTCGACCTTCAGCAGAGGAACATCGAGAAAGACGTCGGGGTTCGCGTCGGCGGCCACGGGGCCGCCGGCCGTCTCGCCGTCCGGAGCGACGGTGGCCTCGCGGGCTGTGGCCGCATCCTCCTCGTCGTAGGATTCCGGCTCCTCGTCGTACGGCTCGGGCTCGGTGTAGTCGTCGGTGTCCTCGGTTCCGAGTTCGCCCTCGTACTGGTCACGCTCCTCGCTGGTTTCCTCGTCGTGCTCGGCGTTCACGTGCATCACCGCGCCTCTGTGCGATTCCGCCGGATGTTCTGTCCATTTTGATCCAGTTTGGTCATCCGTGCGCTGTCATGCCGATGGCGCTGGGTGAGCGAAGCGGGCAAGGCCGCGCCGCCCACACGGTGCTGCACCGCTCCACCTGCCCCGTCGGTGCCGTACCCGGCGGGCGTGAGGGGGTTGAGCGCCTGCTCAGAGGCTCGCCGCGTGGTCGGGAACGTGGGTCTGCAGATCGCGCGGCGGGCGCTGGTAGCCGGTCGAGGACGGCCGATGCGGAAGCTCGAGGACCGGCGGTGGCACTTCGTGGTACGGGAGCGTGTCCAGCAGGTGGGCGATCATGTTCAGCCGGGCCCGGCGCTTGTCGTCGCTCTCCACGACGTACCAGGGCGCCTCGGTGATGTCGGTGTGCACCAGCATCTCGTCCTTGGCCCGGGAGTAGGCCTCCCAACGGGTGATCGACTCCAGATCCATGGGCGACAGCTTCCAGCGGCGCAGCGGATCCTCCAGACGGCGCCGGAAGCGCTCCTGCTGTTCGGAGTCGCTCACCGAGAACCAGTATTTGCGCAGCAGGATCCCGTCCTCCACCAGCATCCGCTCGAAGATCGGGCACTGCCGCAGGAAGAGCTGGTGCTCCTCCTTCGTGCAGTAGCCCATCACGTGCTCGACACCGGCCCGGTTGTACCAGGACCGGTCGAACAGAACGATCTCCCCGGCGGCGGGCAGATGCTGCACGTAGCGCTGGAAATACCACTGCGTGCGTTCGCGCTCGGTCGGCTTCGGGAGCGCCGCGATCCGCGCCACCCGCGGATTGAGATGCTCCGCGACCCGCTTGATGGTGCCGCCCTTGCCCGCCGCGTCCCGCCCCTCGAAGACCACCACCAGCCGGGCACCCTCGGCACGCACCCACTCCTGCACCTTCACCAACTCGGTCTGCAGGCGCAGCAGTTCCTTCTCGTACACCGCGCGCGGCAACTTCGCCGCCTTCTTACCGGCCATGCCGCCTCCATCACCCGACGACTCACTGCGCCCGAGGCGGATCACCAGGACGCCACCGTGAGTTCCCACGAAGAACGTACGCCACGGCCGCGGGCCGCCGGATGGCGACAGCGCGTCCGCCGTCGGCCCCGACGTGGTCTTGATCTACATGGGTCGCCCTGAACCGGGGTGAGCGACGCATGGACGCGGGCACCGGCGCTCCTGTACGCCTCACCGGTGCGAACCCTCGTCCCTGGCACGCAGTGCCGTCACGAGTCGGCGGCGGGCACCTGCCGAGCCAACTCCGCGGCCAGGCGTTGCACGGCCCTGCCGTTGGCCCGCCGCATCGTGGCCCGGACGGCGGGCGCCAGCAGGCGGTCGGCGACAGGCGCGCGCGTCCAGGCGTATGTGAACGAGACGCGACTCCCACCGGCTGACAGCGTCTCGATGGTGTAGGTGCCGTGGGCCAGACGTCGGCCGGCCGCGCTGATGTTGCGCTCGACGATGCGCCGGGGCGCCTCGGCCTCGACCACTTCGATGGTGACGTCGGTCTTCATGCCGCCCAGCGTCGCAGTGACAGTGGCGCGCGATCCGATGCCGCGGCCGGGGCCGCCGTAGCGCCAGTCGGTCAGGTAGTGGTCGGTGAATCGCTCGTGGTGAGCCATGACATCGAGGAAGTCGTAGACCTGCTCGGGAGTCTGCGGTACGTCGATCGACACGGTGACAGACTTCATGCACCGCACGGTACATGCCTCGTATACGAAGTGGTGCACCCTCGTTGCGGCGATCACGGATGACTAGGGCGCGGTCACCGCGGAGAATACTGACGGCCCCTCAATCAGCGGCTGCGCAGGGCCGTGTCCGTGCTGGCGTGGCTCCCGCCCCGGGCGGGAGCAACGAGTGCCATCGGAGGTGCGACGGGGTTCGGCGTACGGACCGGTGTGTTACGGGAGGTT
>NZ_MUBM01000622.1 GCF_002154505.1 Streptomyces carpinensis | reverse complement strand
CCGAGCGGCGGCCCGGCCGGCTCGGAGGCGACCTCCTGGATCCAGGACCGGGCGAACGAGATCATCGCGGCCGGGCTGAAGGGCGTACGGCGCATCCCCTACACCCGGGCACTCGCCGCCCCCGGCACCGGCCGCCACGACTTCCTGGGCGCCTACGTCTCCGACCTGCCGAGCGTGCTGGACCTGGACGCGGTCCGCGACGCGGGCCTGCGCATCGGCGCCGACCCGCTGGGCGGGGCCTCCGTCGCGTACTGGGGCCGCATCGCCGAACAGCACCGCCTCGACCTGACCGTGGTCAATCCGCTCACCGACCCCACCTGGCGGTTCATGACGCTGGACTGGGACGGCAAGATCCGCATGGACTGCTCCTCCCCCTACGCGATGGCCTCGCTGATCGAGCAGCGGGACAGGTTCCGGATCGCCACGGGCAACGACGCCGACGCCGACCGGCACGGCATCGTCACCCCCGACGGCGGGCTGATGAACCCCAACCACTACCTCGCCACCGCCATCTCCTACCTCTACGCCCACCGC
>NZ_MUBM01000621.1 GCF_002154505.1 Streptomyces carpinensis | reverse complement strand
GCTGCCGCTGCCGTGCGCGAAGACCACGACGCCGGGCGCGTCAGGGGGCACGGTCAGCCGTCCGCCGAGCCGTACGGCGCCGGCCGCCACCTCCACCTCCTGGTCCACGGACTCGGGGTCACCGCCGGAAGACCCCCGGTGCGCAGAACCGCTGCCCGAAGGACCGCTCCCCGGGGGACGGCCGCCCGAGGTCCCGGTGGCGGAGGGCTCCCGCCGCAGGAAGGCGATGACGTCCTCGTCCTCGAGCTGGCCGAAGTCCTCGTAGAACTGACCGACCGCGAAGAAGCCGGGTGGTGTGTCCAGGGAGATCAGCTCGTCGGCCTCCCCGGCGAGCCGTGCGGTCCAGTCCGGTGGTGCGACGGGCACCGCCAGCACCGTCCGCGCCGCTCCCCTGGCCCGTACCGTCCGGCAGGCGGCCCGCGCGGTCGATCCCGTGGCCACCCCGTCGTCGACCACGACCACGGTCCGGCCCTCGACGGCGAGCGGCGGACGCCCGCCCCGGTAGCGCTCGGCGCGCCGGCCCAGCTCCTCGCGCTCGCGTTCCTCCACGCGTGCCAGCCCGTCCGGTGGCACGCCCGCCTCGCTCAGGACCATGTCGTCGACGACGCGGACGCCGTCCTCGCCGATCGCCCCCATGGCCAGCTCCGGCTGGGAGGGCACGCCCAGTTTGCGCACCAGGCAGAGGTCCAGCGGTGCGCCGAGGGCCGCCGCGACCGCCGCGGCGACCGGTACGCCTCCTCGGGGCAGCCCGAGCACCACGACGTCCTGACCGGCGAGGTACTCCAGGCGGGCACCCAGCTGCCTGCCTGCTTCGTCACGATTCGCGAAGAGCACCGTTCGGCTCCCTCACTCCCTGGGCGACCAGAGCGGAGCGGGAGGGGTCGCCTCGGGTGCTCCCATCGCCTTGATGTCGCCCGACGCGGCGCGCAGCAGTTCGCGGCCGAGCGCGATCAGTGCCCGGCCGGCGGCTAGTTCGTCACCGATCTCGGGCACCGCCGAGTCGTAGGGGTTGCGCCGGGCCTCCGCGCAGGTCTCCACGACGTTGTCTCCGGTGTCCAGGACGATCCGGGCCGTGGTGTCCGGGTCGTGTTCGGACAGGTAAAGGTTCAGCCGCCACTCCTTGACGGACTGGGGCCGGCTGTCGACGGGTCGCGTCATCGTCCGTCTCCCCTCGAATCCCGCGGTGGGACGCCGGCTCCGGTGCGGGACACCGG
>NZ_MUBM01000620.1 GCF_002154505.1 Streptomyces carpinensis | reverse complement strand
GGGGGGAGGGGGTGTGGAATGTCGTGTTTATTGGCCCTTGTCTGCCTTCACGGGTGGCAGGTGCCGTGCGGTTCGGTGGATGCGCACCTTTTGTGAGACTTCTTTGTGATCTCGTCGACCTGCCAGGGGTCGTACAGCCCGCAGCGCCACCGGCTCCGCGCCATGCGTTGCGGGGCAAAAGCAGGACATATGTGTGATGATCGGCATATGCCCTGGAGTTCCAGAAAACGTGGGCCAACGGCCGATCCGGATCGCTCCGCGCGCCGTGTCTCTGATAAAGGGACCGTTTCGACCGCCGACGAGGAACTGCTTCGCACTCTGTACGCCGAGCACGCGGGACCCCTGTTCCACTACGTGCTGCGCCTGACCTCAGGAGACCGGCAATGGGCCGAGGATGTCGTGCAGGAGACGCTGCTGCGGGCGTGGCAGCACCCCGCCGCGTTCGACCCCGCACGCGGCCCGGCCCGGGCATGGCTGTGCACGGTCGCCCGGCACCTGGTCATCGACGCCCACCGGGCCCGGCAGGCCAGGCCGGCCGAGGCCGACGGCGAGGCCTTTCAGCGGGCCGCCGAGCAGACGCCGGGCGAGGACCAGATCGAGCAGGCCTTGCAGAGCTGGGCGGTGGCCGACGCGGTCCGGACGCTCTCCCCGGACCACCGCGCCGTGCTGCTGGAGACGTACTACCGGGGCCGGACCATGGCACAGGCCGCGGCTGTGCTGGGCATTCCGCTGGGCACCGTGAAGTCGCGGACGTACTACGCCCTGCAGGCCCTGCGGCTGGCACTGCAGGAACGGGGCATCGAGCCATGAACGCGCACGGCAGGAGGTGTGGACCATGAACGAGAACGCGGATCACGAAGGCCTCCGGCTGGCGCTGGGAGGGTATGTGCTGGGCGCGCTGCCCCCCGCGGAGATGGAACAGGTGCGCGCCCACGTCGCGGCGTGCGACGAGTGCCGCGCGGAGCACGCAAGGCTGGCAGGACTTCCCGCACTGCTCTCGACGGTCACCGCGGCCGAAGTCGCGGGCCAGGCGGTGCCCACGCCCGGTGACGAGCTGGCCGACCGGCTGGTGGCGAGGGCGGCGGAGAGCATGCGGCCTTCCCCGGCCGCACGGCCCGACGAGCCTGCGAAGGAGCAGGCGCCCGAGGCGGGGATGCTCGACAGGATGCTCCAGCAGGCCGCGGCCCGGCGCCGCAGGACCTGGCGGATGCAACTGGCGGGGGCCGCCGCATCCTTGACGTTCATCGCGGCGGCGGCCGGCGGCACCTGGCTGGCCGCCAGCGGAAGCCTGGGTACCGAGGCGACGCCGCCCGCACCGACCACGTCGGCTCCTGTCCGCACCTTCTCCGGAACCGATCCCGTCACCGGGGTCTCCGCGTCGGTGAAGGTCTCCGCCGCCGCCTGGGGCAGCGTGCTGCAGGTCTCCGCCAAGGGGGCGCCCGCCGGAATCACCTGCCGTCTGCAGGCCGTCGGGCCCGGCGGGACCCGTGTCGACGGCGCGACCTGGCGGGCGGGCGAGTACCCGACCGGCACCATGATCCCAGGGGCGGTCGCCATGTCCCCGGCCGCCATCGGGCACTTCGAGATCGTCGCGGGCAACGGTCAGAAGCTGGTCACGATCCGGGCCTGAGGCGGCCCGGCACCCGCCGGGCGGCTCTCCGGCGCACCCCTGGCGCACCCATTGGTGGGCGCGGTCGACTGCTTGCGACGCGGCCCGCGCACAGGCTGTCCGCCGGCATGGACACCCACTCCGAGAAATCCGACAAAAGCCGCGAACTAGTCGAACCATTCGGCGTCCGCCGCTCGTGAAACTCAATGAGCGCACACCTGCAGATCCTCGAACAGCAAGCGCCCCTCGTCGTCCTCGGCGGCCCCACGCTCCGGCCTCCGCACTTTGCACAGAAGAGCCAGAAGACCATGTTCGTGACCGATTCCCCTCAGACGAACGCACCGCTCGGGCGGCCCTGGCGTCACCAGGCACTGCTGACCCTGCCCGCGCACGAGGCGCATGTCTCCGCCGCTCGTCACTTCGCCGCAGACCTGCTGGACTGCTGGAGCGTTCCCGGCAGCGAGCGGGACTCCGCCGTCCTCATCGTCGACGAACTCGCCGCCAATGCCGCCCAGTACGGCCGAGAGTCCATGACGCTGCTGCTGGCCCTCGACCAGGACACCCTGCACATCGTGGTCACCGACTCCGGAACTGCCGTGCAGCACCGCCGACATGACGTCGCCCCGGACGAACACGGCCGTGGCACCGGCATCGTCGAGTGCCTCGCGCAGTCGACCGAGGTTCGTCAGACGCGCAGCGGCCGCGAGGTCCGCGCCCACCTGCGGTGCCCGGCATGACCGCCCCCGGCCATGAGTGCGAGCCGCGGTCGTACGCCCGGCCCGGCACCCCGGCAGCGCAGTGGCGACGGGCCACCGGAAGCGGCCGCGACGCCGGCCAGTGGCGCTTCGAGGCGCACATCCCCTGCCCCACGCACGGCTGTCCCGGCCCGGCTCGTGTGCCGGTGCGGTCTCCGGCGGACCTGCCGGCCGTCTACGACGACGGCACCCACCACGACACGGTGCGGTGCGAGGGCTGTGGCGCCGGCACCGGGCGGACCGACGGCCGTATGAGCGCGGACGTCGACCCCCACACCGGCGACGGATTCGACGCCCCGCCCCCGTCCCAGGCGTACGCGAACGCTCCGTGCCTGCGCCGAGAGATGCACGAGGTGCTGGCGCTCGGTGCCGAACGCGACGGCCGCCAGGCCAGGGGTGTCACCGGCCCGCCCGTCGATTCGGCGGCCGCGGAGCGCGCCCGTCTGCTGCGCCGGGCCGCTCTCATGGACCGGATGGCGCTGGAGGCCCCCGGAACCGGCGCGGTCGGCGCCGCGATACGGACCGCCGAAGAGCTCGTGCTGTACGACCGCCGCCACCCCGAACTGATGGCCGGTCCCCACCGCCCCGACTCGATCGCGTTCGACCTCGGCCGCCGCCCCTACGTCCGCCAGGAGTACGCGGCCTGGAGCGCCGCCGGACTCCCAGGCGTCTGAACCGATCCAGCCCGCCCCCAGCGGGCTTGACGTGCCGGCCCACCGGCACAGCGGAACCCCGGCCCGATTACGGCGGGCCGGGGCTCTGCGTCGTGGGCCTGTTCACACATCGTAGTCGTCGTAGTCGCCGTAGTCGTGGTCGTCGACCACCCGGAAGCTGCCCACCACGCCGTCCTTGACGACCACGGCCCTGGTGGTCCCCGGTGTGATGCCGTTGGCGGAGCTGCGGGGCCCGACGGTGGCGACGGGGGCACCGTTGTCGCAGGTGACGCCGCGGAAGACCTCGACGGTCCGGCGGCTGTCGTTGCGGACGTTCAGGCTCGTGGAGCCCAGGCCGCTGACCACGGTGATGCAGCCACCCGGGTGGGCGGAGTAGGACCGCTCGTTGATGTGGATCCAGCCCTCCTCGAAGTGGTGGTGGCGGTTGCCTCCGTGGTTGCCCTCGTTGCCCTCGTTGCCCTTGCTCGCGCTGCCGTTCCCGGTGTCGCCGCCGGAGGGCACCTGGACGGGAGCGGGCACCTGCCGGACGGTGGGGGCTACCAGGGACGATGCTACGGCGGCCGAGGCGTAGGTGATGCCGGTAGAGGCCAGAGCCGAGGCAGCCGCAACGGCGGCAGTGATCGCATGCGAACGGTTCAGGATCATGGCGCTGCTTCTCCTTCTCAGGGAGGGGTCGGTTCGGCAGCCGATGTGTGTTGAACGTACTAATGCCACTAAGAGCTGTCATATCGAATAAATCGGAAGCGGTATCGCCGGAGGGCCGATCGGGGTATCCGGGGCGTCCCGTGCACCGCTCCCGCGGATAGGCCGGGTGACAAAGAGCCATGTCAGATCGGCGTATTGACGCACAATTAGGCCCTAGGGGTGAATCTTCCTGACGCCTAGTCACTCATGGAGCAGCGGCAAACTGACGACCCGTGAGGCGGGTCGCTGCTTGACAAGGTCCCCACGCCTGACGCCGCATCACTTCGCGTTCCGCGTGCTACCTGTCGATCCGTTCGCGTCGGCGTCGGAGGAACGCCGACCGGCCCACGGTGGCCGTCCCGCTGCCGGCGGCTGCGCGCGCGGGTCCGTCGGGGAGTGTGAAGGCGAAGACCGCGACCGCTGCGGCGAGCGCGGCGAGCACGAGGTAGGCGTCCTGGTAGGCGGCGACGGGCGGGTCGGCGGCAGCCGTCGGCGGTGTGCCCAGCACGAGGGCCGTGGTCACCGCCGCCGGCGCGAGCGCGCCACCGGTCTGGCGTACGACGGTGTTCAGGGTGGAGGCGTGGGCCAGGTCCCGCCGGTCGACCGTGGCCAGCGAGGCCACTGTCGTAGGCATGAAGAAGCTGCCCATGGCGACGCCGAGGAGGAACATGTAGCCGCGGAAGGTCCACAGACCGGTGTGCGCGTCGCAGGTGGCGAAGAGCAGCAGCACCGCGCACACGCCGACCATGCCGCAGCCGACGATGACGCGGGGGCCGACCCTGGCGTACAGCACGCCGACGACCTGGACCGTCAGCAGGACGCCGAAGGCCTCGGGGAAGGTGGTGAGGCCGGACTCCAGAGCGGTGCGGTTCTGTGCCTGCTGCAGGAACAACGGGCCGATGTACATGGCGCCGAGGATGGGCACCAGACCGACCAGATTGATCAGGTTGGTGTCCCTGAAGAGCCGGTCCCCGAACAGACGGAGCTTCAGCAGCGGTCGGCGCACCCTCAGTTCGACGACGACGGCCGCGGCCAGCAGCCCCGTGCCGAGCACCAGCGAGGTGATGACGGCGGTTGACGACCAGCCGCGGTTGGGGCCCTCGCAGATGCCGAACATCACGGTGCCCAGCGCACCCGCGCTCAGCAGCAGGCCGGGCAGGTCGAAGCGGCCGGGCCGGCTGCCGCGGTGCCCGGCCAGGAATATCGCTCCGAACAGTGCGGCCGGCAGGCCCACCGGGAGATTGACGTAGAAGACCCAGCGCCAGGTCAGGTGATCCACCAGCAGCCCGCCGAGCACGGGGGCGACGGCCGGGGCGATCTGCTGGGGAATGATCATGTAACGGGAGATGCGCACCTGCTCCGAGGAGCTGAAGGTGGCGAACAACAGGGCGGCCGAGGCGGGGAACAGCACACCGGCCGACAGTCCCTGCAGCGCGCGGTAGGCGACGAGTTGGCCGAGGGTGGCAGCCGTGCCGCACAGCAGCGAGGCGGTGAGGAACCCGACCAGGGCGGTCAGCAGGACACGTTTGCCGCCGAAGCGCTCGACGAGCCAGGCCGATGCGGGGATGGCCATGGCCAGCGAGACCGGGTAGATCACGACCACCCCGTCCAGGGCCGCCGTCGTCAGCTGGAACTGCCGGGCGATGGAGGGCAGCGCCACAGTGGTGATCGCACCGTCGACGATCGCGATGAAGGTCACGGAGACGCACATCACGGGGACGACGAGCCGCTGACTGAGACGGGAGGGGGAATTGGAGAAAACGGAGAAAACAGACAGCGCGAAGCGACGTGGAGGCACATGCTGAGCATACACACTATGTGTCTGCTCATAGAATGGGTTTCGCGGTGAGAGAGAGGAAGCGCCATGGCGGTCCACGGCAGCAGCGACATCGTGGTCGACGAGCTCTACGAAACGACGTACCGGCTGAGGCAGTTCGTGGAGGCCCGGCTGCGCAAGGAGGGCGCGTCGGTTGCCCGGCTGCGAGCGCTGCGGATGCTGGCCCGGGCCGAACACCCCCTGCGGATGCGGGACTTGAGCGAGATGGCGGGGATCGCGGCCCGGACCACGACCACCATCGTCGACAGCCTGGAACGTGACGGCCTGGTGGAGCGGGTGCGCCACCCGCAGGACCGGCGGGCGATCCTGCTGCGGCTGACCGACGAGGGCCGGCGCTGCCACCGCGAAGCGGAGGGAATCGACCGCCTGGCACTTGCGGAGGCCACGGCGGCGCTCACCGCCGAGGACCGCGATCGTCTGCGCTCCCTGCTCGCCCTCATTCGGGAGGCCACCGTCTGACAGTCGCGGCGGTCGTCGGCGCGACTGCGGCCGAGCGCATGGCCCAGATCGCGAGACGGTGTTGCCCAGATAGATGCGTGGCATTTACATGCATCACATGCAGAGTTCCGAAGCCCCACGCACGACCACCGGCACGACCCCGAACGCGGCCGGTTCCGCCCCGGCGGACCGCGCCGCCCGCCGAGCCGTCACCGTCTTTCCCGTCCTAGTGGTTCTCGCGGGCGCGGCGGGCCTCGCTCTTCCCGGCACGTTCGCCGCGTACGGCACCGATGTGCCCTACCTCCTCGGTGTGGTCATGTTCTGCATGGGACTCACCATGTCCCTCGACGACTTCAAGGGCGTGGCCCGCCGGCCCTGGGTGGTCCTTCTCGGCCTGGCGGCCCACTACGTGATCATGCCGGGGCTCGGTTGGCTCATCGCGCACCTGCTGCACCTGTCACCCGCGCTCGCGGCCGGCGTCATCCTCGTCGGGTGCGCGCCGAGCGGCACCGCCTCCAACGTGGTCACCTACCTCGCCCGCGGCGATGTCGCGCTGTCCGTCTCCGTCGCCACCGTCTCCACCGTCCTCGCGCCCCTGCTGACCCCTCCGCTGACGCTGCTGCTCGCAGGCCAGTACCTGCCCGTCGACGCGGGGTCGATGGTGACCGACATCCTCAAGACCGTGCTGCTGCCCGTTGTCGCCGGGCTCGTGGTGCGCCTGCTCGCCGGGCGCTTGGTCGATCGGGTGCTCGGCGCCATGCCGTGGCTGTCCTCGCTCGCGATCGCCGCGATCGTCGCCGTGGTCGTCGCGGGCAGCGCGCACGCCCTGAAGTCCGCCGCCCTCACCGTCCTGCTGGCGGTCGTGATCCACAACGGCTGCGGGCTTGCCCTCGGCTACGGCTGCGGACGGCTCTCCCGTCTCGGCCGGCCCGCCTCCCGTGCGATGGCCTTCGAGGTCGGCATGCAGAACTCCGGCCTCGCCGCCTCCCTCGCGACCGCCCACTTCAGCCCGCTCGCCGCGCTGCCCGCCGCCGTCTTCTCGGTGTGGCACAACATCTCCGGTGCGCTCGTCGCCGCGTGGATGGCACGGCGGACGAACGCGCCGGCCGGCGCCGCCGGGCAGTGACGCCGCGGCCGGCCCGCACGGCTCCTCCCCGGGCGGCCGCCAGGGCCGGTGATCCGGCCGCATCGGCCGGATGAAGGCCGACCGCCGCCGCGCCGCGCGTCGGCACATCACGACCAGAGCCCAGGCGATCTGCCTCATTCCGTCGAAGTGCAACCGTCAGGTTGCGTCTAATGTCTCGTCGTGCAACTCTGGAGTTGCACATTCGACGACGGAAGTGAAGGAGCCCCTCATGAGCGAAGACCGGATCGAACGCGAAACCCTGATCGAGGCATCCCTGGAACGCGTCTGGTCACTGGTGGCCCAGCCCGGGTTCTGGGTGGCCGACAAGGCGAGCCTGCCCGGCAGCGTGGCCCGGGAAGGCGAGACGATGGTGGCGAGGAACCCCGAGTACGGAGACTTCCCGGTGCGCGTGGAGAAGATCCAGCCGCCGACCTACCTGGCCTACCGCTGGGCCAGCGCGTTCCCCGGAGAAGAGCTGCGCGAGGACAACAGCACCCTCGTGGAGTTCACGTTGACCCCGGAGGGCGGCGCGACACGGCTCCGCGTCGTGGAAAGCGGGTTCGCGACGCTCGCCGGGTCCGAGGAACTGCGCAGCAGGGCGGTGAAGGACAACACCGGTGGCTGGCCCCTGGAGCTCGACGCGCTGAAGAAGCGCGCCGAAGAACAGTCGTCCGTGTGACGGACGAACGGCGCGGCGACGGCGCGGCTGTCGACAGCGTGCTCGCCGCGCTGGCCGACCCGACACGACGACAGCTGCTCGATCTGCTCGCCGCACAGGGGGAGGCCACGGCGACGACCCTCGCCGAACGGCTCCCGGTGTCGCGCCAGGCGGTGGTCAAGCACCTCGCCGTCCTGGACGCCGCCGGACTGGTTTCCGGCAGCCGGGTCGGACGCGAGGTGCGGTACGCGGTGCGACCCGCGGCGCTGGACGCGACGGCGCGGTGGATGGCCTCGCTGGCGGCCGACTGGGATCGGCGCCTGGCGAACATCAAGCGCATCGCCGAGGCGGCGGAAGACGACTAGGGCCTCTCGTCTGGATCATGCCGGGCTCGCGAGAGGACGGCACGGAACGACAAAGGCAGGACGAACAGCGAGGACAGCAGGACGTGGAAGGGACACGGACCATGACCGCGCACAAGACCGGAACACGTCAGGAGTGGCTGGCTGCTCGGCTGGAGCTGCTGGAGGCCGAGAAGGAGCTGACCCGGCGCAGCGACGCACTGGCGCGACAGCGCCAGGAGCTGCCCTGGGTGCGCGTCGACAAGGAGTACCGCTTCGAGACCGACGAGGGTGCGGCGACCCTGGCGGATCTCTTCGAAGGGCGCTCGCAACTGATCGTCTATCACTTCATGTTCGGGCCGGACTACCGGGCGGGGTGTCCTTCCTGCTCGGCGATCGCGGACGGCTTCGACGGCTCCGTCGTCCACCTCGCGCACCACGACGTCACGCTCTGCGCGGTGTCACGGGCGCCGCTGGCGAAACTGCGGGCCTACAAGCGGCGGATGGGCTGGAGCTTCCCCTGGGCCTCCTCGTCCGGCAGCGACTTCAACCACGACTTCGGGGTGGCGCACACCAAGGAGGAGTGGGAGTCGGGAGTCGTCGAGTACAACTTCCGCACGATGGACGTACGGCCGCCGGAGACCGGCGAGGAGAGTCCCGTACTGGTCGAGATGGCGGGGACGGTCGGCACCGACTGGCCGACGTACAGGCGAGAGGGGCCCGGCGTGAGCGCGTTCGCCCTCGAGGACGGCGTCGTGTACCACACCTACTCGGCCTACGAGCGCGGGCTGGATGTCCTGTGGGGCATGTACCAGTGGCTCGACCGGGCGCCGCTCGGGCGCAACGAGACCGGCTTCTGGTGGCGCCGCCACGACGAGTACGAGAACAGGTGACACATCACGAGGCGCCGGCCGGGCGGGGAGGCGCCGAGGGCGACGATGAATCCTGTGGGGAATCGGGCCGGCGCTTGGTCCCGGACGTGACGGACGACGCTCAAGTCCACCGGCTGTAGCGCCGTTCCGGACGGCCGGCGGTGCCGTAGCGCAGGGAGACGTCGGCGTTGCCGGTGGCGTGGAAGTACCCGCACCCGCACTGTGTCCGGTCGTGGCGGCGTCGATCGCGTTGTCGACGAGGTTGCCGAGCACGGTCGCCACATCGGCGGCGTCCTCGGGGGCCGGCCGGTCGAGTGCCGTGCGGTCCGAGACGCGCGGGATCGCCTCGCGCTCGGCGGCCTGAGAGGCCTTGGCCATCAGCCGGGCGGCGACCGCGGTGTCCCGCACCCTCCGGCCGCTGGTCATGTCGAGCGACTGACGGCGCTGGTTCAACGCGCGGATGCAGCACACCACTTCCTCCTGCTCGCCGAGCCGGATCAGCCCGGAGACGGTGTGCAGCTGGTTGGCGAACTCATGGGCCTGTGCACGCAGCGGCTCCGAGGTGCTGCGGAAGGATCCGATCTCGCGTTCCAGCCGGGCGAGTTCGGTGCGGTCCCGCAGGGTGGTGACGGAACCCAGCGGCCGTTCCGTCCTTGACCACGGTCATACGGTTCATGACCAGGACCCGGCCGTGCCGGACGACCACCTCGTCCGGCCGGTCGGACGTCTCCGGCCAGGACGTCGGGCAGTCGTCCCTCGACGCCGAGCTGGGCGAGGTCGCGGCCCACGCAGTCCTCGGGCAGGTCCAGCAGCCGCCTGCGACGGTCGCCGGGCCGTCCTCGGCCTCGTCGGGGAGCCGCTCGTGGCGATGGTCGCCGGACCGCTCTTCGCCCTGGTCGTGTGGGTCGCCGGCAGCGGCCGCTCCGGTGAGGAGACCCGCGCCTCCCCGACCGACAGCCTGAAGTCCATACCTGCGATCCTCCTCGTCATCGTTGGCGGGGGAGCGTTCAAGCAGGTCCTGCAGGACTCGCATCGGCGGCGCCATCGCCTCGGCCGCCGCAGGCCTGGTGAAGGAGTCGTTCGGAATGGACCTGCCCAGGCCACCAAGACCCAGACCGTGGTCCGGACACTGGTCGGCGTGTTCGGACTCGGCATGGCTCTCCTGCTGTCCGTGTTCGCCTGACAGGTGCCACCTGCTTGCGCCGGCCGACAGCGAAGCGCGACGGGCAGCACCCACCGGCCGACCGCGGAACATACGCGTGCCGGGGGCACCCGCCGTCGGTCACCGGGCCGTACGGCGGTTCCGGTCAGGCGTCCCATTGGTCGAGGAGGACGTCGGCGAGGTCCAGGTCGGGTTCCGGGCCTGCGCCGTGGAGAGCCTGCTCGGTCCAGATGACCTTGCCCCGGGAGGTGTAGCGGGTGCCCCAGCGCTGGGCGAACCGGGCGACCAGGAACAGGCCGCGGCCGCCCTCGTCGGTGACCCGGGCCCGGCGCAGGTGCGGGGAGGTGCTGGAGCCGTCGGAGACCTCGCAGATCAGGCTTCGATCGTGCAGCAGACGCAGGTGGATGGGCTGGGCGCCGTACCGGATGGCGTTGGTGACCAGCTCGCTGACGATCAGCTCGGTGCTGAAGGCCATCAGGTTCAGGCCCCAGGCATCCAGCTGGTGGACGGCCTCGGAGCGGACGCGTGAGACGGCCGCCGGGTCGGCGGGCACCTCCCAGTCGGCGACCTGGCCGGGGTCCGTCAGCCTGGTGCGGGCGACGAGCAGGACGACGTCGTCGCTGAGGCGTTCGGGGAGCAGGGCGCCCAGGACCGCCTGGCAGGTCTCCTCCGGGGTGAGGCCGGGGCCGGAGCGGGCCAGGGCGTCTCGCAGCAGCGCCAGGCCGGTGTCCGGGTCGCGCCGGCGGTTCTCGACCAGTCCGTCCGTGAACAGGGCCAGCCGACTGCGCTCCGGCAGCTGAAGTGCGGCGGTTTCGAACGGGAGACCGCCGGCCAGCCCCAGGGGCGGCGAGGGGGATGTGTCGGGGAAGGTGACGGTGCCGTCGGGGCGGACCAGGGCAGGACCCGGGTGGCCGGCGCTGGCGACGCTGCACACCCCGGAGACAGGGTCGTAGATGGCGTACAGGCAGGTGGCCCCGGTGATGCCCACGCCCTCGTCGACGGTCCCGCCGGCGTCGGCCCGCGCGACCAGCTCGTCCAGGTGGGCGACGAGTTCGTCCAGG
>NZ_MUBM01000062.1 GCF_002154505.1 Streptomyces carpinensis | reverse complement strand
TGCCCGGCATCCCCGACGGGACCGTCGAGCCGGGGAAGGCCGTCGACGCCCGATGCCTCACGGGCCGCGCCTCGTGGCGTACCGCCGGCTCACGCGCTGTGGCGTATACGCGGCTGCCGGCAACGACGTGCCAAACTGTCCCCATGCCTCGACGGATCATGTTCGTGCAGTTGAAGACGGGATACGACACCGACCGCGGGCCGTCCTGGATCGGCTGGGTGGACTTCTCCAAGACGTGGCAGACCGCCCGTTTCCAGGGCAGGACGTTGCGCCGGGCAGGGGGCATGTCCGACGGGAACTTCTACGACGTCGACTCCCAGGAAGAGTTCTGGGTCTCGGGTCCGAAACGGGACCGCACCGACACCCGCTACGCCCCGTCCGCCCCGGAGATAG
This sequence comes from Streptomyces carpinensis, assembly GCF_002154505.1. Taxonomy (GTDB): domain Bacteria; phylum Actinomycetota; class Actinomycetes; order Streptomycetales; family Streptomycetaceae; genus Streptomyces; species Streptomyces carpinensis. The sequence continues at coordinate 325 of NZ_MUBM01000062.1, read as the reverse complement.
AACCGGACTGCGCCGATGCCTATCGCGCATTCCTGGACGGTGCGCCCCTGCCCGGCCGAGAGAACGGCTAGCAGGTCCCTCATCGCTGTACTGGCCAGGCTTACGCGCCGCCCGACCCGGCACCGGCGTCGTCGCGCGACACGAGGAGCGGTGCGCGCAGCGCCAGGTTGAGCCGGGAGCGCGGCGGCCAGGCGATTGCGAGATCGGGTCTCGTGCCTGCCGCGGAGGAGTGAGCAACCGGTCGGCCCGTCGCCGCAAGCCGAGCGGCGCGTTCGTGAACCCTCGCCGCAACTGGCTGACGAGCCCGGGCACGGGCCGGCTTGGC
>NZ_MUBM01000619.1 GCF_002154505.1 Streptomyces carpinensis | reverse complement strand
GAAGGGGTGAACACGGCGGCGGACGGGTGACGGGTGGCGGGCAGATGGGGGACGGAGGAGGGATGGAGGGCGAGGTGGACGGGACGGCCGGCCGGGGGAGAAGCCGGGTGAACGGCCGGGTCGGATGCAGGTGCGGGCAGGTGCGGTAGGTGCGGGCCGGTGGGGCGGCCCGGGTGTCAGTGGATGATTCCGGTCCGCAGGGCGACGGCGACCATCCCGGCGCGGTCGCCGGTGCCGAGCTTGCGGGCGATGCGGGCGAGGTGGCTCTTGACGGTCAGCGCGGACAGGCCCATCGAGACGCCGATCGCCTTGTTGGACTGGCCCTCGGCGACCAGCCGCAGCACCTCGACCTCGCGGCCGGAGAGCTCTCGGTAGCCACCCGGGTGGCTCGGGGCACCCGGGGGACGGCGGTGGAGCCGGGCGGCGCCGATGGGGGCTGCGCCCGGTCGGGTGGGGAGCCCGACGTTGGTGCGGGTGCCGGTGACGACGTAGCCCTTGACTCCGCCCGCGAGGGCGTTGCGAACGGCGCCGATGTCGTCGGCGGCGGACAGGGCCAGCCCGTTGGGCCAGCCGGCGGCGCGGGTCTCGGACAGCAGGGTGAGCCCGGACCCGTCGGGCAGGTGGACGTCGGCGACGCAGATGTCACGTGGATTGCCGATGCGGGGACGGGCCTCCGCGACGGACGACGCCTCGATGACGTCACGGACTCCGAGCGCCCACAGATGACGGGTGACGGTGGAACGGACGCGCGGGTCCGCCACGACGACCATCGCGGTCGGCTTGTTCGGGCGGTAGGCGACCAGGCTTGAGGGCTGCTCGAGGAGAACGGACACCAGGCCTCCTGGGGGTGGGGGGGACGGGGC
>NZ_MUBM01000618.1 GCF_002154505.1 Streptomyces carpinensis | reverse complement strand
CTCGAAGTGCCCGCCGCCTTCTTCGAACGGTCCCGCTCCGCTCATGCCGCACCCCCGTGTTCGGGCGGCATCCCGAGGACCGCGGCGTCGTGCGCGCTGGACAGGAGCTGGAGGCCGAGGCGGAGCCGACGGCGGGCCTCGTCCTCGGTGACGCCGAGGTGGACGGCGGTCTGCCGGTAGTCACGCCGCTGGAAGTAGGCCAGTTCCAGGGCGGCGCGCAGCGGGGCGGGCATGGAGTGGACGATGTAGTCGGCGCGGGCGGCCACGGAGGCGCGGCGCACCTTGCCCTCCAGTTCCTCCGCGGAGCCTTCGCCGCCGCGGGCGAGGGCGGCGGTCTCGGTGGTGCGCAGACGCTGCACGGCGAGGCGGTGGGTGAGCGCGGCCACCCAGGAGCGCAGCGGCCCCTGCCGGGGGTCGTAGGCGTCGGGGTGCTGCCAGACGTGGGCGAAGACCTCGCGGGTGATGCTGTCGGCGGCCTTCTCGTCGCCGAGCACGCGGTGCGCGAGGCCGTGCACGAGCGAGGCGAACCGGTCGTAGAGCTCACCCAGGGCGGCCGCCTCGCCGCGTGCGAGCCGCTGTTGCATTCCGCGGTCCCAGCGGGGCGGTGCGTCCGTGTTCGCCATGCGGCCCCCTTCATGCCCGGCTTGCTGCCTGCTGTCTCGCTGCCCTGCTTCTGTCCTGATCCGTCCCGGTCCAGCCTGTCTGTCTGGTCACATCGAATGTAGTCGGCACGTCCGACAGCGCACGCCCCTTTGTTGCATTGCGCGCCCCAGAGGAGCCGCAGGTGGTAAGGGCCGTACGAGGTGGCTTACCCCGTGCCTCCAGATCAAGTCTGATCGAACACGATTGAAGATGACTGAAACAAGACCCTCGATGAACGACCTCGGTTTGTCGTCCGGCGTTTGGGGGAACGGCCGCTGGGCAGCCGCGCGGAAACAAGCGTAGGAACTGCTTCCGTTTCCGGGCGGTTCCGGGGAAGTTCCGGCGAACGGAGGGCAGGCGTGGCGTTCAAGGTGACCGGCGACGAGCAGGGCGAGTGGAGTGTGATCCGGGTCGCGGGCGAACTGGATCTGGTGACCTCGCCGGTGATGCGCCAACGGGTCCACGACGTGGTGGCCGAGGGGCGGCACGACCTCGTGCTGGACCTCTCGGACGTCTTCTTCTGCGACTCCAGCGGCGTCGGCGTCCTCATCGCGGCCCGCCGCCTGATCCGCTCCTGCCGGGGCCGGCTGCGGCTGATCCTCCCAGCCGGCGGCGCCGTCGAGGGCTCTCACGTCAACCGGGTCCTCGGCGCCCTCGGCGTGCGCCGTCTCTTCGACGTCTACCCGGACCTCGCGGCGGCGGTGGACGAGGAACCCCTGTCCGCGTGAGGCGCGCAAGAACTCGTAGGTGGTGCAACCGTCGGTTTCCCGCCTTCGGCGTCGTACGCTCCCTGCCAGACGAAACCACACGTGAGGCAGCCGGAGAAGAGATGGTCAGCAGCGAGTACGAGCGCAGGATCGCGGCCCGGTTCGCCACCTTCGACCAGGACGGCAACGGCTGGATCGACCGCGAGGACTTCAGCGCGGCGGCCAAGTCGCTGCTCGCCGAGTTCGGCGCCACCGCCCGCTCGGACAAGGGCCAGGCCCTGTACGCCGGTGCGGAGGCGTTCTGGCAGGGCATGGCCGGGATCGCCGACCGCGACGGCGACCAGCGCATCACCCGGGAGGAGTTCGTGACCGGCGCGGTCAAGCGCCTGCGCGACAACCCCGAGCGCTTCGCCGAGATCGCCCGCCCCTTCCTGCACGCCGCCCTGGCCGTCGCGGACACCGACGGCGATGGGGCCGCCACCGTCGCCGACACCGTGCGCATGCTCAAGGTGCTCGGCGTACCGGACGACATCGCGAAGACCACCGCCGCCGCGCTCGACGCCGACTCCGACGGCAGGGTGGGAGAGCAGGACATCGTGCCCGCCTTCGCCCGCTACTTCACCGTGCCCGAATAGCCTCCGCCTCCCGGGTGCCTGCCTCCACGGCCCGAACACCCTCTGCCGGCCCGCCCGTCGCCGCGCCGTCCGTCGTCGCGCCGCTCATCGCCCGCGCCGCCGGACGACCAGGAGGCACGGCCGGTCGGGTGCGAACCGGCCGCGCAACACGCCCGGGCGCCCGAGCAGTTCGGGCGGCCGATCGGGGCCGTCCCGGCAGTGGCGGCACATCGGCACGGGCATCGTGGTCCGGGCCGGAACGGCCCGCGTCGCGGTGTGCGCGGCAGCCGCCACCGCCGACCCCATGGGCCTCGCGGCGGCCCGGCTGCTCGCCCACGAGACCGCCGTGCGCGGCGCCCGCACCCGCCCCCGACCAGTCTCTTA
>NZ_MUBM01000617.1 GCF_002154505.1 Streptomyces carpinensis | reverse complement strand
GTGCCGGAGGGGGCGGCGGGGGCCGGTGTGACGGTACTGGTCATCGCTGCTTCACACTCCCTTGCGCATGCCGCGCAGCTGGACGACATAGGCGATGACCATCGTGATCAGCCCCATGACGATGGCGACCGTCGCGGAGTAGTTGTGCTGCTGACCGGAGAAGGACAGCGAGTACGTGTAGTAGTTGGGGGTGTAGTCCGTGGTGATGGCGTTGGGGGCGAGCTTCTGCAGGACGCTCGGCTCGTTGAAGAGCTGGAAGCTGCCGATGATGGAGAAGATCGTCGCAATGACGAGGGCTCCGCGGATCGCGGGCAGCTTGATGGCGGTGATGACGCGTATCTGGCTGGCTCCGTCGATCTCGGCGGCCTCGTAGAGGGAGTGCGGGATGACGCGCAGCGCGGCGTAGAAGATCAGCATGTTGTAGCCGGCGAACTCCCAGGTGACGATGTTGCCGATCGAGGCGAGCACCAGGTCGGGGGAGAGCGGGTCGGGCAGGGAGAGGCCGAAGGCGTCGTTGATGTCGCCGACGAGGCCGAAGCGGCTGCCGTACATGAAGCCCCACATGAGGGTGGCGACGACCGCGGGCACCGCATAGGGGAGGAAGATCGAGATGCGGAAGAAGCTCTTGCCGTAGAGGCGCCCGCTGTCCAGGGCCAGGGCCACCAGAAGGGCGATGCCGAGCATGATCGGCACCTGGACGCACAGGAAGAGGGAGACACGGCCGAGCGCGGCCCAGAAGTTCTCGTCGTGCAGCGCCTGCCGGTAGTTGTCGAGGCCGACGAACGTGGTTCCGCCGATGAGCTGGTCACGGAAGAGACTCAGGTATACGGAGTAAGCGATCGGGGCCAGGAACACCAGGGCGAAGACGACCACGAAGGGACCGATGAACCCCCACCCCGTCCAGGAGCGGCGATCCCTTCTCGTCGGGGGCGGCGCCGGCCTCGGCGCGGCGGCTGCCGGTGGTTGCAGCGTCGTCATGTCGTTCCTCGTTCGTCCGGATTCGAGCACCGATGGCGTGGGCCGGGACAGTCGGGCGGCACGCCCTCACCGATGTTTACGTAAACATCGACC
>NZ_MUBM01000616.1 GCF_002154505.1 Streptomyces carpinensis | reverse complement strand
ATGTTTACGTAAACATCGACCGTGAAAAAAAAGCGCGCGATGCGCTGTAATGTTTACGTAAACATCCGATGGCGGCATGTCTACACTGCCCCGATGGCGACGGTCAAGAGGTCCCAGGGAACAGTGGAGCGTGGACGGGAAGGCGGCTGATGACCTGTGGACAGGGCTTCGAGAACCTCGGCGAACGTGACCAGCCCTGCCACCGAGGCCGCCGAGACCACCGGTGAACAGGGTGACGCCACCCCCAAGCGCGCCCGGGCCCGACGCCGTGACCGGACCACGGCGTCCATGGCCGACGTGGCACGTCTGGCAGGTGTCTCCTCTCAGACCGTCTCCCGGGTGTCCAACGGCTACGCCGGAGTGAACGAGGAGACCCGCCGGGCGGTGCTCTCGGCGATGAAGGAACTCGGTTACCGGCCCAACAGTGCGGCCCGCGCCCTCAAGCGCGGCGAGTTCCGCACCATCGGCGTCATCACCTTCACGCTGGCCACCACCGGGAACGTGCGCACGCTCGAGGCGATCGCCACCTCCGCGGCGCACGAGGGCTACGCGGTGACACTGCTGCCTGTCGCGATACCCACCCAGGACGAGGTGCGCGGCGCGTTCACCCGTCTGGAGGAACTCGCTGTCGACGCGGTGATCGTCATCATGGAGGTCCACCTGCTCGACGCGGCGACGATCACGCTGCCGCCGCATGTCCAGGTCGTCGTCGTCGATTCCGACGCCGGTGACCACTACACGGTCGTCGACACCGACCAGGCCGGCGGTACCCGCACCGCCGTCCGGCATCTACTGGACCTCGGCCACCAGACGGTCTGGCACCTCGGCGGCCCGGAGGGCTCCTTCGCCGCGCAGCGCCGCGCGGACACCTGGCGCGCCGCCCTCACCGAAGCCGGACATGTCCCGCCGCCGCTGGTACGCGGGGACTGGACAGCGGAATCGGGCTACCGCGCCGGCCTTGAACTCGCCGCCCGCGAGAACTGCACGGCCGTCTTCGCCGCCAACGACCAGATGGCCCTCGGACTGCTGCGCGCCCTGCACGAACGCGGTCGGCGTGTGCCAGAGGACGTCAGCGTCATCGGCTTCGACGACATCCCCGAGGCGTCCTCCTTCCTGCCCCCACTGACCACCGTCCACCAGGACTTCGCCGAGGTGGGACGGCTGTGCGTCGAGGCCGTGCTGCGCAAGATGCGCCGGGAGGGGCCGGAACGGGGTACGACCCTCGTGCCCACCCGGCTGGTCCTGCGGGCGAGCACGGCGCCGCCACCCGGGCGGGACGCGGAGCGGCCGTGACCACCGCACGCCGGACCGGGACGCATACCTCTTCGGCCGCTGATCGGGCATCCGGCCGATGCCACCGGCCCGGCTGCCGGGAAGGCGGCTGACGCGCAGGCCCGGGGCAGAAGCCTCGGCGGGAAGAGGTGTGCCCGGTCGCCTGTCCGGTGGCGGCGCCGTACGCCGCGGGGGGTGCCGGCCA
>NZ_MUBM01000615.1 GCF_002154505.1 Streptomyces carpinensis | reverse complement strand
GCGGGGTCCAGAGCGGCGCGGGTGACGGCCGGCCGGGCGCGGACCGGGGAGGTCGGCCCGGAGGCGGGCGCGGCCGCGGCGACGCCGTCGATCGCCGTGCCGAGGGCGAGGAAGGCGCAGACGAGGGCGGCGGCTCTCCCGCCGGTACGTGCGCGAGGGCGTCTCGGGAACATCTGGGCTCACTTCTGTCGGGTGGCCGGGGGACCGCTCGGGGACACGGACCGCCGGTGGCGCTGGGCCCGTCAGGCGCGACTGTCCCACTTCTTACGCCAGTTATCGATAAGTTGCGCGATGATGCAAGGCAATATGCATCCGAGTGCAGACCTGTTGCGGATCGCAAGGCCTCCTCCGCACCGCTGACGGCGTCCTTCGACGCGCGAAGCCCTGTCCGTGGCCCACGGTCGGGCACGGACAGGCTGCTTCGGGCGCGTCGTACGGTCAGGTCCGCAGCCACACCGCCGTGTCCCGCGGCAGCAGGCCCTCGGCGTCGAGCGGTCCGCTGGCCAGCAACAGCGACTCGTACGGCGGGAGTTCGACGGGGTGGTCGGAGAGGTTGACCACGCAGACCACGCCGTGTGTCCGGGCGAAGGCCAGGACACCGTTGTCAGCCGGCAACCAGGTCATGGCTCCGTCACCGAAGCCCGGAACGGACCGGCGCAGGAGCAGGGCCTCCCGGTACAGCCTCAGCATCGAGTCCGGCTCGGCGCTCTGCCGGTCCACGGCGTACGCGCGCCAGCCCTCGGGCTGGGGCAGCCAGGGCTCGGACCCCGGCCCGAAGCCGCACCAGGGGGCGTCCTCCTTCCAGGGCAGGGGGATGCGGCAGCCGTCGCGTCCGGGGTCGACGCCCCCGGAGCGGAAGTGCATGGGGTCCTGGATGCGGTCCAGCGGCACCTCGGCCTCCGGGAGCCCGAGTTCCTCGCCCTGGTACAGGTAGACGGAGCCCGGCAGGGCGAGGGTCAGCAGGGCGGCGGCTCGGGCGCGCCGGGTGCCCAGTCGCAGGTCGGTAGGGGTGCCGAAGGTCTTTTTCGCGAAATCGAAGGAGGTGTCGGCACGGCCGTATCGGGTCACGGTCCGGGTGACGTCGTGGTTGCACAGCACCCAGGTGGCCGGGGCCCCTACGGGAGCGTGCTCGGCGAGGGTGTCGTCGATGGAGCGGCGCAGCCGGTCCGGCTCCCATGGACAGGCGAGGAAGTTGAAGTTGAAGGCGGTGTGGAGTTCGTCGGGACGGAGGTAACGCGCGAAGCGCTCGGTGTCCGGGAGCCAGACCTCGCCGACGAACACGGCGCCGTACTCGTCGGCGATCGCCCGCCAGGCGCGGTAGACGTCGTGCAGTTCGTCCTGGTCGATGTACGGGTGGGGATCCACTCCCTCCTCGAAGTCGGCGAGCGAGGCGTCCTTGACCAGCAGGGCGGCGGAGTCGATCCGCACGCCGGCCACCCCGCGCTGGAACCAGAAGCGCAGGATCTCCTCGTGCTCCTGGCGGACGGCCGGGTGGGCCCAGTTGAGGTCGGGCTGTTCCGGGGTGAACAGGTGCAGGTACCACTCGCCGTCGGGCACCCGGGTCCAGGTCGGGCCGGAGAACTGTGACGGCCAGTTGTTGGGCGGCAGTTCTCCCCTCTCGCCGCGGCCGGGCCGGAAGTGGAACAGCTCCCGTTCCGGGCTGCCGGGTCCGGCCTCCAACGCGGCGCGAAACCACGGATGCCGGTCGGAGACGTGGTTGGGGACGATGTCGACGATGACCCGGATACCGAGCTCGGCGGCCTCCTCGATGAGCTTCTCGGCCTCCGCGAGGGTGCCGAAGGCGGGGTCGATGCTGCGGTAGTCGGAGACGTCGTAGCCGCCGTCCACCAGCGGGGAGGCGTACCAGGGGGTGAACCAGACCGCGTCGACGCCGAGTTCCGCGAGGTAGGGCAGTCTCGCCCGGACTCCCGCGAGGTCCCCGGTGCCGTCGCCGTCGCCGTCGGCG
>NZ_MUBM01000614.1 GCF_002154505.1 Streptomyces carpinensis | reverse complement strand
CCGGCGCCGACCCCTGGGGCGGCACCCGGGCGGCGTTCCGCGCGACCACGGAACTGCGCCGCGAGGACTTCGCCATGAACTACAACCAGGTCCTCCAGGCAGGCATCGCCGCCATCGGCACCACCCTGCGGGTGGAGCTGGACATCCAGGCCGTCCAAGGCGAAACCCTCCCCACCGCATAACTCTTGTTGCGGCGCGACAGCCCTCTCGGCGGTGTGAGCGCTCAACCGCCACACGCCGGGAGAGCTCTACTTTCGACGCATCGCCTCCCGCCGCCCGCCGGTGATCACCTCCCGCCGGTCATCCGGCGTTCTTGGCGTCGACGATCCGGCGGGCGAGATCGCGCAGTTTGACGTTCTCCCGCTGGGAGGCACACACGAGGCTCTGCGCCTGACAACAGCCGCACGACGAGCCGGACGGCGATGCGCATGGTGTGGTGCGGCGTGTCCGCGTCGTGCAGTCGGCGAGCCGCCACCGTCAGGGCTTCGGACAGTCGATGTCGCCCCCAGGACACGGGGCAGTTCGAAAAAATCGGACGCAGACCCCGTTCGCGGCCGCATATGCGTCCGAGCTGCCTGACCGCGTTGGCAGCCTGCTGCTCATCGCCCCTTGACCCGCTGTCTGGCCCACCCGCCGGATGGCAGCCGGGCAGCGCGTCCTTGCAGATTGCTCGGCACGCTCCGGCATTCGGTGGCTGGTTTCTGGGCTGCCTGGCTACGCCGGCGCGCCGGACACCAGGACTGCTCCTTCGCCTGGCGACCAGCGAGATGCCCGCCAGCGACTGGTGTGCCCTCGCCCAGTCGGGCGCGCGCGGCCTTCCCGAGCAACTACCTTCGAGCGTTCCACCGCGGCAGCTGGGGAGCCGGGCAGGATCTGCGCGTGCCGACCCGCCCCTGGGGTTTCGACGTCGAGTCGATCAGAGTGCCCACGACGATCCACCAGGGGGACGCCGACACCACCGTCCCGCTCCGGCACGCCCGCCGTTTCGCCGCGGCGAGACCGGGCGCACGCCTTCACGTCCATCCCGGCCAAGGCCACTTCTCGACCCTCACCGCACCCGAGCAGACGCCGGCGAACACTCGCCGCACAGCCGGTCGAGCTTTCTGTCGGCATCGGCCTTGGTCAGCGCTTGATCTCTGCTGATCCTCAGCGAGCGGCCCCGGGCAGGATCCGAACCTGCGCATACGGCTCCGGAGGCCGTT
>NZ_MUBM01000613.1 GCF_002154505.1 Streptomyces carpinensis | reverse complement strand
CGACCGGCTGCGCACCGACATCGGCGCGCACCGCCGTGCCGCAGGGCATGGCCGGGTGCAGGCCGAGGAGGACGATGCCCGTGACGATCGCGCCGAGGAACGCGACCTCCAGCACCGCTGACCGGCACGCGCCGGGCCACCCGTTCGGCGGGCGGTCCGACGGCCGCGGCGGTCCCTGCTTGGATGTCGGTATGAACCCTGCGGAGGAGATTCTCGACATCGTCGACGACAACGACCGGGTCGTGGGACAGCTCCCGCGCGGCGAGGTCTACGGCAAGGGACTGCGGCACCGCTGCGTCTTCGTCCAGGCCCGGGACGCCGACGGCCGGCTCTTCGTGCACCGCCGCACCGCCACCAAGCTGGTCTTCCCCTCGCTCCACGACATGTTCGTCGGCGGGGTCGTCGCGGCCGGCGAGAGCTACGACGACGCGGCACTGCGCGAGGCCGAGGAGGAGCTGGGGGTCACGGGGCTGCCCCGGCCGGAGTACCTGTTCAAGTTCCTGTACGACGACGGCGCCGGCCGGAGCTGGTGGTCGGCGGTGTACCAGGTCCGCTGCGAGCTGCCGGTGCGGCCGCAGGCCGAGGAGGTCGCCTGGCACGACTTCCTGCCGCAGGACGAGGTGGAGCGCCGGCTGCGCGAGTGGGAGTGGGTGCCGGACGGCCTCGCGGCCTACGAGCGGCTGAAGGCCTACCGGTCCATGGGGTGAGATGACCACCCGGTCCGCCGCCGTCCCCGCCTGAGTAAGGTCCCTGGCGTGATCGAACTCGTACGGAACGTCCGCCTGTGGTTCGCCCCCGAGGAGGTCAGGAAGGAGGGCCACACCCCGGACTACCGCTTCTCGCTGGCCAACGAGCGCACCTTCCTGGCCTGGCTGCGCACCGCCCTCGCCCTGATCGGCGGCGGTTTCGCGGTGGACCAGTTCCTGCCGAACCTGCGCTGGGGCTGGCGCATCGGGCTGGCGCTCGCCCTGCT
>NZ_MUBM01000612.1:8860-9007 GCF_002154505.1 Streptomyces carpinensis | reverse complement strand
GCGAGGGCGCGCAGGGCGGCCGGGACGGTGGGCCTGGCGGCGGAGGCGTAGGCGGGGACGACGGGTACGCCGAGGCGGTCGGCGAGGAGCCGCGCGGTGCGGCGGGTACCGACCGCGGAGTCGGGGTCGCGCGAGCCGGCGGCGGCC